>NZ_JQLW01000006.1:0-355000 GCF_000744415.1 Ghiorsea bivora
AACTTCACCATGATCACCAATTAAACGCTTGCGGGAATAACCATTACGATGGTTATTTGTATCGCTACGCTCATGATGACCATAACCAAGATGTTCTTCCATCTCTGCACCAAGGGCTGTTTCAACCGTGAGTTTCGTTAATAGCTGACTAAGGCTCGATATGTCAGACTCAGTCTTCATATGCTTCGCCAACTCACTGGCTAAGGCGACCAACTTTGGGTCATATTTGTCTTTCTTCTTCATTATAAATACTCCTGTCAGCATTCTAGCTGTTTGAAATATTTACACAGTTGGATTTACAGTCTCCATTTTTACTTACTTATCTGACCACACGGCAAACTCATTACCCACAGGATCTTTAAAATGAAAACGTCGCCCACCGGGGAACATAAAAATGTCCTTACAAATCATTCCACCCGCATCTTGTGCTTCACCCTGAGTCTGCTCCAAATCAGCACTATACAAGACCACCAATACACTGCCCTGATCTATAGAAACAGTTTCACTTGATTGATAAAAAACACCATCTATTCCTGCATCAACAAAAGCGGTGTATTCAGGTCCATAATCTTTAAATGACCAGCCAAACACTTGGCTAAAAAAGTTTTTACTAACCAATATATCTTTACTCGGAATTTCCAAGTAATTAATCTTATGTTGCACACGCATAACTAACCTCCCTGTTTACGGTATCGGGTTAAAATCTTGTCCAACTGATTGGCAAAAGTTTGTCTATCTGCATGACTAAATGCAGCCTGCCCACCTGTAACCACGCCGCTACCTCTAAGTTCATCCATAAAATTACGCATGGTCAGCTGTGCTTTAATCGTTTCCGGCGAAAACAAACTTCCACGTGGACTTAATGCCAAACCTCCTTTCTTAATCACATCTGCAGCCAAGGGTACATCCGCCGTAATCACCAAATCCTTTCCCTTTAAATGCTCTACAATCCAAGCATCAGCAACATCAGCCCCACTATCTACCTTCACACTAAAAATATAAGTCGACTTGGGCACTTGCATTTTACTGTTGGCAACCAAAGTTGTTGTGATTTGTGTACGCTCTGCAGCACGAAATAACATCTCTTTCACAGGCACAGGGCATGCATCGGCATCTACCCAAATTTTCATAGACTCACTCATTTGCTAAAAAAGGTCTAAATAAGTCTGGACAAAGCAGGTTGTGGTTCATGATTTATTCAGATCTTCCCTAAATGTCGTTGGTTTTTCAAGCTCATAAATAGCATCTTGAATCACATCCAAACGCTCAGCCAATACCGCTTGTGCATCCAATAAACCACGGTTATAAAAAGAACTTCCCACCTCGGTTGCGAAAAAGTCCAACACAGCCTCTGCCTCAAACTGCCCTAAATCTTGATCCAGTTCTTGATCAAAATAACGCTTAATTTTATGCACCAATACTTCTTTTTCACCATCAGAAAATGCAATCAAGATTTATCCCCTCTCTGCTTTGCGCGCCATAACAAGAAAAATGGGATATGCATTATCATCTTTATAAACGGTTGTTACCGTTTCAAAATGCACATCGAGGAAGCCAGCTTGCTCTAATTTCTTTTGTAGCGCACTTCGCTCAAATCCATCATGAAACACCCCTTCAATATCCGCAGGATGAAAACTTCCATCTTCCGCATCTAAGTCTGCCAAAGCCACCCTTCCATCATCTTTCAAATGTTCATAAAAGCTTTGCAACAAAACATCTGTATCTTGCACATGGTGCATAGCCATAGCGCTCACAATCACATCAAACTTCTCATCAATGGGACAATCTAAAATATCCTGACAAACCGTAGTCACTTTGCCCTGCAACTCAGGTTTAGCTGCCAATCGTTCCAACATCGAAGGCGAAATATCCACTGCCGCAATACTTTGCACATGTGGCGCAATGGCTGAGCAAATCAACCCCGTACCCGCGCCAAAATCCATCACATGATGTTGTTTCTCAAAACCAACCTTTTGCACCATCGCTCCACCAATCGCTTGGGAAAGCATCTGCTTCATATCACCCTTATCCCAATCACCCGCTTTGTTTTCAAATAAATCTGTCATTTACGCTCCTAATGCCTTCAATACTTTAACCATGCTTTGATTTAAACGGCTAAACCGTTGTTGATCAGCAAGCATTTCCTTTGCCAACTGCACATAACTGTTTTGCTTCGACAAACTGGCATCCAGTTCATCACCACAGTTTTCTATCAATGCAGCAGCTGATTCAGGCGTGGTTTCTAGATGAAACTGCAAACCCAATACCCGATTATCATAAATAAAACCTTGGTTAGCGCATGCTTCACTCGCCCCCAAAGCTTTCACGCCTGCTGGCACATCAAAGGTATCCCCATGCCAATGGAAAGCTTCGAAGGTTTGAGGAAACACCCCATCCAGCACTGTTTCCTGTAATTCAGGCGAGCATTGAATATCAAACCAGCCGATTTCCTTACGTTTGCTTGCATACACTGCTCTTTTATCTCCTGAACCACCCATGACATCAGCAATCAACTGCGCCCCCAAACACACACCCAACACCGTTTTACCCGCATCAATAGCTTGTTTGATAAAAACCTTCTCAGTTTGTAACCATGAATACTCATCATAGTCATAAATACCCATGGGGCCACCCATGGCAATCAACCAATCAAATGTATCCACACTTGGCAAATGCTCACCAGCATACAGCCTCGTCACACTTAAATCATGACCCTGAGCTTGCAAATAAGGCTGTATCGCCCCTAACCCTTCAAAAGCTACATGTTGGATATAATGTACACGCATCAAACTACCCTCACACAGCTTTAATGATTATATTTCTCAGCAAGTTTAGCAAAGCGTTTGCACTCTGCCGTTTCATTTTGCATAGCATCGCAGCTTTGTTTCTCCAAGCTTTGATAACATGCCAATGCAGGCTGATACAAATCATGATTTTTTACAGCCCTATCATAATTATCCACCATATCCAAACACAAGTAATCCAAAGATTGCTCCATCATTTGCAACGTACCTGCTGGCATACTTTGCATATTCTGAGCACTCATCTGCGCCTTGGTACACTGTTTCAACTTTTCGCAATACCCTTTTAAGCTATCTGCCAGCTCATCGGCAAATACTGGTTGTGTAAACAACAATAACATCAAACTTAATATGATCTTCTTCATGTTCCCTACTCCCTTCAAACAGCAAAATACTTATGATTACCACCATAAGCATGGCTACCTCTAGTTCACACCCTGATACAATCAAAGAAACAAGCAAAGCACAATCCAAAATTGACAATATCCATGTTTATAGCTTATATAAGGTATTATCAGGGGTGGGAGCAACAATCCTCTTTTACTGTTTAATATTCAATATAATGGAAAATATATCCACCTATAGAAATCAATAATGTGGAATTTTTTATTGCTCCTGTATAGTTAGTTAAGGTAATAAGGGGCTACTCATGAAAACAAAATCAAAATTAGTATTTCTTGAACTCATTACTAGTCTATTTGGGTGGATCTGGATTGGCGCATCAATAATAGCACTGTATTCTCTTATCGTAGCTCTATTCTCTGATGGTACATGGTCTCAGTTTTTCTGGGCATTGGGTGCAAGTATTATTGCAAAATGGCTTACAAGAGGCTTCGAAGATAACAGGGAACGAATTGCGTATGAAGCCAAGTTAGTAAATGAGGGGTATTCGGTTGAAGAAGCGGGGCAAATATGGTTTCAGCAGTATTCCAAAACATCTGAATCAGGCAACCAATCAAATGACTTAATGGCTATTATTCAGGCATACGGAAAAGCAATAGAAACATCGGCTCCTTCTCCTAGTTGTGTAGCCGACGAAAACAAACTTCCCTATCCAAAAAATAAAATCAAAAAAGCCATAATTGCTGGATTACGCAGCACTGAAGATCCTCAAATAAAAGAGCACCTCAAGATCAGTTATATTCAGCTAGCTGATTGGCAAAAGGATGTTGGGGAATTAGATCAAGGCTTTAATCTAACGAATATCGATATAAACCAAGATACAGAGTCTCTTGCTAAAGCGGTTCTAAAACAACCATCTTCTTCAAGAAATTGGGCTACAATTACACAGAAAGAGCAAGAAATTCTAAAGCAAGAATTGCAGGACTTGGGTCTGTGGTAAAAGTCCCAATAAGAAAACGGTGAATTCAAGTTCCAAGTGCACCACGTTTAGCCGCATTGAAGACCTCATGAGGTGTTCGATAGTTGAGGCACTTTCTGGGTCGATGATTAATCTTTCGCACAGCTTGAGCAAGCATTTCATCAGTCATATTTTTAAAGCTGGTGCCTTTAGGGAAATATTGGCGTAACAATCCATTCGTATTTTCATTTAAACCCCGCTGCCATTTTACTGGACCACTACAGTCTTCATTTCTAGGCTTGTGGTGCACTTGCTAGTTGGGTTCACCAACTCTCTCGGAGCAAACGGGGTCAGTGCTTGATTCGCGTATTTCTGTTATCTTATTCAATCACCCAACCCTGCTTGGCTTTGAAGCTTTAGTGAAACCCATACTTTAAGATATAGCCATTTACCCTATTACATAAACATACCTTTTGAGATATGATTGCAATAGGCACACAAATTGTGCTATCCTCCCTCTTATGAAACCCATCAACTGGAATCCCGACAAAAATCGCAAGCTTATTGAAGAGCGAGGTGTTTCATTTGAAGATATTATTTTTTCTCTTCAGTCAGGTTGTTTGCTTGATGATATTTCGCACCCGAACCAAGAGAAGTATTCCCACCAACGGGTGTTTATCGTTGCAATCGACGATTACGCATATTTGGTGCCCTATATTGAAAATGACGAGGAAATATTTCTTAAAACCGTAGTGCCAAGCAGAAAAGCGACAAAACAGCACCTTGGAGGAAAAACATGAAAAAGGTCAAATTAAACAAAGAAGAACAAGACATTCTCAATGCTTACGAGTCTGGTGAATTTGAATCTGTGATGACGGATGAGCGGAAAGAATCTATTGAGCAGATAGCTGCCGCCACTTTCAAAAAAGATAAGCGAATCAATATAAGATTATCTGGAAGGGATTTATCCGCAATTCAGAGAAGAGCTTTGGAAGAAGGTATTCCCTATCAAACATTAGTGACTAGCATTTTGCATAAGTATGTTTCAGGTAGTCTGTATGATGCCACAGCTAATAAAAGCAACTAACTGATGCTAGGCGTTAACCTTTCACCACCCAATCTTGCACTTGGCTTTGAAATTTGGGTGAAATCCGCACTTTAATTTGTAGCCACTCATCATCAGCTTGCTGAGATAACACTAGGCCGTGCTCATGACACCAAGCAAGGGTTTTACCATCGGCGATGGGTAGTTTGAGGGCAAGTTCAACCATATTTTGCTCACTCCACTTGGCAAGCAATGTCATCAAATCATCCATGCCTTGACCTGTAATTGCAGACAATGCAATGCGCGAACCATCAATATCTTCACGAATGGTAGTGGTCACTTGTGGAGCCAAATCAATCTTGTTTAACACTTCCACAATCGGTGGCGCATGATCACCATCTAGCCCAAGTTCTTTTAGGGTTTCAATTACTACAGCTTTATGATTAGGGCTTTCAGGGTCTGAAATATCACGCACATGTAAAATCAAATCGGCTTCAATCACTTCTTCCAAAGTAGCGCGAAAAGCATTCACCAGCTCATGGGGCAATTCTTGTACAAAACCCACAGTGTCCGACATCATCAAAGTAACACTGTTGGGCAGCTTAATTTGCCTCAGCGTGGGGTCTAATGTAGCAAATAATTGGTCGGCAACATAAGCATCGGCTTGGGTGATTTTATTAAATAATGTGGATTTACCAGCATTGGTATAACCCACCAATGCCACAGTTAATACATCCCTACGTTTACGACCTTCACGTTGAGTTGCCCGCATTTGACGTACTTTGGCGAGGTCTTGCTCAATGCGTTTGATGCTATCGCGAATCATACGTTTATCCAGCTCCAGTTGACGCTCACCAGGGCCACCCATAAAACCAACACCACCACGTTGCCGCTCAAGATGTGTCCAAGTGCGAACCAACCTACTGATTTGATAGTTAAGGCTAGCAAGCTCCACTTGCATCACCCCTTCCCTTGTTTGGGCTCTTGCGCCAAAGATTTCCAGAATCAAACCTGTTCTATCAATCACTTTACAATTAAAAGCTGTTTCAAGATTACGCTGTTGAATGGGTGATAATTGATGGTCCACAAACACCACGGCAGCTTCATGAATTTCAACACGCCGTGCAATATCTTTGGCTTGCCCTGAACCTATCAATGTGGCGGGCAATGCTCGGCGCACATTCATCAACACCGATTCTTCCAACGGACAACCCAACGACAAAACCAAACGTTCAAACTCTTCAAATCGAGACTTACTCGCCGCATCACCCCAGCGCATTTCGGCAAGCCGAGGATGCAGCGCAATCACTTTGTCTTGTTGATGTTCCGTTTCTGTCAGTTCGCTCATGAATACCCTTAAAATTTATCTGTTTATTGACAAGCCTGCCTTTATCAGCCCATGCTTTAGCGCACAAGTATGACAACAAACGACGCGAAACCTAGCATTTCGCACACGGGAGCAAGCAACCCCATCATGACAGCAGCAAGCAACACTGCCAATATTAATATTTACCACCTCAACCGCTTGTTTTTATTTCGAGCAAGCATGGTGGTTGCATATGAAATTTTATTGCTGACCATTGCTGTTCGTTTGAGTGACAACCATTTTCCTTTGCTGCAAGTGATGTTTATTGTCGGCTTATACGCTGCATTCACCATCATCACATGGCTAAAACAACCCAAAACATCCACCATTTCGCCCAACTATTTATTTTTTCAGCTTTGCATCGATGTATTGGCACTCACCTTATTGCTTTACTACACTGGCGGCTCAAACAACCCATTTGTGTCCTTATTTTTATTACCCCTACTGCTGGTCGCTGCGATTTTCCCCAAACCCTATATTTGGAGCATGGCGATGGTAACCACCATCAGTTATGCCATTCTTCTCTTATTCCCCTACCAACAAAACCAAGGCATGGGATACATGAACCCCGCAAACATGAGCAACTCCGCTATGAACAGCCATGCCATTGGTATGGCAGCGAGTTTTTTATTTAGTGTGGTGGTGATTTTATTTTTTGTGGTTTCCATGGCGGAATCCCTGCGTGACCGCGAACGTAAACTTGCGATTGCCCATGAAAAAAGCTTGCGTGATGAACATGTGATTGCCCTCGGCACATTGGCAGCAGGCGCTGCCCACGAACTGGGCACACCATTGGGAACCATGGCTATTTTAACCAAAGAAATGGAACGTGAGTATACCGATAATACAGAGCTTTTAGAGCAAGTTCAGATTTTAAGAGAACAAGTGAATCGCTGCAAAACCACGATTTCGCAAATGAGCAGCAGTGCTGGGCAATTGCGCGCCACAGGTGGCAAAAACATGGTCATCACCGATTATATCACTAACATTGGTAAACATTGGCAAAACGAACATAAGCTCACCCAACTTGAAACCCACTTCCCCTCAACAAAAGATGCACCTGAACTTGTGGTGGACGACACCTTGCAACAAGCCTTGATGAGTCTACTCAACAATGCAGCAGATGCAGGAGCACAACATATCAAACTCAATCTCAACTGGAATGATACGCATTTGAATATCGATATTTGCGATGATGGTGAAGGTTTAAGCAAGGAAGTACAAAGAACCTTAGGCAAACCATTTGTGAGCACCAAACCCAATGGGCAAGGACTAGGCTTTTATTTGGCGCAAGCCGTAATTTCACGCATGAGTGGCAATATTCACATTGAAAACCAAAGCAATAACCGTGGTGCTTGTGTCTATATTCAACTACCACTGCAAAACATAAGGTCATCCCATGCATGAAATAATGGACGATATGATTACACCCCACCCCACCTTGCTTTTGGTGGATGATGATGAATTATACTGTCGTATTTTGGGCAATGCGCTTAGCAAACGTGGTTTTTCTGTGCTCACCGCTCACAATGTACAACAAGCGCTTGAAGTAGTCGGCGAAGTACCGCCCAAATATGCAGTGATTGATTTAAACATGCCTGGCGACTCAGGCTTGGTATTGATTGAAAAAATCCACAAGTTAGACCCTGAGTCACATATAGTGGTGCTCACAGGTTATGCCAGCGTTGCCACAGCTGTGGAAGCCATCAAACTGGGTGCAACCCACTATCTCGCTAAACCCGCCGATGCTGATGAAGTGCTCAAAGCCTTGGGCAAAAGCGAGGGCGATACAGGCATTGAAGTCAAACAACAGCCCATGTCACCCAAACGTTTGGAATGGGAACATATCCAAAAAGTGCTCACAGAAAATGGCGGTAATATCTCCGAAACTGCAAGGCAGCTAGGTTTACACCGCCGCACCTTGCAACGCAAGCTACAAAAGCGCCCTGTCAACGAATAATCTAAACCCTGCGGCATCGTGTCGCATGTTCAAGCCTTCACCTACTTCCTAAAGTTTGTCCATCAAATTTTGGGAGAAATCAATGAATACGGTAAAAACTTTAAGCATCGCAACAGCTTTGCTATGTAGCAGCTTAGCATTATCACAACAATCAAACGCTAGCGAATGTGGACTTTCATGTTGTATCGCTGCGGGGATGGATGGTGTTGGTTCAAACAATGGGTTTAACATTTCATTGCAATACGACACCATGATTATGAAAACCAATAAAACAGGGACATCCACAATCAGTTCGACCCAAATTATCAATAACAAACTGGCCGGTGTAACAACTGGTATGTATACCGTATCCACAAAAATGGTGATGCAAAAAATAGCAGCTAATGTTTCATATCGTATTGACCAAGATAATGCCTTACTTCTGACTTTACCTTACATTATCAATGATATGGATATGCAAATGGGCATGAAAATGATGGGGAACATTACATACAAAAACATGACGATGGATACCATTCAAGGCATTGGAGATGTATCACTTCTTTATATCCGCAATCTTTACAAAGATAGCGAATTCAGAACCCGAAAACGCATTTCTATTGGCATTGGTATTAAAGCTCCAACAGGCACATCTGATGCCAGAAATGCAAAAGGCGAGCTCGTCCACATGATGATGCAAGCAGGCACCAATGCATGGGATGCCTTATTTAGCATCAATAGTGTTTTAGCCTTTGGACAACATGATGATGGTGGTGCCCAGTGGATAATATCGCCTTCATTGTTTTACCAAGCCAATACAAGAAACGATCTAGGGTATAAGGTGGGCAACCGCTTAAACTACGACATTTCCACCCGCTATCGGCTTACATCTCTATTTAATATCAAGTTCGATTTAAACGGCGTAAAATCAGAGCAAGACAGCACAGATGGAACCATAGATACTGCAACAGGTAACATTGCATACCAAAATGTAAATGGAAATGTTTTGGATAATATTGCCAACACAGGATTGCACTCCATTTTTATCTCACCCGGCTTTCAATGGATTCTCGATGATGGCTATAATTTAAGCGGCGAATATCGAATTCCTGTGTATCAAGATGTTAACGGCATCCAACAAGTGACGGATAACTGGTACTTTCTACGCGTAAGCAAAAGTTTCTAGCCTAATTTCGCATAAAAACAGAGCAACCTAACCGCTGCTCTGTTTTCATAGGCATATGCAAATAAAATAGTTAGCTTACCGCTCTGCGAAAGAGGATTCTATGAAATTTGAGCAATACCACATCTCTGAAGACATCAAAAAAAACCTAAGTAAGTTAGGTTTTAAACGCCCAACGGATATTCAATTCAAAGCCATTCCATCCATTATGGCAGGTGAAGATGTGCTCGCGATTGCTCAAACGGGTACAGGTAAAACCGCAGCTTTTGCGATTCCTGTGATTGATAAAATTCATAAATTTAAAAGCAGTAAACGTTCGTATGGCATCAAATGTATTGTGCTTGCCCCTACCCGCGAATTAGCCCAGCAAATTGGCGAAGTATTTACCAAGTTGGCACGACATACCCGCGTTAAAACCTTTGCTTTGTATGGTGGCGTAGAGCAAGAGCAACAAATTGCCAAGCTTCAAGATGGTATTGATGTTTTGATTGCAACCCCAGGGCGAATGTTTGATTTGATTAACCAAGATGTGATTAAACTGGAAGGCGTGAGCACGCTGATTTTGGATGAAGCCGACCATATGCTTGATTTGGGTTTTATTGAAGACATTAAATACATCAAAAAGATGGTCTATCATAAACACCAAACCCTATTCTTTTCCGCAACCATCAATGATGAGATTAAAAAACTTGCGTATTCCCAAGTAAAATCGGCTGCCATTCGTATTCAAGTTTCACCCAAAGACAAAGTGTCCAAAAACATCACGCACTTTGTCATGTTTGTCGATATGGATGATAAACGTTTCTTTTTGGAGCGGTTTATCAACGAAAACCCTGATAGTCGTATGATTGTCTTTGTACGTACGCGTGTTCGCGCAGAGCGCGTTGCCAAAGCCATGGCTAGGGTTGGCATTGAAACAGTCACCATTCATGGCGATAAAGATCAACATGAACGTTCAGACATTATGCGTAGCTTTAAACAAGGGCATGGCAATATCCTGATTGCCACCGATGTCAGTGCGCGCGGCATTGATATTGCCGATATTGATTATGTGATTAACTATGACCTACCCGAACGCGAAGAAAATTATGTACACCGAGTTGGGCGTACAGGGCGCGGTGTGAATAAAGGCACAGCCATTTCCTTTTGTGCACCTGAAGAAAAAGAACTGCTTGAAAATATCCAAGCATTTTTGAGCAAACCCATTGAAGTGCTCAAAGTATCCAAACACGAATACGAACAAACCCGTACTATTCCTGATGAACCAGCTAGCCTTCGCGCTATTATCAATGATGATGTGCTGCCTAAGAAAAAGCGAAAAACCAAGAAAAAAGTTAAAAAACCAAAAAAGAAAAAATAAAGTTAAAGTCCAGCATACTATTGCCGATGGTTTGTTCTGAAAGGGTGAATGTGTAACAGCATACATTCTAAGAATAAGATTTAAAAGAGGTTGGTACCGTTATGACGATTCGTCCTACAGATGGTTTGGTTTCACGACTACTGCAACAGCAGTCGCGCACATCAAATACACCTACGCCAACAAGCGAATCGCGTAAAACTGCAGATCATGTCAATATTTCTGCTCAAGCCCGTGAGCAAGGTAGTGAAGCCCAGCCCCAAAAACAAAATGGCACCAATACCTATGGGCAAAAACAAGAAAAACTAGAATCCCAATTGATTGGTTTATATACCAAACATGAACGGTATGAGTCAAAAGATTGACTGTCCCCAAGCTACTTATCGCCGAAGATGATGAAGCTTTAGGCGCATTACTTGAAGAATATCTCGATTCTTCTGGTTACCAAGTCACCTTGGTTCAGCGCGGTGATGATGCAGTCGCTGCTATCAAGTCACAACATTTTGACATTGTACTCACCGATATTGTCATGCCTGGTGCAGATGGTCTGCATGTCTTGGCAGAAAGCAAAGGAAATCCAAGTAAAACCCTTGTCGTTTTAATGACAGCTTATTCTGGCATCGAAGATGCTATACATGCTGTAGAACAAGGAGCCTATGATTTTGTTAGTAAACCATTCCAATTGCCTGAAATACGTGTTCGCCTTGATAATGCAGCACGCTACCAATCCCTTCTTCGCAAGTGGTCTGCCGTTGAGCGCCAAGAAAACAATGAAGAGTTCACACCTTATATTGCACCTGATTCATCCATATATGCACCTGCTGCCATCAAAGCTTATGGTGTCCGCAAAGGTTAAGCCATGTTAAAAATCCTTGTCATTGAAGACCAGCCTGCTGTCCGTGAAATTATTTCCGAAGTGATTCAAGGTATGCACATCAAAATGGACATTGGGCAGTCAAGCAGCCTCAAAGAAGCCGAAGTTGCCTTACATGAACAGAGCTGGGATATGGTTGTCACCGACTTAAGTCTAGGTGATGGTAATTCGTTGGATTTAATTTCAACACTACAGCAGAAACACATCACATTGCCACCCATTGTGCTCATCAGTGGTTTTCTCACCGACAAACATGTCCAACAAGCAAAAAGTCTCAATATTGAGCATATACTTGCCAAACCCTTTGACCCTGATGTGTTGTTGGGTTGTGTACAAGATGTACTGGATCTAAAGAATATCATTAAAGTTCCAGCCACATCAAACAACCACGCACATGATAGTAAGTTACTGCCTGAAATGTTTGAAATGGACAGAAAACTAGGGCTTTTGTTTCGTATGTTTGACGAAATGCCCAAAAGCCCCGATGTATCTTCAGTATGTGATAGCGCACTAAAAATAGCCATTGATATGGTGCATGCCCAAGGTGGTTACCTTGCCTTGTATGAGCGCAATAAAGAAACATTGGTGCAAGTCGCATTCCAAGGCAGTAATTCGCCTAATCCTATTGCGAAAACATGTCACTTACATGATACACCTTTTGCACCTTTGATTCATGCTTCACAAGAGTTTATTGAGGTGCTGCCCCAACAGCAGGTCAAACCATGTTGGCCAGATATTGAAAGTAATGCTTACTTGGCAATCCCTGTTTACCTTCAAGGTATTCCTATGGGGGTTTTATGTTTAACCAATCGTTTAAACACATCACCTTTAACCGATGAATCCCGGTACATGCTCAGTTTGCTCATCAAGAAACTGGATACGCTTTTGGATAACCGTGCTGTGCATGCAGCACTTGCTGACAGCATGAATGAAACACTGATTGCATTGGTACGCTCTTTGGAAGCAAGGGATAGATATACCAAAGACCATTCATCTCGAGTCAGCCTACTTTCTGTTCAGTTTGCTCGAGCTTTAGGGCTGGATGATGAAAGTGTTCAACTGATTAAAACGGGTGGTTTGTTACATGATATTGGCAAAGTTGGTATAGCAGACTCTGTACTACTCAAACCGGGTCGGTATACCGACCAAGAATATAATATTATGAAAGCCCACCCTGCCATTGGTGATTCTATTCTTAAAAATATGGATACTTTGGTTCGTGAACGTTTAATTGTACGCCATCATCATGAACGTTGGGATGGCAAAGGTTACCCCGATAAAATTGGCAGCACTGAAATTCCTTTTGAAGCACGTATTGTTTGTGTAGCCGATGCTATTGATGCCATGACCACCCACAGGGTTTACCGTCAAGCCAAACCCTTATCTTTTTGCGCTGAGCAGTTAGAGTTTGCCTCAGGAAGCCAGTTCGACCCACAAGTTGTTGCCGTAGCTCTTGAGGCAATTCGCCAAGGTAATATTTTCACACAAGCCAAATCTGACAATTGTGATGAAGGTGTGATGCCTATCCAAGCTTCTATGGGCCAAGATAAATCAATAAAACAACAGGAGTTGCCTTATGCCTGATCAAAATCGAAGACAAGATTTTCGCATTGATGATATTCTGCCCATGCAAGATACATTGCTCACCAAAGATGAGTATGAAGCCCAAAGTGAACAAATTGGTATTCGTTCTCGACAAAATAGTATGTTACAAGAAATGGTCGGCCGTGATATTTTTTCTTCAAATATGAAAGAAAGCCTTAATCATGATATGGCAGCTGCTATTGAAACCTTAGATGCCAAGCTTAACTATTTGATTGGCGTTAATATGCTTAATGATGCCAACCGCAGCGATCTTAAAGAACGCTCTGTAAATTTAAGTGTTACGGGCACAAGTTTTTTTACTAAAAAGTCATATCAGAAAGGTGACTACATCAAAACCACCATGATGCTCCCCTCTTTCCCACCAACCATTCTTGAACTTGTGGGTACGGTGACATGGGTAAAAAAACAAGACAGCGACGCATTACATATTGGTGTACGCTTTCACTACCGTTGTGATGAAGAAGAAAACAGTATTGCCAAATATGTATTCCGCCGCCACCGCGAAAGCATACGCCTGCGAGCCAAACAAGAGCAGCAACGCAACAATTCGCAAGCATCATAGTACCCCCGCGATGCATGCCGCAACCCTGCATCCAAGGTCAACCTCAGATTTTTGGGTTACATCAACGTTTTGATAGTAAAAGTAAGCTCTTCAACCAAACGATTACCAACATCTAACATCAAAGTTTCACTTTCCGCTTCAAGCATGACCCGAAGTTTTGGTTCCGTACCCGATGCTCGCACATTAATCCGACCTGTATTGCCCAAGCTTTGCTCTGCATTTTGAATCAATGTTTGCACAGATGCATCACTTAACACATCCACTTTCTTTTCCATCACAATATTCCACAGTTTTTGTGGATAAAGCGTTAAATCTTTAGCCAATTCAGAAAGCGGTTGCGCTGTTTCTTGCATTGCACATAACAACTGCAAGGCAGTCATTAAACCATCCCCCGTGGTATTGCTATCCAATAAAATCATGTGACCCGATTGTTCACCACCAAGATTACAACCTTTATCCCGCATCATTTCCAACACATATCTATCGCCAACGTTTGCTCGCAACATTTGCACACCACGTTGTTCAAGGAACTTACCCAGCCCCATATTGCTCATCAAGGTGGTCACCACTGCCTGCCCTTTGAGTTTTCCTTGCTTGAGTAAATGGTCAGCCAAAATAGCAATCACTTGATCACCATCCACAAGCTGACCTTGGGCATTACAAGCAATGAGTCTATCTGCATCACCATCCAGTGCAAAACCAATATCCGCACCTACATCAATCACTTTCTGACACATCGTTTCAGGATATGTCGAGCCACACTGTTGATTGATATTGTAACCATCAGGTTGGTCAAATAAGGAAATGACTTCACAACCCATTTCTTTAAACAAACTTGGGGCAACATCATAAGCTGCACCATTGGCACTATCGATGACCACTTTTAGCCCATCAAAACGAACACCTCGCGGCAATGAAGACTTTAAAAACTCAATATAACGACCCCGTGCATCATCAACACGCACAGCTTTACCAATCTCCAAAGCAGGTGGTAATGGTGGCAAGTTATCAAGTGCGGCTTCAATTTCTAGCTCCACACTATCAGGAAGTTTAAAACCATCGGCAGCAAAAAACTTAATACCATTATCACCCGCTGGATTATGTGAAGCAGATAACACCACACCCGCATCAGCCCGTAGGCTTCGCGTCAAATAAGCCACTGCAGGTGTAGGCACAGGACCAACAAGCAATACATTCATACCTTGGGCTGTAAGCCCTGCACATAAAGCTGATTCAATCATATAACCCGAAAGCCGCGTATCTTTACCAATCAAGACATGTGGTTTGTGTTTTAAATGTTTGGTCAAAACATGACCAGCGGCTCTACCTAAACGCAAAGCAAATTCAGCAGTCATTGGGTCAGTATTCACTACCCCTCTCACACCATCTGTACCAAAATAACGACGCATACTTATTTATCCCCAATACTCTTTTGTGTATTCGCATCTGGCACATCAGCATCAGCTGTTGCATCGATATGACTCAGTTCCCCACGAATACGTATACTCAAATCTTTATCTAATAAATGGATGCCTTGCCCACTCAATGGCACAAGCTCGGCTTGCACATCAAACAAGCCCTCTTCCAATGGCAATCGCACAGCAACAGTATCCACTTTGTTTAATGTGCTTAACCAAACCTCTGGACCTGAAAGTTTCACAATCGATGGGGTTACTACCACATGTTGTACTTCCCACCCTTGTGGCAAATCAAACGTAGGAACCACATCTAAAATACGTGTGACAATATGATCCACTTGTAATTGCACACTATCTGGCTGAATTTTTTCAACCTTTAATCCAACAGGTAAATCAATGGTTTCAACATCCAATGCCTGCTCAATCACACCAGGCATATTCAATGATGATGCATCCACAGATACAAATAAGTTTTTGGTATCCAAAGCATTTAGTTGCGCCTGCAAACCAGAAATAGTCACACTTACCTGATCGGGTAAATCATTCACAATCACCATATCAGCAGGCACATCACGTACTTGTAATGCAACATCCATGCGTACTGAACCCATACCTTGACCGTGAACCTGCACCCACAATACAACTGCAATCAACACTGACCAAAATGGTAACCCCAATACACGAAGCATTCTCATGTTTTACTTTTCCCATTGGCTTTCATGGAAACCAATTTTTTCTTCAGCTTTAATTTTAATGTTTTGGCATCCAAAGCTTCGCCCAGCTCACCATTTTCAACCAAGTGTACATCACCGCGTTCTTCTGAAACAACCAAAACCAAAGCATCATTTTCTTCTGTCAAACCAATAGCTGCTCTATGCCGAGTACCTAAGTCGCCATCAACACTTTTCGACTTGGCTAGCGGTAATAATACTCGGGCGGATCTTATTTCGGGAAGATTTTCCTCATTTAAGGCAATCACCACAGCACCATCATGCAATGGTGTGGAGGGTGAGAATAGTGTTAATATCAACTCAGCATCTGCGCGTGAGTGCAACAAAACACCACTTTCATCCAAGTGTTTCAAGCCTGTTTCCCGTTCAAAAACAATCAAAGCTCCCCATCGCTTATTGATAAGTCTAGTCGTTGCTTTAACAACTGCAGCGATAAGCTCATCCTTAGGCGTGGCTGAAACCGCAAGCGGGTTCACAGCCACACGCATCAAACCTTTACGAATCTCAGCTTGAAAAAGAACCACTAAAATCACAATAAAAACAGAGAAAACTTGATCAAATATCCACTCAACCGTCAGTAAACCGAAAGTACGCGCCACTTCATACAACACAAACATCAAGGCTAGCCCAATCAGCATTTTCTCAGCATGTGTGCCTCGAATTAAACGCAGCACATAATAGACCACAAACGCAACAAGCCCTATATCAATCAAATCGAGTAGGCTAACTTGCATATTACCAATCAACATACGCTAAGCTGCCTATAATCAGCTAGTTTCGCTGCCACCATCATGGGATGGTGAAGTGTGCAATCATGGACTCGAACCATATCCACACCATTAAACACCCCAATTGCCGAAGCAACAGCTGTTTCCACTTCACGGTGATGAATATCTGAACCCGTAATTTTCCCTAAGAAAGACTTGCGAGATGCACCCAACAACACAGGCAAAGCAAACTTTCGTTTTATTTGGTCTATATTGGCAATCAAAGTTAAATTATCTTCAAGATTTTTACCAAAACCTATGCCAGGATCAAGAATAATTGATGTTCTCTTAATCCCTGCCGCTAAACAGGCATCGATACGACGTTCAAAAAACTGTATCACTTCAGCAAGCACATTCACATACTTCGGCGCTTGTTGCATGGTTTCTGGTGTGCCTTGCATATGCATTAAACATACATCGACACCTGACTTTGCCACGACAGCCAAACTATCGCGATCAAACGTCAATGCGCTCACATCATTCACTAAACTGGCACCTGCCTCAATCGCCTGCCGCATCACCTCAGCTTTCATGGTATCAATAGAGATCACGATATCATTAGGCAATGCCTGAATCACAGGAATCACACGGGCAAGTTCTTCCTCAAGGCTGACAGGCTCAGCATTAGGGCGCGTTGATTCACCACCAACATCAATAATATCCGCACCTTGTGAAAGCATGACTTCAGTTTTACACACAAGCTCGGATACACTCAGGCCTGCACCATCAGAAAAAGAATCTGGTGTGCAATTGAGCACCCCCATCAGCCACGTAGGCTGCCCTTTTTTACGATGCCAACGCGCCGTCAAGCTTAACTCTCTTGACCTGTCTCTTTCCCATCTTTGGGTTCATGTTTTTCTTCACCAGCATCCATGGCGATATCTTCTTCGCCCGTATCATCATTGTTACTGGAAAAAGTACTTTGATCCACAGGACGTTGAAGTTTTTCACCACGCAATAAAGCAGACACTTCTTTACCCGACAATGTTTCATACTCCAGCAATGCTTGAGCAATAATTTCCAACTCATCACGGTGGTCTGTTAAAATTTTACGCGCTTTTTCTTCGGCTATATCAACAAAAGCTCGAATTTCTTCATCAATAATCAGCGCTGTTGCATCAGACACATGTTTATTTTGTGTCACTGAACGACCCAAAAATACCTCTTCTTCATTTTCAGAAAAACGCAAACGTCCCAAACGTTCACTAAAGCCATACTCTGTCACCATAGCTCTAGCAATTTTTGTAGCTTGCTGAATATCATGACCTGCACCTGTGGTAATGTTTTCAGGACCAAATACCAATTCTTCAGCCATGCGTCCACCAAACAAAGATGCCAAACGTGACTCCAACTCAATACGCGACTGACTTAAACGATCGCGTTCTGGCAAGTTCATGGTCACACCCAAAGCACGACCACGCGGAATAATCGTCACCTTATGCAAAGGATCATGTTTAGGGCTGTGAATACCAACAAGCGCATGACCTGCTTCATGGTAAGCCGTTAATGCTTTTTCCTCATCGGTCATTGCCATGGATTTACGCTCAGCACCCATCATGACTTTATCTTTGGACTCTTCAAAATCTTGATTGGTCACTTTATCACGATTGTATCGTGCAGCACTTAATGCAGCTTCATTCACCAAGTTTGCCAAGTCCGCGCCTGAGAACCCAGGTGTACCCCGTGCCAAAGCTTGTACATCCACATCCGATGATAAAGGCACTTTTTTCATGTGTACTTTAAGAATCTGTACACGACCTGCCATATCAGGATTACCAACAACCACTTGACGGTCAAAACGGCCCGGACGAAGTAATGCAGGGTCAAGCACATCTGGGCGGTTGGTGGCAGCCACCAAAATCACACCTTCATTGGCCTCAAAGCCATCCATCTCCACCAACAATTGGTTCAATGTTTGTTCGCGTTCATCATTACCACCGCCAATGCCTGCACCGCGGTGTCTACCCATAGCATCAATCTCATCAACAAAAATAATGCATGGTGCATGTTTTTTAGCTTGTTCAAACATATCACGCACGCGTGATGCACCTACACCTACGAACATTTCCACAAAATCTGAGCCTGAAATAGAATAAAATGGAACCTCAGCTTCACCAGCAATCGCACGACCCAACAACGTTTTACCTGTGCCCGGAGGTCCTACAAGCAGGATACCTTTAGGAATTTTACCACCCAATCGGGTGAATTTGGTCGGGTCGCGTAAAAACTCAATGACTTCAGTGACTTCTTGTTTGGCTTCATCACAACCCGCTACATCTTCAAATGTTACACGGTCTTTATGTTCGGTAAGCAACTTGGCTTTAGATTTACCAAAACCCATGGCTCCACCTTTGCCACCACCTTGCATTTGACGCATAAAGAAAATCCATACACCAATCAATAACAACATAGGGAACCATGAAATCAAAATGGTTAAGAACATAGATTCTTCACGATGCGATGCTTTCACTTCAACTTTATTATCAATCAAACGTTGCACCAAGCTAGGGTCATCGGGCAACTCAAGTTCGAATCGTGTAACATTACCAGACATGTCGCGGTAATGACCCACTGCTTTTTTATCTTGGATGGTAACATCATCCACAAGCCCTTGGTCTACTTTTTCAATAAACGCGGTATAACTTAGCGGCTGTGTTTTGCCCATTGGCGCACTGAACATATTAAAAATGCTCATCATTGTCATACCAATTACAATCCATAAAAGTAGGTTTTTATTCATATTTTATCACTATCCTTATGTTTCACTATTCATACATCTTTTGCGCAAACTCACCTTTCCTTGGCAAAGTTGCAAGTCTTGTTCATGCCGATACAAACAACATCCTGACAGATTCAGCCAACCATGACCACCCTGTTCACGCCATGTCTCAATGGCATGAATATGTCTTCGCCCCAACACACTTCCATCAACAAACAACATACCAACCATTTTTTGCAACAAATAAACACGCACTGGTAACAACTGCCCACACCAATCTTCCCAATTCATCGCACATACTACGATAGAATCTTGCTGCCATCGTTGCAAAGTCACAGCTTGCGCAAGCCCTTCTATCTCTGTTTGTATACGTTCAGCTTGTTTCTGCCAACGTAAAAACAACGCACTGGGTTCAATCTGGCGTGCTTTCATTGCTGGAAACAACTTATGCCTTATTTTATTTCGCCAAATGGTAACATCTTGATTGCTTACATCTTCGTGCCACTCTATTTGGCGGCAGATTAAGAATTGCTTAAGCCGTTCTTTACGCACAGTTAACAGTGGTCGCCAAAGTGTTACACACTGTTGCTGCCTAACATTCTTCATACCTTGGCAACCGGCAACCCCAGCACCTTGTAACAAACGCATACACACCGTCTCTGCTTGGTCTTCAGCATGATGCCCCAACACAATATGTTTACACCCTGTTTCTTTTGCCAATGCCGCAAAGGCTTGATAACGATGTTTCCGCGCTTCAGCCTCAATATTGCTTTTAGCCTTATGTGTATGCCTTAAATGAAAGCTTAAGCCCCAAAATTTAGCCTGCTGTGCTAACGCCTCGGCGATCAATCCAGACTGCTTACTCCATCCATGGTCGACATGCCACAATTGAACATCAAAACCTGCATCCTGCAATAACAAAACAAGCGCCGTAGAGTCCAAACCTCCAGACCATGCCACAGCAACTTGTTTAGGCATGGTGCCCAATAATGGTAAATCAAATGGCATTGTAGTCACGCTTAATAAAACACTGTCGTTTTAGGGAAGTTCTGAATAAACATGGATGAAGTAGCTTGTGATTCAGCGTATTCAAAATCTAGGCGTGAGTTACCTGAAATAGCCAAGCTATTGCGCAAACTCACAACACAGCGTTTGAATGCTCTGGACACAAAATACAGTTTCATGGTTTATTCAGAACTTCCTTAGTTACTTCCAACGAGGTAAACCATCATTATAAATACGTTTACCCACTACACTTGTCATATCAATCAACTCATACAAATCGGTATCCACACCAGCCAATGCTGGGCGACCAGCTCGAATAAACAAATACACCTCATCATCCTGACGTGAGCGAATACATACCACCTTCAAACCTTCTGGCGGCAAGCGAAACTCAGGTAATACAGATTGTGCAGCTTTTGATGTTGGTCGAAACTCTTTAACCACCGCTTTATTTTGCATGGATGCACAAAGCTCTGTTAACGCCTGAGATGTCAGGGCAAAACCATTATTGTACAAAACATATTCTGAATGACCTGTACCACTCTCTAAACTATCTACACGCACCCCACCCAATGGGCTTTTACGCATTTTTTGGTCACGGTAAGAAATCAATCGACCCACACCAACATCACGTACCACGCCAGCATCTGCTTGTGAGACAGCCAGACTAAATGCCAAGGTATGTTTTCCCAACTTCGGATGTTCAAAAGTCGCAAAGTCCCAATCTCCCATCAATGCCGCACACATAGATACTGCGGGCATGCTGGCTGCTGCACCTTCTTCAGTAGCTTCTTCAAACCATAACCTCAATTGGACACGCAACTCTTTTCCTACATCAACCAACCCCTTCACGCTACCTCGAAGCAAACATCCTGATGCTGAAATTTGATCAATATACACATGTTCGTGCTGACTCACCAAATCCATCACATTGGGCATAAAATATTTGCTCAAAAACTCCATACGGTTTTTCACGGTAATAGTCATACCTGCAAGGTAATCCGACCACTCTACACGCAAACAACCCTGTTTATTTGCCAGCGATGTACCGCCATGCAAAGACTTATTAGCATCAGGCTGAAAATAAACAATATCACCATCCATATAAGCCTTTTCAATCAAAGCATTAGCTTCTTTACCTTTTTTACCCGCCGTAATGTCCGCAGTTTTATCCATCCATAATGATTCTTGTTCTCGTCTGGTGACTTCTACTTTGACATCTTCTTCAAACACACGAAAAGCATTCAATACAACATCTTCATGTAACCAAGGTGAAGCTGCATTTTTCGCAGCTTTACCACCCTCTCTTACCGCCAATAGCCAACTTGCGACTGGGTGTTCTTTCTGCGCAGATGCAAGCAGTTTCACCACAGCATCAGGTAATTTTTCAGGGCGCGCTAACAATAAGTCCAGCTTTTTAGCATCCAAGACCCATTGCATCCACACACCTTGTTTGGTTTTTTGTGCCAATGTCCACAGTGCCAAACGTGCCCAGCTGCGTTTCACCATATGTTCGCCCATGCGATCTTGTGCCAGTAAAGGCAAAATACCGGCTTCATTTTTTGCGCCAACTTTAAGCCTAATCTCACGCATACGCGGCAACAAGTCTGGCTCTAAACCATAAGCTTTAATCATGATTCGTGAGTCTGCCAACAAATTAGCATCGGGCTGCTGATAAAAGAACGCCATGGGTGTTGCGGGAATAATCATGGTTTCATAGGTAGCAATACGTGTCATTTCCACGGCACCACCCACAAATTTTTTCAAAAATAAACGCAGTGCCCAATCATATAAACCACCCAACACCGACACCATGACATGGTCGTTATGTTCCGCGTGTTCATTGGGTAAACGTCCAATCGCATCACGAATCAACCGCAATACCAACACATTCACTGCGGGCACCCAAGGTGCTGTATCCTCTTGATCTTGTCGCCAAGATTGTGTCCACATATCTTGCCAAACTTTAAAAAGAGCCAGTCCCCCATTTTCATCTGCGCACCAATGATGCAGCAATGTTTGCGGAAAATGGGGATACAATGATTGCAAATGTTTCATCATTTCGCGGGCAACAGGGTTCATTTTAGGTAGCTGGTGCGCCGACACCCGCTGCTTATTTATCATGTATTTTACAGAATAATCATACAACCGTTTCACCGCATTATTAAACACCGAAGATATTTGCGAGTGCATCACATATGGCACATATTCACGTGCATCTTCACCCGGTACATACAACGGCAAACGTCGTGCATCCACACGACAACGTTTTGCAGCACTCTCACCTTGCTGCAAGATGGGGCGATACCAACTCCAACGATAATCAAAATATTCAGGTGAAAGCATTATTTCCCGCTCCTTTCAAACTTAACCACTTGACCCTAACACATACAACATTGGTTCATTGCCCATTCACAGGTAGAGTGCGCCCCTAAGTTAAGGTAAAAAGCATGCAAAATGCAACATTTACAACAACCACAGGAAAAAACGATGAAACTTTTTATCACGCTATCTCTATCTTTTATAGCACAAATGATGCTAATCACAAGCACAAATGCTGCCAATTTACCGACAAAACCCAAAAGTATTATCGTCACCTTACCTCCACTTTCAGGTTTAACCACCATGCTACTGCCTGAAGTAAAAAACCAATGTTTACTGTCTGCTGGTGCTGACCCACACCATTTTCAACCCTCGCCCAAACAAGTGGATCTCATCAACCAAGGGCATTTATTGATTCGTGCATCACACGATGATCAAGGCTGGCCTATTCAAACCCAGCCTGAACACACCTTGGATTTATCACCCACACAAAACCATGCTTGGCTACAGTTTTCCCAAGTTAAGCACATGCTTCCTATCCTTGCCCAAGCATTGATAAACAACTTTCCACAATACCAACAACAAATTCAAACGCGTTTAAAACAAAAGCTCAAAGACATAACGCAACTCGAAACAACTTGGGACAAACAATTACAAGTGTTAAAAAAACATGGTGTTTTTATGCAGCACCCTGCATGGCAAGGTTTGTTTGATAACAAGAACATTCCCGTTTGGGCGGTATTAGAATCTGAACAACATGGGCATGAACAAGGCCCAAGACATTTAGAAGAAGCGCTTTATACATTAAAAAAACATCCTTCAGCCATATTGATTGGTAGTACCCGTCACAGCAACCGCAGTTTGGAATGGTTAAGCAGACATCATACCCCCAAAAAGGAAATTATTCTACTCGATGAGTTGGGCACATGCAATCAAGCATGGGATGTACTCATGCGACACAATTTGGATGTTTTAGCAGGTAAACTGTGAGCACACCCATCATTAGTTTATCCCATGTCCGCTTTGGCCCTGCCAAGAAACCCATTTTAGACAATCTATCCTTGGAAGTACCAGCAGGTCATTTCATGGGCATTATTGGCCCCAATGGCGCAGGTAAAAGTACGCTTTTAACCATCATCGCAGGGCTAACCAAACCTGATGCAGGACATATCGACTTATTTGGACGCTGTTTAAACAGTAAAACCCGCATATCTTTGCAAGAAAACATTGGTTACTTGCATCAAAAACATGCCAATCAACCCGATATACCCATGCGTGTATATGATGTGGTTGCTATGGGGCTGACCAGCTTTAACCAATCACTTTGGCATGGTTTATTCGCAGATAAACAAGCTGAAAAAGATGCTATTCATCATGCCCTCACCTTGGTTGAAATGGATAACCATATACATACTGATTTCAGAAACTTATCAGGTGGACAACAGCAGCGTGTTCGTTTGGCAAGAGCCTTGGTTCGTCAACCCAAACTGTTACTTTTAGATGAACCTTCTGCCGCTTTAGACAGCCCGCGCCAAGAAAAACTCTACAAACTGCTACGCAAACTATGCGATGAAAACAATATGACCGTATTGATGGTTGAACATGATGTTGCAGCCATTACATCCTACGTGGATTCGGTTGCCTGCTTAAATAAACAAATGCATCACCACGCCAAAAAAGGCGAAACCATCCCTGATGAGGTATGGCGTGAAATGTATGGTGAACATGTGAATATTGTTGCCCATGATGCAAGCTGTATTGGTTGCGTGCCCTCACCCCAGAATCATTCGCAGAAGCAGTCGTCACCAGAACAACATCACCACGAGTTTCATCATGATTGATTTCCTTAACCAGTTTTTTAACAGCCCCGTCATGCAAGATGCATTGCCCCCTGCATTATTGATTGCATTTATCACTGCATCCATGTCCATCATGGTTGTTGCCCATAGATTATCCTTCCTCACGGTTGGTGTATCCCATGCTTCACTGGCAGGGCTTGGATTGGCTGTCGCTTTAAGCTTACCACTTTTACCAACTGCTGCTGCAACTGCCATCGCTATTGCCCTTTTATTGGCAGTCTTACCCAACCGTCAAGGTATCAATGAAGATGCTGGCACGGGTATGTTGTTTGCGGGCAGTATGGCTTTGGGTGTGGTCTTAATTTCCAGCACCAGCCGCAATGAAGTAGATTTATTTGGGTTGTTATTTGGTAATATTTTGACTGTATCCCCTGATGATATGCAATGGATTATGGGCGGAAGCATACTCGTTGTGTTCAGCATCATACTTTGGGCAAAAAGCTGGTGGAGTATGGCTTTTGATATGATTACCGCCAAAGCTTCAGGCATTGCCACATCAAGATTGCGCTTAATCTTACACGGCATGATTGGTTTAACCGTGGTGATGTGCGTTAAACTTGCAGGTATTGTGTTAACCACGGGATTATTGGTCTTACCCGCTGCTTGCGCTTGGTTTTGGGGGCGTTCGATGTTTAACCTTTGGTGGCTAAGCCTCTCTTTTTCATTGGTAGGCACATTGGGTGGTTTGATGTGGTCATATCAGTATGATTGGCCATCAGGTGCAGCGATTATTTTAATGTTATGTGTATTGTTTACCATCAGCTGGGCAGCTTCTTGGCTGCAACAACAATACCAAAAAAGTAGGTAACCATGAGTTTTGATTATATAAAAGCCATTGATGAAGCCAAAGTGTATGATGTTGCGATTAAAACACCGCTCACGGCTGCACCCAAATTATCCAAACGTTTAAACAATGATGTGGTATTCAAACGCGAAGACTTACAACCTGTATTCTCGTTTAAGCTTCGTGGTGCATACAATAAAATCGCCAACCTTAGCCAAGAAGACAAAGACAAAGGTGTGATTTGTGCATCTGCAGGCAATCATGCCCAAGGTGTTGCCATGAGTGCCGCCAAGCTTGGCATTGCAGCCACGATTGTGATGCCTGAAACCACGCCCGATATCAAAGTGTCTGCCGTAGAAGCCATGGGCGGTAATGTGGTGTTGATTGGTGATTCCTATTCCGATGCTTCAGCACATGCCAAAGTCTTGTGCGATGAAAATGGATACACCTTTATCCACCCTTACGACAATGAACTGGTGATTGCAGGGCAAGGCACTGTCGCCAAAGAATTAATCAAACAAAGCAAGCGACCGATTGATGCCGTGTTTATTCCTATCGGTGGTGGTGGTTTAGCTGCGGGTATTGCCGCATATTTCAAAGCCAAATCCCCACAAACCAAGTTGATTGGTGTTGAGCCCGTGGACTCCGCAGCCATGTTTGAGTCTATAAAAGCAGATAAACTGGTCACTTTAGACCAAGTGGGTATTTTTGCAGATGGTGTAGCGGTCAAACAAGTCGGTGACATCACATTTGACCTATGCAAACAATATTTGGATGAAGTCATCTTGGTCGACACTGATGAAACATGTGCCGCCATCAAGGATATTTACGATGAAATTCGCGCTATTGTTGAGCCTGCGGGCGCATTGGCTTTGGCAGCCTTGAAAAAATATGTCAAACGTGAAGCTGTCAATAAACAAACATTGGTTGCTATCAATAGCGGTGCAAACATGAATTTTGACCGTCTACGCCATGTTTCAGAGCGCGCAGAATTGGGAGAACGTCGTGAAGCGTTGTTCACTGTACAAATTCCTGAAAGAGCAGGTTCATTCCTTGAATTTTGCAATCAACTGGGCGCATACAATGTCACTGAATTCAATTATCGTATGTCCAGCCGCCATGAAGCTTATGTATATGTAGGCGTTGCCATCAAACATGGTTCACAAGCTGAAAAAATCACCACTGAATTGCGTGAGCATGGCTATCAAATCACCAGTTTGATGGACAATGAAGCTGCAAAATTGCATTTAAGGCATTTGGTGGGCGGTAAGTCTGTGGATGTGCATGATGAACACCTATATCGCTTCGAATTTCCAGAACGCCCGCGTGCATTGCTCGATTTCTTAACCAAACTTGCAGGTCGCTGGAATATATCCCTATTCCATTATCGCAATCATGGTGCTGCATTTGGTCGCGTTTTGGTTGGTTTTGAAGTACCTGATAAGGACTTAAATACTTTCCAAGCTTTCCTCGAAGATGTGGGTTACACCTATGTTGATGAAAGCAATAATGAAGCCTTAAAGCTATTTTTATAATGTTCAACATAAACAATTCCGTCATTCCCGCGAAGGCGGGAATCCATGAAGTAGATTCCCGCCTTCGCGGGAATGACGGCTAAGTTTGAATCATGTCTAACTCAGCATGGGAACGCGAGCATATTTGGCATCCCTATGCCGCTATGCCCAACCCTTCACCTATTTACCAAGTTGAATCCGCACAAGGCGTAAACCTCACCCTCAGCGATGGGCGAACAGTCATTGATGGCATGAGCTCATGGTGGTCTGCGATTCATGGTTATAATGTGCCAGAATTGAACCAAGCCATTGAAAAACAACTCAAAAACATGGCACATGTGATGTTTGGTGGCTTAACCCATCAACCTGCCATTGATTTAGCCAAAATATTGCTAGAAATCGCACCGAATAACCTAAAACACGTCTTTTTTGCCGATTCAGGCTCAGTTTCCGTCGAAACTGCCTTAAAAATGGCATTACAATACTGGCAAGGTCAAAAAAATACTAAAAAGACCAAGTTTTTAAGCCTCACCCACGCTTATCACGGCGACACATTCGGCGCGATGAGTGTCTGCGACCCTGATAATAGTATGCATCATCTATTCAGAGACATATTACCCCAACATATCTTTGTGCAACCCGAGATTGAAAGTTTGCGAACAACTTTTGCCCAACATCACCATGAACTTTCCGCCATGATTATTGAACCCATCGTGCAAGGTGCTGGTGGTATGCTATTTTATGATGCCGAAGTATTAAAAGAAATCCGCGTATTGTGTAATGAATATAATGTACTCCTCATTGTCGATGAAATAGCCACAGGTTTTGGGCGCACAGGTAAATTATTCGCCTGTGAACACGCCAATATTCAGCCTGACATCTTATGTCTAGGCAAAGCCTTAACAGGTGGCTACATGACACTCGCCGCCATACTCTGTGACCCTAAAATCAGCCAAGGCATCCAAAAAGAAGGTAATATCCTCATGCACGGCCCCACCTTTATGGCAAACCCATTAGCATGTGCTGTTGCCAAAGCATCCATTGATTTATTACTGGTTTCGCCTTGGCAACAACGCATCCAAAACATCGAAACCCAACTCAAAAATGGTTTAAAGCCCTGCCTACAATCGAATAAAGTTGCAGATGTGCGGGTGATAGGTGCGATTGGCGTGGTCGAAATGAAAGAGGTCATGGATATATCATCCATTCAAGCCAAACTCATCGAACAGGGCGTGTGGCTGCGTCCTTTTGGTAAGTTATTATACACCATGCCACCATTCATCGCTTCCCATGCAAACATACAACAAATAAACAACGCCATTACCATGCAGTGCTCTTAAAAAGCATTTCAATTCCCAAATAATTCTGCTAAAATATTTCATGTGCGCACAAACCAACTGAGGGTAACATGAGAAAATTTCTTTTACTGCTTCCAATTCTGTTCTCATGTGCGCTCATTGTTTTTGCATTTTACCCTGAAAAAGAATCACCGCCGATTAAAGTAGGCATTCTCCATTCTTTAACGGGCACTATGGCCATCAGTGAGAAACCAGTGATGCAAGCGACTCTGCTAGCAATCGAGGAAATCAATGCACAAGGTGGTTTGCTTGGGCGACAAATAGAGCCTGTTATTATTGATGGAAAATCAGACTGGGATACTTTTGCCAAACAAGCTGAATATTTGATTACGCAAGAAAAAGTACGCGTTATTTTTGGTTGTTGGACATCGGCAAGCCGAAAAAGAGTGCGCCCCATTGTAGAGAAATACCATCACCTACTCTTTTACCCTGTACAATATGAAGGTTTAGAAACATCGCCCAATATTATTTATATGGGGGCAGCTCCCAACCAACAAATTATTCCTGCCGTATCGTGGTCTATCCGAAACTTTGGGTCACGAATATATTTGATTGGTTCTGATTATGTGTTCCCGCGCGTTGCGAGCTGGTTAATCCATAAACAAACACCACTATTAGATGGTGCGATTATCGGCGAACATTATATGCCATTGGGTGCCACAGACATGACACAAGTGATTGCCGACCTCAAACAATTAAAACCTGATGTGGTGATCAATAGTATCAATGGTGACTCCAATATCGCCTTCTTTTCAGCTTTGCAAAAAGCGAGTATTACCGCAAGTGATATACCTGTCATGTCACTCAGTATTGGTGAAGCTGAGCTATCCAAGATACATAAAAGCACCAATATTCAAGGGCATTACGCCGCTTGGAATTATTTTCAAAGCATCAACACCCCTGAAAATCATAAATTTGTCCAAGCTTACCAGTCCCATTATGGGAAAAACCTTCCCGTAAGCGACCCTATGGAAGCTGCTTGGAATGGGGTTCACCTATGGTCACAGGCAGTGCTTTCAGCACAAACCGATGATACGGCAACCGTACGTCAAACCGTACGCCACCAAAGTTTCACTGGACCTGAAGGCATTGTTTCTATTGATAATCGCACCCAGCATACATGGAAAACTGCACGCATAGGTCAAATCCAAGAAAATGGTCAGTTTAAGATACTTTGGTCTTCAACTCAACCTATCCGCCCTATGCCTTACCCAGCATTGGTTTCCGTACAGGAAGCAGACCAGTATCTCAAACAACTCTACCTCGGATGGCATAAACACTGGGCAAGCCAAACCACACA
Organism: Ghiorsea bivora; assembly: GCF_000744415.1. Classification (NCBI taxonomy): domain Bacteria; kingdom Pseudomonadati; phylum Pseudomonadota; class Candidatius Mariprofundia; order Mariprofundales; genus Ghiorsea; species Ghiorsea bivora. The sequence continues at coordinate 29,810 of NZ_JQLW01000006.1, forward strand.
TGCGAAGCCTGCAAAACAGGGGCAACCATGAGTAAGCTTTTAGGCAAAATTCCCCTTATCACCACAAAGCCCAGCATTTTTAGTGTGCTTATGCTACTTATACTCAGTATCATCATCATACTTTCGCTTACCTCAGGTTGGCATACACTTAGCAGCCTAAAAAAAATAGCAGTCGAAGAAAAAATAGCCGCGTTACAAAGCCTTGCTGACAATAAAATAAATACACTCAATACCTATATTGATCAGCATTTGATACAGATTGAAGTATTAAGTAACATGCAGACAACACAAATCGCCACAAAAGCAATCATCCATGCATTTCATCACCAAACCCAAAACCCTAAAGTTTACAAGTTCGTCAACACGCACTATGGAAAATCCTTTGAGCATTTTTTATCAAGCTGGGGTTATTACGACCTGTTTATCATCGATTTGCAAGGCAATATTGTTTATACGATAAAGCACGAAAAAGACTTTGCGACCAACCTTATCCATGGACCATACAAAAACACAGGTTTAGGGTTTGTTTTCAAACAGGCTAAAGACTTTTTGCAAACCAGCAACTCAACATTCGCTTACTACCCACCATCAGATGCACCAGGTGCTTTTGTTGCCACGCCGATTATCAATGATGGTGTCATGCTTGGTGTCATTGCATTGCAATTTGACACCCTTGCTTTCTATGATGAACTCGATGACCTTGTCGGCATCGGTCAAACAGGGGAAATCGTAACAGGGCAACGCAGCAACCAACAAATTTTGATTACTGCACCACTTCGTCATGATGCCAATGCTGCTTTTAAACGCACTGTCCCCTTACATTCAGAGCAGCCTCTACCCATTGAACAAGCTTCTTCTGGACACAATGGCTCAGGTATATTTTACGACTGGCGTGGTCAAGAAGTTATCGCCGTATGGGAATATATTCCTGCTTTGCAATGGGGGATGGTGGTTAAAGTTGACACCCAAGAAGCCTTTGCATTTTTACATCAAGTACAACGCAATTATATCATGTGGGTTGGGGTTAGTTTATTATTCGCTTCCTTACTTATTTATATTTTTACCCGCCGATTAACCATGCCCCTGCATCAACTGACAAAAATCACAACAGAAATTGCCCATAACCCAGACCTTCATTTGACACAAGATACTTTCCATGCTCCTCGCACCATCACAGCAGAAGTCAATGCGCTCAGCCAAGCTTTTATAAGCATGATTCACAAAGTACAAGCGTCACAACGCAAGTTAAAAGATCATGTGGTCTCCTTAGCCAACCAAAATACAGCACTTGATTATCAAGTCTCAGAACAAACAGCCCGTATGCAAGCTGTGATTGAGAATGCAGCCGATGGCATTATCACCATCAGTGAAACAGGTGTTATTCTAAGCCTCAATCCAGCAGCATGCACGATTTTTGCATACGAAGAAGAGACCTTGTTGGGTCAACCCATCCAACAGCTAATCACAGCAGAAACACTAGATTTCCAAGTATTACAACAAAACAGCGAATCAGAAGGCAAACGAAAATCAGGAGAAATATTTCCCTTAGAAATAAGTTGTGCGGACATGTATGTGTTCACCCAGAAGTTATTTCTTGTCACCGTGCGTGACATTACCCAAGCTAAATATGAACGCGAACAACTCGAACATACCCAACGTTTGGAATCGCTAGGCGTGCTCGCAGGTGGTATTGCCCATGATTTCAACAATATACTGACCGCAATTTTGGGCAATGCAGCCATTGCCAAAGCACGAACAGATGCCTTATCCCCTATCTCACCCATGTTGGATAATATCGAGAAATCCAGTGAACGTGCCGCTGAATTGTGCAAACAAATGTTGGCTTATTCAGGTAAAGGCAAGTTTATTATTAAACATATCAGCCTCACCGAAATGGTCGAAGAAATGCTTGCCTTATTAGAGGTTTCGATACAAAAAAATATTGTGATGCGCTTAGACCTCACCCAGCAACTGCCCTATATCGAAGCTGATGTATCCCAAATTCAACAAATCATAATGAATCTTGTCATCAATGCATCAGAAGCCATTGGTAAAAATAGCGGTACCATCACCGTACACACTAGTGTCGTTCATGTTAGCGATGATTATATCAAAACCACCTACATCCATGACGATATTCAAGCCGGGCGTTATGTAACCCTTGAAGTATCCGATACTGGCTGTGGGATGAGCAAAGAAACCCAAAAACGGCTTTTTGACCCATTTTTCACCACCAAATTTACAGGGCGTGGTTTGGGCATGAGTGCGATTCTTGGTATTATCCGCGGTCATAAAGGTGCAATCAAAGTGTATTCTGAAGAAGGAAAAGGCTCAAGCTTTAAACTCCTTTTCCCATGTGCAACATCCGATAAACCCACAAATGCAGCAGACATTAAACCCATTATTCAACATCAACATGGCATCGTGCTTGTTATCGATGATGAAGAAAGTGTACGCGAAATTGCCAGTATTATGCTTGAAGAAGCAGGATATACAGTGCTTACTGCATCAGGAGGTGTAGAAGGCATCGCCATCTTCAAAGCGCAACAAAAAGACATTATTGCCATCTTACTCGACATGACCATGCCAGACATGGACGGCAGCACTGTTTTTCGTGAATTAAAAATCATACAACCTGATGTCACGGTCATTCTATCATCAGGTTATAATGAACAGGATGCAACCAACCGTTTTGCTGGTAAAGGTTTGGCTGGCTTCTTACAAAAACCTTATACACCTGATGCATTGTATAAAAAATTATCTGATGTCTTAAAATAAATACGCTACACATAACCCACTATATCAGATAAATGCCCGCTTTAAAAAAGCAGGCATTTATCCTTCATTTGAATCAATGTTAAACGATTACTGATTCATTAAAAGCGATCAAGATTCATCACTTTTGTCCATGCTTGGATGAAGTCATGTACAAATTTTTCTTTGGAATCATCAAATGCATACACTTCAGCAACAGCTCTTAGCTCTGAGTTTGAACCGAAAATCAAGTCAACGGATGTGGCACTCCACTTGTGTTGACCTGTTTTTCTATCAAACCCTTCATACATACCCTCAGCTTTATCGGATTTTTTCCAAGCTGTTGCCATATCAAGCAAGTTGACGAAGAAATCATTGCTTAATGTGGCGGGTTTAGCCGTGAATACACCATGTTTTGATCCATCGACATTGGTATCAAGCACACGCATACCCCCGACCAACACCGTCATTTCAGGCACAGTGAGATTCAACAAGCTTGCTTTATCCACCAACATTTCCACAGGACCACGATAGCTAGACGCATCATAATAATTGCGGAAACCATCGGCAGTCAGCTCTAACACGGCAAATGATTTCACATCCGTTTGCGCTTGTGTTGCATCAGCACGGCCTGGTGCAAATGGTACTTTCACAGTAAACCCTGCATCTTTAGCCGCTTTTTCAATCGCTGCTGCACCGCCAAGCACAATCAAATCTGCCAAGGATACTTTAGTCCGACTAAAGAAAGCATGGTTAAAGTCTTGCTGAATACCTTTCAACACGTTAAGCACTTTCGCCAATTCTTGAGGGTTATTCACCGCCCAATCCTTCTGTGGTGCTAAGCTAAGGCGAGCACCATTGGCACCACCACGCATATCACTGCTACGGAAACTGGCTGCCGATGCCCAAGCAGTACGCACAAGCTCTGGCACAGTTAACCCCGAGTGAAGGATGTCTTGTTTAAGCGATTTAATATCTCCTGCATCAATCAACTTATAATCAACACTGGGAATCGGATCTTGCCAAACCATGACTTCACTTGGCACATCAGCCCCAACATAACGTGTACGCGGTCCCATATCTCTGTGGGTTAGTTTAAACCAAGCACTCGCAAAGGCATGTTCAAACGCTTCGGGATGCTCTTGAAAACGTTTGGCAATCACTTTGTAACTGGGGTCAAACTTCAATGCCAAGTCTGTGGTAAACATGATAGGCGTATGAAACTTACCATCCACATGCGCATCAGGCACAATTTTTGCAGATTCATCGGTTGGAACCCATTGAATTGCACCCGCTGGACTTCTGGTTTTTTTCCACTCAAAGTGGAACAAGTTTTCCAAATACAAAGTTGTCCATTCGGTAGGTGATGATGTCCACGCACCTTCTAAACCACTGGTTACTGTGTCCTCAGCATTACCTTTGCCACACTTGTTCTTCCAGCCAAAACCCTGATCTTCGATGGGTGCCGCTGCTGGCTCTGCACCCACACATTTGGAGGGTTTATGTGCACCATGCGCTTTACCAAAGGTGTGACCACCTGCAATCAACGCAACCACTTCTTCATCATTCATCGCCATGCGACCAAAAGATTCACGAATCGATTGCGCCGCAGCCAATGGGTCTGGAATACCATTCGGGCCTTCAGGATTTACATAAATCAAACCCATTTGCACAGCCGCAAGTGGTTTTTCTAACTCACCATCTTTATTGCGACGTTTATGGTCCATGAATTTTGTTTCTGAACCCCAATAAATTAAATCAGGCTCCCAATCATCCTCTCGACCACCAGCAAAACCTAAGGTTTTAAAACCCATGTTTTCCATGGCTACATTGCCTGCAAGAATCATCAAATCAGCCCAAGAAATATGTTCGCCATATTTCTGTTTTACAGGCCACAATAAACGTCTGGCTTTATCAAGATTGCCATTATCAGGCCAACTGTTTAATGGCTCAAAGCGTTGTTGCCCACCTGCCGCACCACCACGGCCATCATGCACACGGTATGTGCCTGCACTATGCCAAGCCATACGAATAAAGAATGGCCCATAATTGCCATAATCGGCAGGCCACCAATCTTGCGATGTGGTTAACAAGGCATCAATATCCTTCTTCACCGCTTGCAAGTCTAACTGCGCAAACGCCTTGGCATAGTTAAAACTTTCACCCAAAGGATTGGATGAAGCATCGTGAGCACGAAGTGGGCTGAGGTTAAGTTGTTCAGGCCACCAAAATTGATTGGTTTTTGCTTCCCCTTTATGCACGTTGGGGTCGGCAAAAGTCGTCGTTGATAGCGGTACGGCTAACAAGCTTGCCACCGCTATACTCATTAATAGATTTCTTGTTTTCATGGGTTTTACCCTCCTTGATTTCAAACTTCATGTGAAAACCGCGTGTATTTTCACATTTGAAATGGTATCAATAGCTAAAACCTATGTACAAGCGATGTTTTGTATGATAACAATAGCTTTTAACTATGATGAAAGAGGCAATATAAGGAGTAATCATGAACTTACGTGAAATGTCATACTTGGTTGCCGTCGCTGAATTGCGCAATTTCACCAAAGCTGCAGAACATTGTCATGTTAGCCAGCCCACACTGAGCGCACAAATCAAAAAGATGGAAAAATACTTGGATGTAAAAATCTTTGAGCGCGATAACAAACAAGTGATGATTACCGAAGAAGGTAAAGACATCATCCAATCAGCTGAAAAAATCCTACAAGAAGTGGCGCGAATCGAAGAAATTGCAGAACACGCGCACAATCCATTTTCAGGCAAATTTAGGCTTGGCGCATTCCCAACCCTTGCCACTTATATATTCCCCGGCATGGTGCCAAAAATCAAAGCGCTCATGCCTGACCTTCACCTGATTCTTATTGAAGAAAAAACGGCTGAGTTGCTCGACCGTCTGCACAAAGGTGAAATTGATGCAGCCCTACTCGCTCTGCCCGTGCTTGGTGAGTCGCTGGAAATCAATGCCTTGTTTGATGATAATTTCTTCCTAGCCACTAGCCCCACCCACCCTTTGGCAAACACTGCTAGGATTAACATCGATACACTTGCCCAATACAGATTATTGCTGCTTGAAGAAGGTCATTGTTTACGCGACCACGCTTTGGAAGTTTGTCACCAACATAATATTGGTGAAGAGCAAGACTTTCGCGCTACAAGCCTTGAAACACTTAGGCAAATGGTCAAAGCTGGCACAGGCATCACCATGATACCTGAAATCGCCATTAATCATGTGGAAACGGACATCCATTATATCCCTTTTATCAAACCCCAACCCTACCGAACCATTGCCATGGTTTACCGAAAAACATCAACAAAAAAAGAAATCATCAAACATATTGAAGATATATTGAGAGCTTAGCTATCTTATCAGCTACATGCCTTGTGATTTCAGCATATAAACTGGCATAAGTGTTTAAAAACGATAGGTTTCAATTTAAAGATACATCAAAAACCTTGGAGGAAACATGGCTTATCCCATTGATAAAAAATTAGTGATTGCGGTGTCATCCAGTGCATTGTTTGATTTAAGTGAATCGGATAAAGTCTTTAGAGAACAAGGTGCAAAAGCTTACAAGGCTTATCAAGAGGAGCATTTGGATGATGTGTTGGGCAAAGGTGTTGCTTTCCCTTTTGTTCGCCGTTTTCTAAGTATCAATGACCGTTTTGCTGAGCAGCAACCTGTAGAAGTGGTGTTATTATCGCGCAATTCAGCAGTGACTGGCAAACGCGTGTTCCGATCTATCCAACATTATGACTTAAACATCTCCCGCGCCGCGTTTATGGAAGGCAAATCACCCTATGCCTATATCCCCGCGTTTAATGCCTCTCTATTCCTTTCTGCCAATGAAGGTGATGTGCTCAAAGCCATTGATTCAGGTTATCCAGCAGGCATGGTATTACCCTCTAAAGTCAATGATGATAATAATGACCATGAACTACGCATTGCCTTTGATTTTGATGGTGTAATTGCCGATGATGAAGCCGAATCTGTGTTTCAAGATGGTAAGCTTGATGAGTTTGTTCAACATGAAATTAACAACAAGCTCAAACCACACAATCCAGGTCCACTTGCGGACTTGTTCAAAAAACTATCGGATCTACAAGCCTTAGAAGCTGATGAAGAAACCAAAGATTCATCATATCAACGTATCATTCGCACCAGCATTATCACCGCCCGTAGCGCCCCTACCCATGAGCGTGTGATTACCACCTTAGAAAATTGGGGAGTAAGTGCCAATGAAACTTTTTTCTTGGGTGGCATGAAAAAAGAACATATCCTCAACACCTTAAAACCACACATGTTTTTTGATGACCAAAAGAATCATTTACAATCAAAACTTGGTAATATTCCTATGGTACATATCCCTTTCGGCATCACCAATAACGGTAGAATATAATTCTCTTATGCTTTGGCATCATCATTGCATAGCTATCATGGTATAACAGTACAATAAGGAGCACTTATGGTCAGTAGTAAACAAGATTGGGGACAGTACCCCGTCACTGTCTTTTATCTTGATGACCAACGAAGTGTGACCAAGTCTGTTAAAAAGATGTTAAAACACACCCCACATATTCATTACCATGAATGCAATGACCCTAAGCTTGCCATTGAACAAATATTAAATATTGGTCCTACTGTTATTCTTTTGGATTTACACATGCCCATTATGGATGGTTTTGCCATACTTCAACAACTGCAAACCCATGAAGCCACCCAAGATATTCCCGTGCTTATTCTTACTATGGATGCCAGTATTGAGTCTCATAAAAAGGCTTTTGAACTTGGTGCCAATGATTATTTGCTGAAAATGCCTGATAAAATGGAATTAATTTTACGTTTGCGCTACCACACACGTTCATATATTGACCATTTAGAACGCCAAGCCATGTACCAAACACTGCTGGAGAACAAAAAGAAATTGAAACAAGTGATTGAAAAATTGGAGCGTTCATCACTTGAAGATAGTTTAACTGAAATACCCAACCGCCGCTCTTTTGACCAATATTTTGAAGTGGAGTGGCAACGCGCTATGCGTGAAACCACATCACTATCCTTAATTTTCATCGATATTGACCACTTTAAACTATACAATGATTTTTATGGTCACCTAGCTGGTGACGACTGCCTTAAAGAAGTCGCCCAAGCCCTCAAAAACACCTTGCAACGCCCCACAGACTTACTTGCTCGTTATGGTGGGGAAGAGTTTGTTGCTTTATTGCCCAATACCCATGGGCAAGGTGCCATGCTAATTGCAGACCGTTTGCGTAAAAAAGTTCTCTCACTTCAACTTGAACACCAGCAATCTCCAACCAGCGACATTATTACCATCAGTCTTGGCGTTGTCACAACATCACCCATGATCAAACACCATGCCCGTGATTTTGTCCATGTCGCAGATGAAGCATTATATGAAGCAAAGAAAGCTGGGCGAAACTGTGTCATATGTAAAAGTATTTAGTATATGAATAAATTTTAACTTGCATGCATTCTCCCTTCGTGTTGAAATGACTAAATGGCAACGAAAAAAGTTAAACAACAAGCAAAAAATGTATTAAAAGAAGTATTCGGATATGATGAATTCCGCCCCCCACAAGAAGAAGTAATATGCTCAGTGCTCGATGGCAAGGATGCCTTCGTATTGATGCCAACAGGTGGAGGTAAATCTTTATGCTACCAAATTCCATCCATCATGCGCGAAGGTACAGGCATTGTCATCTCCCCACTGATTTCATTGATGAAAGATCAGGTGGATGCTCTCAATCGATGTGGTGTGTCAGCAGCATATTACAACTCCTCTTTAAAGGCTGCCGAAGCCAAAGAAGTGATGGAAAAATTTGAAAACGGTCAACTCGACTTATTATACGTCGCACCTGAGCGGCTATTAACCAAGGCATTCCTTTCTCGCTTGGAGAAAGTAAAGGTTGCGCTCTTTGCTGTCGATGAGGCACACTGTGTATCCCAATGGGGACATGATTTCCGTCCCGAATATGTGCGTTTGGGTGAGTTACGTGAAAACTTCCCAAATGTGCCTATGATTGCACTCACCGCAACAGCAGATATTCATACCCGCGATGATATTGTAAAACGTTTGGGCATGCGTCGCTCTAAACGGTATGTATCCAGCTTTGATCGCCCAAATATCCGTTATTTAATCGCCGAAAAGCGTCAACCCTTAACCCAAGTCCTTCAATTCTTGGATGATTGGAAAGATTGCTCTGGTATTATTTACTGTTTATCGCGCAAACGCGTGGAAGAAATGGCGGTAAACTTGCAACGCCATGGTATCCGTGCTTCAGCATACCATGCAGGTATGCCTGGTCGCGTGCGTGAAAAAGTACAAGATGATTTCTTGCGTGATCGCGTTAAAGTGATTGTGGCAACCATTGCCTTTGGTATGGGCGTCGATAAACCCAATGTTAGGTTTGTGATTCATCATGATTTACCCAAATCCATGGAATCCTACTACCAAGAAACAGGTCGTGCTGGGCGTGATGGTTTGGAATCTGAAGCCATGCTTTTATACGGCTCTGGTGATGTAAACTTGGTTCGTCGTTTGATTGAAAACGTTGAAAACCCCGATCAGCGACGTGTAGAAGTACACAAACTCAACAGCATGATTTCATTAGCAGAATCACTCACCTGTCGCCGTAAAGTTTTACTGGGTTATTTTAATGAATACTTAGAACATGACTGTGGCAACTGCGATGTTTGTTTGGACCCACCTGAAACATACGACGCTAGAGAACTTGCATATATGGTCGCCAAAGCTATTGAAGAACTTAATGGTGATTATGCCGTAGGTTATATTGTTGATGTGCTTCGTGGCTCTAAGAGCAAACGTATTGTAGACAAAAAACATGATGAACTGCCTTGTCATGGAGCCGGTAAAGATATCAATGCAGATGAATGGACATCGATTGTACGCCAACTTGTGCATCGCGGTTATTACAACCAAGATATTTCACGCCGTGCCGCATTGGTGCCCACTGAAATGGCTGCTTCATTGCTGGAGAAAAAACAAGCTGTGATACTTGCCAAATACCAACCAGGCATTAAACGCAAGCTTAAACGTTTCACTGTTGCCAAAGACAACAACTTATTCAAAAAACTTGTTGAACTAAGAGCCGAACTTGCTGAAAAAGAAAATGTAGCACCGCATACTTTGTTTAGTGATGTGACACTGACTGAACTAAGTCAGTTGGGAAATATCAATGACAATGACAATCCATTTACGCTAGTCAGTGGTATGGGTAAACATAAAATCGACACATATGGTGATGCTTTCTTAGAAGTGATTCGCTCGCATGTAGGTAAAAAATCATCTAAAAAGTCGATGGCAGATAGCAAACCTGTATTGCTTGCCAAAGGACCATCAGCAACTGATGGTCAAGTCTATACTTGGAACCTATACAAGTCTGGAAAATCACTGGATGAAATTGCAGCTGAGCAAGGAGTAAGTCAAAAAACAATTTTGAACCACTTTATTGCTTTGGTGCGCGCTGCCCATTATGTCGAAGTAAAAGATATTATTGGCGAAGAACGCTTCAAGCAGGCCATGGATGAACTTAAAGATGCTGACCCTTATGCTTCACTCTCTGAAATCAAAGGTGATTTAGATGTTGAACTCACCAATGAAGAGTTTCGTCTTATTCTTGCATGGCGTGAAGGTATTGGCGTTTCATAAAACAAACCTGTGCTCTTCTTACGAGGAGCACACCCTTAAGGAAGCGCTGATTTATTCAGTACTTCCGTGCAGCCCATGGACGGGCTGCCAAATCAATAGCCTAATCGTTTGATTTGTAAGAGAAAAGAAAACCACGCTTTTCCTTTCTCGCCCTGATTTTTGGCAGGATACCAATAAATCAGCATCTCCTTAATATAAAAAAGCCTCGATATTTTCTTGTAAAGTATCGGGGTGAAAGGGTTTGGACATCAGCATACTGTGCGCAAAATCCTTGGTGGCTTTAATCGATATCGACTGATCATAAGCAGTGGCAAAAATAATAGGAACATCAGGATAAAGTTGGCGAATTTGGCTTGCTGCAGCCGTGCCTACCAAACGTGGCATCACCATATCCATAACTATCAAATCCACCTGATCACCATGTTCACGCATCATATCAACAGCACATTGCCCATCTTCTGCCTGCAATATTTGATACCCCAATACATCAAGAAGTTCGGCACATGTATCCCGCACCAAACCATCATCATCCACCAGCAATATCGTCTGGTTCATTGTTTCACGAGGTAGTATCGAATGAATCTCTTCACTCTTTTTATCTTCCAATAAGGGTAACCAAATATGCACCACTGTACCGTCAGGTTTGGATTCAATATCAATCATGCCATGATTATTTTTGATATTACCAATGGCAACAGCCAAACCCAAACCGCTACCCAATGTTTTTGTCGTAAAAAATGGGTCAAAAACCTTATGAATATCTTCGTCTTTGATGCCTGAACCATTGTCAGCAATGGTAATATGGGCAAACCTACCCTCTGCAAGTGCTGCATGTTTTTTAACCCAAAGTGAATCGTTATCCGCATCCCAGCTTTGCAAACCCAGAATAATTGTAGGTTCTCTCGTATCTACTGCTGCATCCACGGCATTTTGTATAATATTTAACAGCGCTTCTTGCAAACTTTCTACATCACCCTGACACGAAAAATCAGCGCGCTGAAAATCAATGCTAAGCTTGATATTATCAGGCACGGTATGCTCTGCTAAGCGAATAAATTCTTTGATAAAAGACCCTAAAGGAAACCTTCTTTTTTTCACCTCACCTTTGCGCGCAAAGGTCATCAACTGCTGAACAATACCAGCAATATCATTGGCAACACCTTGTATTTTACCTAACCTTACAGAGGTTTTAGGCATATCCTTTACTTCCCGATTCGCCAAATACAAATGCCCTAACATACCCGATAATAAGTTATTAAAATCATGCGCAATGCCACCAATTAAAGTTGCCAAGGCTTCTTGTTTCTCACTTTGCCTATATTGCATTTCAAACTTAAGCTGCTCACTAATGTCTTCTTGCACCACCACAGCATGGGTCACTTTGCCTTGTGGGTTAACAATCGGGGCAATGCTCACCGATGCCATGAAACAAGAATCATCCTTACGCTTGATTTCAAGCCTGCCTTGCCATGTTTCAGCACCTGATACAACCTGCTTTACAGTAAGGTTAAGGTTGTCTTCTAAAGGCATAATATATGTGTCCCAATACGATTCGCCAAGCACATGCTCAGAACTTAAACAACCCGTTTGTGCAAGGAATGCTTTATTCACATATTCAATGTCACCATGAATACGCATAATTACAAAAGCTTCAGCGGCTTTATCCACAGCGCGCACAAGTATATTATTTTGTTGTTCCAGCTGTTTTCGTTGTTCAATTTCATGCTCATAAGAAGCCAAAACTTTTTTGTGCTTCTCTTCACGTAACACCGACCGCGTCATATCTACAACTGTAAATAAAGCCAGTGTTTCATTATCATTGCGTAATGAAGTGACTGTAACCCGCTGTGCTTGCAAGCTCCCATCAGGTTTCTGGAAATCAAAAAGATGATGGTGCAACAACATAGAAAAAAATGCAGGCGACCCGTTGTGTAAAACTTGGTCTATACGTGTTTTATAAGCAAGACCAGCCAGGCGAGGGTACAAATCGGTTAACTTTTGACCAACAAACACACTTTCCGCCTGTTGTGACCATTGTACCAACCTTTTATTCCAAAAGACAATTTTATAATCTTTATCAACAATACATACGCCATCAGGTAAAGTCTGCAACACATCAAAGCACATGAGACTTTTCATGCTACTCCACTCCACCTGCTTCTAGCGCACTAAAAAAAGAAGTTAAACTTTCTTGTTCGATTTGAAGCATCAATAAACTAGATAAATACAACCCAGAAACACAAAAATGTACATTAGCAGTCATAACCACACTACCTTGCTGCCCAACAGATAAACAATCATCAGCTGACAACTCCTCATAATCGGGAAAATCAAAAGACACTTCACCTTGTTTCGTATCACAAAGCTTACCTATCACGCCATTCATCAGAATATTACCAACTTCGGTTATCGCACCCATACGAAAAATATCCATTTCATAGCTGCGCATTGTGCTTTGCGTGAGTGTATTGATAAGTACAGTTATCGAATCTGAAGGAAACAATATTGCAACCGAACCAGACACCAACCCCGTAAACCGCATAAAGACCCATGATAAATGAACATCATAGTTCTCAGCCACTTGCTGCTGCAAACGCGGCACATCAATCACCTGCACAGCATCCACCGCAACTTGCATAGGTTGGGCGACCATCGCCTCAAATACCGACTCAGCTTGCGTCACCCCATGCACAAACATATCCTGCACCAAAGCGCGCTGCTGTTCTGATATTGATTGCTGTATTCCATCCATCATAGCACTATTACAGCAAAAAGTAAGCCAACAATCAATTTAAGCGTATCAGAGTGCTGTAAAAGCATGGGTAATGGGGTAACGCCTATCCCGACCAAATGCTTTTTCCGTAATTTTAATGCCCGGTGGTGATTGACGACGTTTATATTCAGCCAACTGCACCATGCGTACAATACGCTGCACTTCTTTTTGGTCATAACCAAACTGGGCAATTTCCTTCACGCTCAAACGTTCTTCAATGCTCGCCTTTAAAATCGCATCCAAAATCGCATAATCAGGCAATGAGTCTGAATCTTTTTGCTCAGGACGTAGTTCAGCCGATGGCGGTTTATCAATGGTATGTTGTGGAATCACTTCTTTATCTTTATTCAAATACCTGCACAGCGCAAACACTTCCATTTTATACACATCTTTAAGCACGGCAAAACCACCTGCCATATCCCCGTATAAGGTGGCATAACCCACTGCCATTTCCGATTTGTTTCCCGTTGTCAACAACATACGCCCTGTTTTATTGGAAATTGCCATCAACAACACACCACGAGCGCGCGCTTGAATATTTTCCTCGGTTACATCTCTATCTGTTTTTCCCCAAGCTTCAAAGGTTTCTGCCAAAGTATGTTCAATAGCAGCTACGCTTTCAGCAATCGGTAAGGTAATGCTTTCAATGCCAAGGTTTTCAACCAAATCCAGTGCATCCTTGATGGAATGGTCACTGGAAAATGATGAGGGCAACAATACACCCAACACATTCTCTTTACCCAAGGCATCCACAGCAATCGCGGCCGTAAGTGCCGAATCAATGCCACCCGACAAACCAAGCACCACTTGTGTACTACCATTACGCAACACATAATCTTTGGTGCCCAAAACCAAAGCTTGGTAAATTTGCGCCGTTGGCTCTTCAATCACAGCTAGCATCGCTGGTGTTAAAGGCTCAGTATCTATTTCAGCCGTAGCTTCAACAAACATAGGCAAACGAAGCATCACCTGCCCATCTTGATTCACCACATGTGACCCCCCATCAAATACCACTTCATCTTGTCCACCCACTGGGTTCACATACACCACAGGACATCCGAATTGTTTGGCACGTTTGGCTGTTAACGCCTCACGTTCATATTGTTTATTGATATGAAAGGGTGATGCATTGAGATTAAGCCAAACATCACAACCCAAATCTTGCTGCGAAGCTGCCAAATCATCATCCCATAAGTCTTCACACACACCCACACCAACCTTAACACCTTTAAGGTTAAACACAGCATGCCCTGCACCTTCCGTAAAATAACGCTGCTCATCAAAGACACCATAATTCGGCAGTTTTTGTTTATCATAAATGCCAATCAGTCTGCCGTGTTGCGCCATAAAAACACTGTTATACAACTTATCTTCTTCAGCTCTAGGCGCACCAAAAACCACCACAGCTTCACCGCTGCTCTGCACTATCGCACCAATCGCCTCATCCACCTCAGCCAAAAAAGATGCGCGCAACAATAAGTCTTCGGGTGGGTAACCTGTAATCACAAGCTCTGGAAACACCAGTAAGTCAGTCGGTGTGCCACTGGCATCTTGCATGGCATGATACACCTTTCTCGTATTGCCTAAAATGTCGCCCACACGGGGTATAATCTGCATCAATTTGATTTTCATGGGGCAAGTGTATCGTTGCTGGTGCGTGATGGGTAGATTCTGTGTAAGCTTTGCCTATGAATGATGCGCTAGATATTCAAATCGTCCAACATCTCAACCGTGGTTTAAGTTATGCAGAAAGCTGCTTTGAAACTTTTCGAGTCATTGATGGTGCTATTTTTTTATGGGATAAGCATTGGCAACGTTTGCAGCATGGGTTTGCAAGTTTCGGGCTTTGTTTGGCTGATAAACATCAAGAAAACATCAAACAAAACTGTTTACACGCGGCAAAAAAAGAAGGTTCGGATTGTCTGGTTCGGCTGACACTAACTGGTGGTGAAGCTGCTTGGGGGCTTATGCAACAGGCTACACCCCAAATTTTCATTCAAACGCTTCCCTTTTTAACCCAGCAACAAACCATACACTTACAAAGCGTTGAATATCCCTTTGCCTTGCTTCCCAAACCTGCCAAGTTCACAGCCGATTACGCGCTCATGCTTCGCGCCAAACAACACTGGACCTTACAAGATGGAAAAAGCCCCCTGATATGCAAAAATAATGTGCTTTTAAGCGGATTGGTTGCCAATATCGCTTTGTTTAACCAAGGAAAATGGCTTACACCACAAGGTGATGGTATTTTAGCTGGAAACATTCGAAATTACTTCATACAACAAGGTTTAATGACCCCACAATCATGTTCAGCCCAGCTTTTAGCACAAACTGAAGCTGCTGTACTGCTCAATTCAGGGTCTTTTTTACAGGTTGTGCAAAGCATAGATAACCAACCACTGCAAACACAACACCCTGCCATTGCTGATTTGCAACAAAATTTACAAGCCCAACAAGGTGTACGTTTATGAAAAGAACTTGGCTTATTCTGATTGTTGTTGTCTTGGTTTTGGCAGGCTCAGCTTTGTTTGCACAAACAAAAATCAACCAGTTACAAACGGTTGCAGCACAAGATATACAAATCCCCAACGGCGCATCGAGTAAAAGTATTGCCCGAATTTTAGAAACCAACGGTATTATCTCATCGGCAACCCTTTTTGCTTGGTACACCCGCCTATCCGACCAAGCATCCAAGCTTAAACCTGGTTTGTATCACTTTGAAGGCGCACTCAATATGCCTTATGTGTTGAATATACTTACCCAAGGCAAAGTGCTTCAGTTTAAAGTCACCATCCCTGAAGGTTTGCGCACCGATGAAATGCTTCATCTGCTGGCGAAGAAAACCCAAACACCCCTTCAAAACTGGCAAAACGCTCTCCAATCCATCGTTGGTACAGGTGAATATGAAGGTTTATTTTTACCTGAGACCTATGTCTATAACAAACCCATAAAGCCTGAGTCCATCTTGCAGCAAATGTATGATGCACGCGCCAAAATCGAAGGAAAACTTGCACAGGAACTTGATTGGAATGAGGCACAAATCAAACGCAATCGAATTATTGCTTCCATTGTCGAAAAAGAAACAGCCCTTGCCAAAGAGCGCGTTTGGGTATCAGCTGCCATTCATAACCGTTTAAGAAAAAACATGCGTTTACAAATGGACCCTACGGTCATTTATGGCATGTATCGCACCCAAGGTACATTTGATGGCAATATCAGGCGCAAGGATTTAAGAGCCGACACCCCTTGGAACACCTACACACGCAACGGTTTGCCACCGACGCCAATCTGCAACCCAGGAGCTGAAAGTTTACGCGCAGCGGCATACCCCGCCGATGTCGATTATTTATATTTTGTCGCCGATGGCACAGGCGGTCATGCCTTTGCTTCCACATTGGAAGAACACAATGCCAATGTACGCAAATGGATTCGCATTGAACGAAAGTTACATAAAAACTAAGGAGATACTGATTTATTGGTATCCTGCCAAAAATCAAGGCGCAAAAGGAAAAACGAGGCTTCCCTAAAGACCTAATCTTTTTCGGGAAGCCCTGTAAACTCAATGTAAATATGTTTGGCTTCTTCGGATTCTTTACTCACCGCTTCTTCTAGGGATGCTCGCACATTATCCAACCTATGCATAAAACGAATCGCTTGTTGTACTTCAGCCTCTGTCATATCGGCAAACAGCTCTTCTTCTCTTAGCTCAAGCTCTGCCATCAAAATACTTGCTTCAGGCGAGAGAACGATGCTGCGAATATGACGCACATTTTGTACCCGTTCATCAGCAGTCCAAGCCTTTAAAGCCACTTGGTTAATTTCCTCATCGGACACATTGAGCAAATACTTTTTATTGGTTGCAGCCAAAAATATTGCCAATAAACCCATCAACAACGCAATACCCATCGCTGCTGCCACATCAAAAATAGCTGACCCTGTATAAGCTGCCAACCCCATACCAACAAGGGCAAAGGTTAAACCCAGCACAGCAACAGTATCTTCAATTAAGATTGCCAACGTTGTTGGGTCTCGCGTTTCTTTCACATATTGCATAAAACCCATGTTTTCAGCTTTACGTTGACGGGTAAACTCCACAAATGCCACATAAAACGAGTAACCTTCCACCACAAAAGCAAAACCCAAAATACCAAAAGCAAGCCAGCTCATTTCTGGTGCATGCCCACTTTCCAACTGCCCAACAGCATGCATCATGGTGTAAATACAGCCTAAAAAGAAAATGGTAATGGCTGACACCAGATTCCAAAAATAACGTTCTTGCCCATAACCAAAGTGATATTTGCCATCAGCAACACGTTTCGACCGCTTTAGACCCAAAAACAATAAACCTTGATTCGCCGTATCAGCCAATGAATGAATCGCTTCAGCAAGCAAAGCACTCGAACCTGAAAATGCAAAACCAACAAATTTTGCAATCGTTACCGAACCATTGGCAACAATTGCAGTTATCACTGCTTTCGTTGAACCATCTTCACTATGTGACATTCATCAAACTCCGTTTACACTTGCCCAATGTGGACATACCAACATCAGCACTTCATCGTACATCAGTTGCCCGTACTTCGAGACAACTATATTTATATTATTCAAGACCGCCACAGTCCTGTGGTTTGTGTGGTTGATCCCGCCTTGGCCCAACCTGTGATTGAAGCATGTAAACAACACAACATCACCCCCACCCATATCCTCAACACACACCACCACTGGGACCATACCGATGGCAACAAGCAACTAGTAGAAACCTACCAATGTGCCGTGGTTGGCAACCAAGCTGATGCTTCACGCATTCCATACATCAAACAAGCAATAACCGCCAACAGTCACTTTTCACTAGGGCATTTGAATATTCAAAGTCTCGAAGTTAATGGCCACACACTAGGGCATATTGCCTTTGTGATTGATGACGCGCTATTTTGCGGGGATACTCTGTTTGGTGCTGGATGTGGTAGGTTATTTGAAGGAAGCTTTGCACAAATGTGGGAAAGTTTACAAAAACTTGCCGAACTCGACCAACAAACCAAAGTATATTGCGCCCATGAGTACACCCTTGTGAACCTAGCGTTCGCCCAAAGCGTTGATGCCGATAATAACCATCTTCAACAACGCATAGACGATGACAAATACAAACGCCTTCACAACCAACCAACCATTCCCTCTACCATAGGTTTAGAGGTTCAAACCAATCCCTTTTTACGCCCTTTAGACCCCACATTCTGTTTGGCTTACAGCCAAACCCATCAAACCAAGTCACAGCCCTTACAAGTGTTCACATCCATCCGAGAAGCAAGAAATAATTTTTAAACTGCGGGCAGCTGTTTGAGACAACTAAATTTGTGCTTGCAACTCAGGACCAATATCATTGATAAACTGCAAGTACTCTTCTTTGAGTTTTTCACCTTTGACATCTGCTGCATTCAACAAACCATAATTAAAGCGCATTTTCACCCACAGCGTACGTTTGCTATTTTTATAAGGTAACACTTCATATTTATCAGCAAAGTTTGGGAAATTACTGTCGATATAATGCTCAACCTTACGCGTCACATCTTCAATATCATGTCCTTTGGCTACAGTTTTAATTAATGAAAGTTCCATATATGTTTTATAGTTGGTGATAATATATGCCACACCTTTGTATTTAAACTTCCACTGACCATCGGCATACTGCGTCTCATACTGTGGTAAACCTTCCAAACCATCATTCATCAGTGCCATAAAATCTCTAGCAGACAATGTTTTCACAACTTGTGTCACCATATCTGCTGTATATTTATGAGTAATTTTACGCAAACTTGGGTAAATACCTCGCACATAATTAATAAACTTCTCATGATAATTGCGAATATCTTCACCTGAAGGTTCTTTATCTAAAGGATATTCCAATACAATCATGGTGATACCTTGTTTGTTCGGGTGCGCCAATACCTTGGTTGACTTAGCGCCTTTAGGTAACCTTGCTAAGATCCGCTTTCTTAAATCAGCATACATCTTTTCTTGTTTATATTCGGATAAACTTCCTGTATTTAACCATATACGTTCCTCAAAATACCGCCCATAATTCACCGTTTCAACATCAATATCATCCACTTTCCACTGCCAATGCCCTAGTTTGGAATCTTTGCGTCGCAATTGATTGCGCTTACTAAAACCATGACCAACCACCTCAACAAATACTTGTGTATCAACAATCGCCGCGTAATCTTTATTTAACACATGCTCAAAATAATCAGCCAAAGCTTCTTGGTTAGCATGATCAATCTCATAATACAAATCTGCCGTTTCTTCTCGCAAATCTTTCAACAGATTTTTCACTTCATCCAAACTTTTTCCAGCTACACTTACACTTCCTTTAAAGTTCATCCGTTTGCCATCAAAAGACACTTCACCCTGAAAACCCGATAAATCGGACATCATGGCATCATAGTTCTGTAAATCTTCAATATGACTGGTGGCATCACTATCATGAAGCACCACATCCGCTACGCGAGCATCGACTTTAGGCATCACTTGCACAATATGGATGCGACTTCCCGCATATCTAAGCATAGTAGGAATACCTACCTCATGACTTTCTTCATCTTCTTTGTCTGCTGTTTTGGCTAAAAACTTCATATGCCAACGGTTATTATAACCCTCATCTTCTTGGACATCGACGATATGTTTCTTATCCGCAGTAAGAATAGCCTCATATATTTCTGTGGTCGTAAAAGCATATGCTTGTACCGACCACATACCCAGAATACCCCACAGCACAACATGAAAGAAATTTGTTTTTTTTAACATCATCACACCTTATTCTTCATCATTTTAAACAAGTATAGCTTACCTTACCTATTCTTTAAACCCATTATCTACAGTGTACAGCAAATAAACGCGGCATTTTCTCTTGATCAAGCCTAGCCAAGGTCAACTGACCACCCCATACACATCCTGTATCTAGACCCAAAACATACGGGTGTTCAGCAACCAAACCTTTGGCTGCCCAATGTCCAAACACGAATCGCGTTTTCTTTTTTCCATCTTTTTTCCACTTGGCATGTTCGTGTTCAAACCATGGTTGACTATGTTGATCTGTGGTATCTGCTGTTTTTTGTTGCCAATCAAATGTGCCAACATCACTACAAAAACGTGTTCGCGTGAATACGGCTGTATTAAACAATAGTCTCACATGTTTATCTTTAGGTTCCTGCGTTGGAAAACCTTTACTTTGCAATGCCTTACAAAAAGAACCCCAATCATCGGATTGTAAAACAGCCTCAACCTTTCGTGCGCGTTTCTTGGCTTTTTTGAGGCTCCAAAGCGGGCTAACCCCTGCATGAACCATGGCCCAACCCAAAGTTTTATCATGATGCAATAAGGGTTTATGCCGAAGCCAATCGATCAATGCTGCACCATCTTTAGCATGCACCACTTCATCCAAGGTATCCCCTTCAAATGATTTCCCACCCGCATAATACGCCAACAATTGAATATCATGATTGCCTAATACACATACACAAGCGTCACCCAATTTTTTCAAGAAACGTAAGACTTTCAACGAATCAGGGCCTCGGTTGACCATGTCTCCAGCGCACCACAACATATCTTCCTTGGGGTTAAAGTTGACTTGCTTTAACAACTTTTTTAAAGGTTTATAACAGCCTTGAATATCACCCACCACATATACAGCCATTACTTCAACATCTCCTGCCAGCACAAAGCCGCAAGTTTTTCTGCAGGGTTACCTGTGCCCAGCAATGCACGCAAATCTGCAAAGGCTTGTGTTTGCTGCTGTGTCTCACCGCACAATAATGGATGAATGTTAGCTTCAATATTTTCTATCGTTGCATCATGCTGCAATAACTCTGGCACAATACCTTGCGAACTTGGCGCATCACCCAAAAGCAAGATATTAGCAAGCCCTACACACCGCCCCTTAATCAAGCGTTGTCCAATAAACCAAGAAAATGCCGATGTTTTGTACACCAATACTGTAGGCGTATCCCAAAGTGCCAATTCCAGCGTCGCCGTACCTGAAACAGCAATCGCAGCATCAGCTCTGAGCGCATAATAATTTTCCGTACGCTCTAAAAGCATTACACCCACATCCGTAAGAGGTTTTAATGCTTCGGGTTTGACACTTGGTGCAAGCGTTGCCACCGCTTGAAGTGCTGGTTGTTGTTTTTGTAAACGGACAAACGTATCCGCTAAAAGTTGCACATGCTGTTTTAATTCCGATGGGCGAGAGCCAGGCAGTAAAGCCAACAGTGGTGTATCCTCTATCAAACCCAAGCGCTTTTTAAGCGCAGCCTTGCTCCAACCACCCTGACAAGCATACGCACTGGGGTTACCCACATACACGACATCTTGAATACCACGTTCGCTAAACCACGTTTGCTCAAACGGAAAAATACATGCCAAACGATTTTGTGATTGCTGCAGTTTGGTAATGCGTTTCGCACCCCATGCCCAAAGCTTGGGTGCAATATAATGCGTCACAAACAAACCTTTGGCACGAAGTTTACGCCCAAGCCCCAAATGGAAACTGGTGAAATCAGTAAGAATCACTACATCAGGCTTAAACGCATCGGCAAATGCCAATATATCCTTTTCTACACGCTTGATACGTGGTAATGCCTTGATGACATCGCCAAAACCCATCACATTCAAATCAGCCATATCACGCACAGGTTTACAACCTGCTTTCTGCATCATCGGCCCTGCAATACCAGAAACTTCAAGCGTCACATCATCAGGTGTTTGCGCTTGAAGTTGTTTAACCACCGCAGCAGCATGCAAATCACCAGAAGTTTCCCCTGCTGACATCAAAACGCGATATGTTTTTGAATTACTCACCATGCTTGCAAGTCTATACAGATTTTGCGTTTTTCACCAATCTTGAACCACAGAGGACGCAGAGTTTCACAGAGACAATGCATTATTTGCCACTCTGTTAAAACACCCCACCACACTCGGCATAACCACCTAATTTTATCCATGTTTACCTGCGTTTATCAGCGGCTAAAATTTATCGAATGTATATTGCTATTATTTTGCCTGAAACCCAATCACCGAAATACCCAAACGACTTGCAGTATCTGCCAGTTTATATTTTTCAATCAACAGCGTTTTCCCTGCTTCAATACCTATGGCTGTACAACCTGATGCTGCCATGGTTTCTAATGTGCCAATACCCATAGCTGGCACATCAAACCTAGGGTCTTGATTGGGTTTGGAGACTTTGACGACTGTCACATCGGATTTACCTAAAGCTCCACCACGTTTAATCGCTTCATCCGTGCCTTCAATGGCTTCTACGGCAAGCACGGCTTCATCTTTAACAACAATGGTCTGCCCGATGTCTAAACTTGCAATCGCTTTAGCTTGAGGGAAACCAAATTTAATGTCTTTAAGCATTTGTTCTATGGGTTTGGGGCCAAACAAATGACCTTCACTTGCCAATAAGTCATCTGCAAATTCAATTTGCGAGCGCACCGTGATACCTGCTTTTTCTAGTGCAGCAACAATACCTAACATCAAGGAATCATCTTTTTTGTCTTTGGCTTGAAATAAAATTTTAGCCGCCAATAAATCAGGTTTAAAATTACGAAATAAATGTATCTTTTGCACTTTACCTGCAAAAATAAGGTCAGAAACATCATGGATCTGCATGGTTTTAATCATTTTTTTGATTTGACCAACCGATACCCAAGTCACACTATCGGCAATGCTTTCTATGTCTTTGGATGCTTCTTCTTGAATGGCGGCAACATGCACCATAAAACCTTTGTTTTTCAATGTTTGACACAGCTCTAGGGGAAACGCACCGTAACCCGCGACCAAACCAATCGATTGAGACTCAGACATCCTTATCTTTTTTGGAGTGCATCATCACGCCGCGTTCACTGCTGCGCACAAAATCAATCAACTCGTCCACATAAGCATTACCCAAGCTCAAACCTTCAACTTCAGCCAAGCGGTCTTTAAGCAAACCTGAACCCATAAATATCATTTTATATGCCGTTTTAAGGGCTCGAATATCATCGTTAGAAAAACCTTTGCGCTTCAAACCAACCGTGTTCAAACCTGATAAACTCATGGTGTATCCGCCGCCAGCAATGGTGAACGGAGGCATATCTTTAAGCACAGTACACGTTGCGCCCAACATGACATTTTTACCAATGCGACAGAATTGATGAACCGCAGACATCGCACCCACAATCGCCCCATCGTGTACTTCAACATGCCCTGCCAAAATCGCGCTGCATGCCAATACAATGCCATTGCCAATCTGACAGTCATGCGCCACATGGGTATAGGTTTGGAAAAGGTTGTTATCACCAATTTTGGTGAGCATACCGCCACCTTCTGTGCCTCTGTGTACAGTGACATACTCTCTAAAAGTGTTGTTATCACCAATGATAACTTCTGATGGTTCATCATGAAACTTTAAATCTTGCGGTACACCACCAATACTGGAAAAGGGTGAAAAAGTATTCTGTTTACCAATCGTTGTGCGTCCAGTGATGGACACATGCGAAACAAGCTCACAACCCGCGCCCAATGTTACCCCTTCATCTACCGTACAAAATGGTCCTATGCTTACCCCTTTACCAATACTTGCCTTGTCTGAGACAACAGCAGTTGGGTGAATGCTTGTCGCCTGGGCTTTGTTCACACTTCGTCCTTAGGAAAAACAGATGCCATCAAAGTTGCCGAACAAACCAAGCTACCATCCACAAATGCTTCGCCCTTAAATTTATACATCGCACCACGTTTTCTAAGTACATTGATTTCAAAAATAATTTGGTCGCCTGGACGCACAGGTTTACGAAACTTAACACCATCAATACCTGTAAAATACATCAAATATTCTTTGTCATCATCATTCGCAGACAGCGCCAACACACCACCCACTTGTGCCATGGCTTCCACAATCAAGACACCCGGCATAATGGGGTGACCAGGAAAATGTCCATTAAAATGAGGTTCATTAATACTAACATTTTTTAAGGCTTTAATCGATTCACCTTCTGTTAGCTCCAACACTCTATCCACCAATAAAAAGGGGTAACGGTGTGGTAACCTATCCATTATTTCATCAATATTAAAAGCCATGCATTACTCCAACTTTAACTTAAACGCTTAATTTTATTCCAAATAGCGGGCAGCCTATCAAACAAAGCAGAAGCTTTCAGCCAATGCCTGTGAGGTACAGCAGGAAAACCTGAAACCATACCTTTCTCTTTAATATCACCAATCACACCAGCTTTGGCGCCAACTATCGTACCATCCACTAATTTTAAATGACCGGCTACACCTGATTGTGCACCAAACTGGCACCCTTTACCAATCACTGTTGAGCCTGCAAAACCAGCTTGTCCTGCAATCACTGTATGTTCACCAACTTCAACATTGTGGGCAAGTTGAATCAAATTATCCAACTTCGCACCCTGTTTGATCACGGTATTACCAATGGCACCACGATCAATGCAAGTATTGGCACCAATCTCTACATCATTTTCTATCACCACATGCCCCACCTGTGGTATTTTTAAATAATCTTCACCCGTCCAAGCGAAACCAAAACCATCAGAGCCTATCACTGCCCCAGCTTGAACAATTACCCTGTCACCTAATGTTGTACCTTGAGCAAGCACAACCCTTGGGTGCAACAAACAATTCTCACCAATACGAACACCCTTCTCCAACACACAACCTGAACCAATAATACTACCTGCACCCACCGATACATCTTCGGCAATGCTCACAAATGCATCAAGCTGCACCTGTGCTGCAAGATTAGCCTTGTCATGAACACTTGCTGACGCATGAACCACACCTGTTGATACAGGTGCAGGGTGAAAGTACTGTTGTAACTTGGTAAAACCAACATACGGATTGTACAAACGAATTACAGCAAAAGAATTTTTCGCGGGTAATTCTATATCCTGACCCAATAAAACAAGGCCAGCCTGCGTGCTTTGCAAGTCATTTTTATACTTCATATTACTTAAAAATGAAGCTTGATTTGCTTTCGCTTTCGCCAAGGTTTGTACCCCAGCAATAACAATACTGGAATCATTGCAAATTAGCTCACCACCAAGAAGTTCAGCGACTTCCGCAAGCGTGAGAGGAGTAATGCTCACGAAATTTACTTTGTTTTGTCTAATATTTTCGTGATATCAGCGGTAATATCGTAAGGTTCGCTGCCATAAATAATCGCAGACCGTGGCAAAATAATATCAAACTTATGCTGTTTGCCATACGTTTTAACTGCATTGTAAAATTTACCAAACATGGTTTGATCCAACTGACGTTTTTCACGTTTTAATTCATCTGTTGCATCTTGAAGGTCGCGATCAAACTCTTTCTTCAAACGTGTTAACTCTTGCTGTTTTTCCATAAGGTGCTCAGAAGTCATTGCCATGGATTGCATTTGTAGTTCTTTATCCAAATCTGTTAATTTTTTACGTTTGGCATCAAGCTGCTTTCTTTTTTTGTTTTGTAAGGCTTCAAAACGTTTTACACCTTGTTTATAAGCCTTGGTGTTTTCCATCGAGACTTTGATGTCCACATAGGCAATTCTCATCTCTGAAGCGAAACTTTGACCTACCCACAAGCAAGACACGGCGATACATACTGCGATAATTTTCTTCATTTAATCAACTACACCTTTTACCTTTATTATCTCAAACAAACTTCAAATGGGAACTATCTCAAAAACCACGACCAAGTGCAAACTCAAAGCGTCGAACATCATCCAATGGCTGCGCATTCACAGCCGTAGCCCATGTTAAAGTAATGGGACCAACAGGTGAGCTCCATTCAATACCAAAACCATATGAACCACGAATAGAACCTTTATCAAAAGCAATATCGGATATCCCCCAAACTGTACCAGCATCTACAAAAAATGCGCCTCTAAATCCTGCTTGCTCCATATAAGGCAAGGGAAATTGTAAATCTACAGAAGCCGTTGCTTTTTTCGTGCCACCCAAAATGTCTAATGTCTGCGGGTCTACAACAGATATACCATAATAGTTATAACCACGCATACTTCCTACACCACCCAGCGAATACCGGCGATATACAGGTACTTCTTTACCAGCATAACCTTGGATTTGCCCCAACTTCATAGCTGTACGCAGAGTCCAGAAATCGGTCAGTGGAAGGTAGTATTGTGTCGAAACTGTGGTTTCATAAAACTTCCTATCACCTGTAGCCCCAGCATAACCCAAAGATACAGAAGACAAACCTCCTTCTGTAGGTAGCAATGTTCGGTTGCGCGTATCATAAGAAAGCGATTGTACCAGTTCACCCGTAGTATAAGTACCCTCTTGCGAACGTAATGCCAATGATGATGTTATCGGTACACCTGAAAGGGTTGTAGTTGTCAAATAATAACCTACTGAATAACGCATATACTCGTTCAACGCCATACCTACATTAAATGAAGCCCCTTTACTGTCTTGGTTGTACAAAACAATTGTTCGTATATCTGTTTGATTTTGAAAAACACGTACTGAAGCACTCACATCTTCTCCGAAGAAGTATGGGTCAGTTAAACTGATATCATAATTGTTGACTGCACCACCAACGTCTGCACTTACACTTGTTTTATAACCACCACCCAAAAAGTTATTTTCCGAAACAGACCCCACAAAACCTGTACCATAAAGTTGTGAGTAATTGATACCTGCAGAAAAAGAACCACTTTTCCCTTCTTCAATATCCAACTTCATATCCACAGTATTGGCAGCTTTACCTCTAGGTGTAGATATTTTACTTTTAGAAAGGTAGCTAATGCGTTGTAAACGTTCTTTACTGCGTCGAATTTTACTCGCACTGTAACGTTCACCTTCTGCTTGCCTTAACTCACGTCTAACCACATGTTCTTGTGTTTTATTGTGCCCTTGGATTTCCACCCGTTCCACATAAACTTCTCGCCCTTTTTCAATATCAAACTCAATAACAACAGTATTGGTTTTTAAATTCCTATGAAACATAGGCGTCACATTGGCAAAAGCATAACCTTCATCACCCACTTTTTCTGTCATCGCCTGAATAGATTCGCGCAATTTGGTGAGTGAATACAATTCACCTTTTTTTAGTTTTATAACATCCATCAATGCTTCTTTGGATGGTGTCACATCACCTGTCAGCTGAATAGCACTGACCGTAAATGCTTTACCTTCATATATACTCAAAGATAAATAAAAATCCTCTTTATTCGGCGTTAACATCAAACGTGTGGACTCAACTTTTGCATCCAAATAACCAGCATCTTGATAAAACATACGTATCATCTGTGCATCAGCTTCAAAACGCCTACGACTAAACACATCATTATTACTAAACCAACTGCCCAAACCAGAAACCGCAGAAGCTAAAACATTACGCAACTTATCACTTGAAAAGGACTTATTACCTATAAAACGAATGTCTTTGATATGTGTGACCGTACCCTCATCAATGGTTACCTTTACATCTACACGCCCATCATCCAATGGTATGGCGTCAATATGCACATCCACTTGGTAATAACCCTTGGCTAAATAAGCTTTGCGTATCATATTGGTATCAATACTTTCGACCAAAGGACTCAAAATCATGCTGGGTTTAATCTTCATTTTAGGTCGCAGTTTTTTATTCGACAGCTCTTTATTACCTTCAAAGGAAACACTGGCAATAACAGGGTTTTCTTTCACCATGTAAATAAGTTTAATACCACCATCAACCCGTTCACCTTCAGCATACACATCAGAGAAATACCCTGTTGCAAACAGGCGTCGAATATCTTGGCTAATCACGCGTCTATCCAGTGGTAAACCAGCTTTACTATGCACCTTTGCCATCACCGCTGGTGCTTCTACATACCGGTTGCCTTCAATAGCTACAGCTACCACCACATCTTCCGCAATTGCAATCCGTGCAAACGACAGCAGTAATACACAGCCTATCAGTGCCTTAAACCCAAATTTTTTCATGCTTATCCTCGAAATAATCGCATAATGTCATTGTAAAATGCAAACAACATCAGTGTCATAATCAGTAACATCCCTACCATCTGAAAACGCATTTGCATTTCTGGACTCAAGGCTTTACCTCGAACTTGCTCAATAGCTAAAAATAGCAACATGCCACCATCCAGAACTGGAATCGGCAATAAATTTAAAATCGCCAAATTCACTGAAAAGAAAGCCAAAAACATGATAAAATAAACCAACCCACGGTCTGCGGTATTACCCGCCATTTGGGCAATGGCAATGGGACCACCCAAGTTATCTGCAGAGATAGAACTGCTCACCATACGTTTGAACATTTCACCCGTCATCACAGTAACTTCCCAGGTACGAACAAAACCATATACCACACCATCCCAAATGCCTTTACGTTGCCATTCTGGTTCAGCCCATGGTTTTGCACTCAGGCGCACTCCGATTAAACCTCGCCCAGCCTCATTCCCCTTGGGTGTAACTGCCAATTGTAACTGTGAACTACCACGTTGCACCTGTATTTGCACAGTATCGCCAGCATGTTTACCAATCACATCAATCAAACCGTGTACCGACTTCACAGGTTCACCATTGACGGCCAATATTTGGTCCCCTGCCTGAAGCAAGGCTTTTTCCGCTGGAGAATCAGGCATCACCTCTTGCACAAGAATATCCAGCCCTAGGCCCAAGCCCAACACTTCTTCCGCCACGTTAGACAAAAACACATCTTTTTCAGGGTGTGATAAATACACAGGTAATTTGATATGTTGACCATCCCTATCAATGGACAAAAGGTGCTCACCACCAACGTTTAGCTTCAAGGTTTCTTCAAATGCTTGCCAAGAAGTAACCTTGGTTTCATCAACAGCCACAATCCTATCGCCCACCAATAGCCCTTGATGCTCCGCCTCTGAGTTTGGATTTACCGAGCCAATGACTGGCGGTAAGACCTGATGCCCCATCCAAGCCACCAACATATATGCAAAAATAGCAAATATAAAATTGAAACCAGGGCCTGCCACTGCAACGGCAGCACGTTTCCACACGGGCTGATTATTAAATGCTCGTTTTTTATCTGCTTCGGATAATACAACCCGCGTTTCATTTTCTTCGAGCTGCTCATAGGGGTTCTCACCCAGCATTTTCACATATCCACCCAAAGGGATTGCCGCAATCACATACTCCACTTCACCATCTTTACCACGCCATGAAAATAATGAAGGACCAAAACCAATAGAGAACTTTTCAACTTTAATGCCAAGTTTACGCGCAACGATAAAGTGACCATACTCATGAAAGCCAATCAAAATAACAATTGCGGAAATAAAATATAGTGTGGTGTGAATGGTTTCTATCATAGGGGAATCATTTCCTTAGCTTGAATACGTGCTTGCTTATCCAGCTGCCAAACTTGTTCAAGCGTTTCAACAGGTTGTTCTTTAGTTGTTGCCATTACTTTTTCAACCGTACTTACAATATCCATAAAACCAAGCTTACCATCTTGAAAAGCTTGGTTTGCCACTTCATTGGCAGCATTTAAAGCAATCGCTAAGCTATCTTCACCTGCAAGCACGGCTTTCACCAAACGCATAGCTGGAAAACGTGCTTCATCTATTGCTTGAAATTCTAAAGGTTGCGTTTGCGCCAATTCAAGCCATGGAATGCCACTTTCCAATCGTGGTTCCGCCTGCATAGCATACACAATGGGTGAACGCATATCTGGCATAGCCAACTGCGCTAAGACCGATCCATCTCGATATTCTACCATAGCATGCACAATACTTTGCGGGTGAATAATGGCAGATAATTGTTCTGCTTTGGCATCAAACAACCATTTGGCTTCTATCAATTCCAAGGCTTTGTTCATCATGGTTGCTGAATCAATACTAATTTTTGCACCCATACTCCAATTCGGATGAGCAACGGCTTCTTCAACTGTAATGTTTTTTAAACTTTCAGGCGCTCTGTTGCGAAAAGGACCACCCGATGCCGTCAAAATAATACGTGTTACCGAAGCCCTATCATGACCGGCCAATGCTTGATGCACAGCTGCATGTTCAGAATCTACAGGAACAACTTCAGCACCATATTGCTTGGCAGCCTGCATAAAAATACGTCCTGCTGTAACCAAACACTCTTTATTCGCCAGCCCCACACGTTTGCCAGCACGTACCGCAGCCAATGTTGCGGGCAAACCCGCCGAACCAACCATCGCTGCCATCACCATATCCACTTCATCCGCAGATGCGACGGCTTCTGCTGCATCCATACCAAACTCTAGTTTTGTTGCTTTAGGTAATTTGCCTTTTAAAGCCTGATAAGCTGATTCATCCGTCATTACAACAAATGCAGGTTTCACTTGTTCTGCAAGTTTTTGCATCAACGTTACGTTTTTATGTCCAACCAAAGCAAAAGCTTGAAACTGTTCGGGATGCCTCAGCATGACATCAATCGTACTCGTACCAATCGAACCCGTAGCACCCAAAATGGTTAATTTCATAGGTTTACTCATGATAATACCATCCACAACATGGCTACAAAAGGAATAGAAGGCAGCAACGCATCAATCCTATCCAAAATACCACCATGCCCAGGCAGCATACTGCCACTATCTTTAACCCCTACAGCACGTTTCAATGCCGATTCACCCAAATCACCCGCCACAGAAATCACCACCAATAACAAAGCCAATACCAGCGCAGTTAACATCGGCATAGCTAACATTTGCAGCCAAAAAACAGCCGCTGTTATCGTGCCAAAAAACATGCCGCCCATAAAACCTTCCACACTTTTACCTGGGCTAATCGATGGACAAAGTTTATGTTTACCCATGGCTTTACCTGTAAAATAAGCCGCAATATCTGCTGCCCACACACCCAAAAAAGCACCTGATAAAAATAACACACCATCGGGCAAATGATGTACTTCAATCAAAGTATAACAAAATAACATCAATAATAGGGTCATGCTTTGTAAGTAGACAAAACGTGCAAAATGTTCAGGTGTATTGTTATGGCGATGTGTCACTAAGAAAATCAGCAACCAAAGTACAAAAGGTGTTAACAACGGAAATAAAACGGGGATAGTATCAGCACTCCAAATCCAAAATAAACTTGGGATTGCCAAAGTTCCAACATAAAGCAGACCCACACCTAAAGAAAGCATGGCAAGCAACTCAACAACAGCCAGTAACCCCAAACCTACGGTGAGCATGTTAAATACACCCTCAGAAGTATAAAACATCCAGTATACCGCTACTGCAATCAAGAAAACCGCAGTAATGACGCGTTTTTTAAGCTCACTCATCCCTATCACCTGCCTGAACCTGCTCACTGGTCTTACCAAAACGGCGCTCTCGGTGGGCAAAGTCTTGAAGCGCCGCAATTAAATCTTGCTCACTGTATGCAGGCCAGTTGGTATCGGTAAAATAGAGTTCTGCATATGCAGCATCCCACAAATGAAAATTGGAAATGCGTTTTTCTCCGCCTGTACGAATAAGCAAGTCCACAGGTAAAATATCATCACGACCTAAAAATTTATAAAGTGTTTCAGGTGTAAGTTCAGAAAAAGCTTTCGCTCGTGTTTGTTCATCATCAAAAGATGCATAAAAAGATTTTACACCATCAACAATTTCTTGTTGACCGCCATAATTTAGGCATAAAATCACATCAATTTCAGTATTATTCTTCGTAGCTTGCACCGCTTTATCTAAAGCACGGCGCGCCAACCATGGGAATTTGGATATATCACCTAAAATTAAAAGCCTAGCACCTTTTTCTTGCATTTTAGGCACTTCTAATGGAAGAAGTGTCGCCAAGAGTGTCATTAGACCTGCAATCTCTAATTTTGGACGTTTCCAGTTTTCAGTTGAAAACGCATACAAGGAAACTTGTTTTACCCCAGCATCTTTTGCCCATTGAATCACATCACGAAGACGTTTGGCACCTTGTTTATGTCCTTCAAGACGGGAAAGACCCTGAGCTTTTGCCCAGCGCCCATTTCCATCCATAATAATAGCAACATGTTTGGGCACACGTTGTAGCGGCAGCCCTTCAGCAGAAGACATTAAACAGTTAAAATATCCTGTTCTTTTTTCTCAATCACAGCATCCACTTCTTTCACAAAGCTATCTGTAATTTTCTGGATTTCATCCTGCAATCGTTTGGATTCGTCTTCAGGCAAACCTTCTTCTTTCACCTGTTTTTTCACTGCTTCATTGGCATCACGACGCAAATTACGCAATGATACTTTTGATTTTTCAGCCATAGACTTAGCTTGTTTAACAAACTCTTTACGGCGATCTTCCGTTAATTCAGGTAAAATCAAACGAATCACTTCACCATCATTGGAAGGTGTTAAACCCAAGTCTGAAGCCAATAACGCTTTCTCCAAATCTTTCAACACAGCCTTTTCCCAAGGCGTAATCATCAAAATACGCGGCTCGGGTACAGAAATGCTTCCCACTTGGCTTACAGGCACATCTGAACCGTAATAAGGAACACGCACATGATCCAATAAGGCGGCATTTGCCCGACCTGTACGAATCGTTGCCAATTCAGTTTTTAGTGCCGAAATCGTCTTGTTCATTCGCTCTTTCAAATCTTCAAACATCTCAACTCTCCTGGACTACTGTGCCCACAGGTTCACCCATCACAGCTTTTAACATCTGTCCTTGTGTTGTCACATCAAACACCACAATTGGCATTTGGTTATCGCGACATAATGACATCGCCGTAGCATCCATCACACCCAATTGTTTGGTTAATGCTTCGGTAAATGTCAGGGTATCATAACGTGTAGCCGTTGGGTCTTTGACTGGGTCAGCCGTATAAACACCATCTACTTTGGTACCTTTAAGCACCACATCTGCATTGATTTCCATAGCGCGTAAACTAGCGGCTGTATCTGTTGTAAAATAAGGATTGCCTGTACCTGAGGCAAAAATAAGAATCCGACCTTTTTCAAGGTGGCGCACAGCGCGCCTACGGATATAGGGTTCGGCTACTTCTTTGATGTGTAATGCTGAAATCACACGAACCTTAGCGCCTTGTCGTTCCAAAGCATCCTGCAAAGCAATCGCATTCATCACGGTTGCCATCATACCCATATAATCAGCACTTGCTCTGTCCATACCAGAAGCTGTACCCATATTACCACGGAATATGTTACCACCACCAATCACAATGGCTAAGTCCACCTTGCTATCACGCACTTCAATCAGCTCGCTCGCCAAACGATTAATCGTATCAGGATCAATACCATAACCACTTTGGCCCATCAATACCTCACCAGATAGTTTGAGTAATACCCGTTTATATTTGGTGCTTGATGCCATACGAACTCCTTAAAGCTTTGATACCAACATGCCTTACTATAAAATGAATGCCTCAAGCTTGCGCAAAAACAAACTTGAGGCAATCATAATTGTTTAACTTGTTATTAACCTTTGATTTGCGCTGCAACTTCAGCAGCGAAATCTTCTTCTTTTTTCTCAATACCTTCACCCAAAGCAAAGCGAGCAACAGCAACGACTTTCGCGCCCGATTGAACATCAGATACGGCTTTAGCTACAGTTTTATCCGTATCCATCACAAAAGCTTGATCCAACAAACAGTTTTCTGAATAAAATTTATTCATTTGCCCAGCAACAATCTTTTCAACAATCGCTTCAGGTTTACCGCTTGCCAATGCACGCTCAGTTAATACCTTACGTTCACGCTCAATGGCTTCATCCGTAACAGAATCACGTGAAATAAATTCAGGGTTTACTGCTGCAACATGCATAGCAACATTGCGTGCAATCGCTGCAAGCGCATCATCAGCTTCGCCTTCAACTGCAACCAATACACCAATTTTACCTGCACCATGGATATAACCAGAAACCACACCATTGGTTTCCAAGATTTGGAAACGGCGAACGCTCATATTCTCACCAATCGTTGCAATCAATTGCGACAATGTTTGTTCAACGGTTAAACCCGCATCAAAATCCATTGCCAACAAAGCAGCTACATCTGCAGGGCGTTTTTCAAGGATAAAACCAGCCAATTTATCTACAAATGCCACAAACTGATCATTTTTACTTACGAAATCAGTTTCAGCGTTCACTTCCAACACAACAGCAGCATTACCGTTGGTTTTTGTTGCTACAATACCTTCTGCTGCAACACGTCCAGCTTTTTTCTCTGCAGCGCCCAGACCTTTTTTACGCAAGTAGTCTACGCCAGCATCAAAATCACCACCCACTTCAGTGAGTGCCTTTTTACAATCCATCATGCCTGCGCCTGTTGCTTCGCGCAGTTTTTTTACGTCAGCAGCTGTAATTGCCATTTCTATCTCCATCCAGTTGACGCGCCTTTCGGCGCGTTTTAGCTATGTATAATTTTATTAAGTTTACTTTGAATTAAGCTTTTTCTTCAGTTGCTGGCGCAGCTTCTTCCGCCGCTTTTTCAACAACTTCTTCTGCTGGTGCTTCTACAGCTTCTTCAGCTTGGTTTGCCATTTGCTCGATAATATCAGCACCATCTTCAGCATTTTCCAAGTGGAAAGTCTCCGTACCTTCAATGATTGCATCTGCAATTTTGCTGCAGAACAAACGCACAGCACGAATCGCATCATCATTACCAGGAACCACGTAATCAATACCTGTTGGATTACAGTTTGAATCCACAACCGCAACCACTGGAATACCCAATTTTTGCGCTTCTTTCACTGCCAACTCTTCTTTTTGTACATCAATCACAAACAAGCAATCTGGCAAGTGAGTCATTTCTTCAACACCACCCAATGTGCGTTCAAGTTTATCAAGGTCGTTTTGCAATTTTAATGCTTCTTTTTTGGTGATTAGGTCAAAAATGCCTTCTTCTTTTTTGCGCTTCAACTCTTTCATTTTACGCACAGATTGCTGCACTGTTTGGAAGTTGGTCAACATGCCACCCAACCAACGGTGATTTACATAGTATTGACCTGCACGGCTTGCTTCTTCTTTCACAGCATCACGCGCTTGACGTTTCGTACCCACGAACAATACACGTCCGCCAGCAGCAGCTAGTTCGCGCATGAAATCGTAAGATTCATTTGCCATACGTAGTGTTTTTTGAAGGTCGATGATATGAATACCGTTACGTGAACCGAAAATGTATGGTGCCATTTTAGGGTTCCAACGACGGGTTTGGTGACCAA
This sequence comes from Ghiorsea bivora, assembly GCF_000744415.1. Taxonomy (NCBI): domain Bacteria; kingdom Pseudomonadati; phylum Pseudomonadota; class Candidatius Mariprofundia; order Mariprofundales; genus Ghiorsea; species Ghiorsea bivora. Next base: position 65,218 of record NZ_JQLW01000006.1, read on the forward strand.
AGTGTACGCCTGCTTCTAGCAGTGCTTTCATAGTAAATTGAGACATTTTAATGTGCTCCGATTGTTATTATTTCCTCCACGCTTCCAATCCCCATTTCTCTAGGGCACAACGGAAGAAACGTGTGCGAATTGGTTGCGCTTTCTACGCAAAAACAGCACTATGTCAACAATACATAAGCTTTCCCTACTATAAGTTTCCTGCTGCAATGACAATAAAGACAAAAACAGCAATCGCCGCAATAAAGCAACTTCGTTTCACAAGTTTACTTCGTCCATATTTAAGCGCCTCTGCTCCCAGAATAATATAAACTAGCAAACCAACAATTTTTGCAGCCAGCCAACCTGATTCAAGCAAGGAATATTCCAAAACAAATGCCATGTATAAACCACTGAAAAGCAGCACCGTATCCACACTATCTGGTAAAACACGACGGTACAAAACATTTGTAACAGGACGCTCAACCCACATGGCAATACCACGCCAGACAAACAACAAAATAGAAACCAATGCACAGCCCATATGTGTATACAGCAACGTTATTGTCATATTTCTTTCCTCACCTCTAACAATTAAAAATCATAACCAAAATAGAAGACACAGCATAACTATCAATTTATTTCAAACTAGGAAACTTATTTATCGTCCATCATTTTTTTTAAATTTGCAAAAGGGTTAGAAGTTGCTGCCTGCTGTTCATCTGGCGTGGTAATCTCCCGCATTTCACTAAAGCGCTGATGCTCATTGTCATGACAATAAATACATAGCAACTCCCAGTTGCTACCATCCGCAGGATTATTATTGTGGTTATGGTCTTTATGATGAACAGTAAGCTCTCTTAGATTTTTCCCAGTAAAATCTCTTGCGCACCGCCCACAGACCCATGGATAAATCTTTAGTGCGCGTTCCCGATAGTTTTGCCCTGCACTCGTAGAAACCATCATTTTCTCCTTTTACCAAAACACAACTTATTGAAGTTGCCCGCATACCGAGGATTGTGCATCCTTTTCCTACATTTATCCATACTAGGCTATAAAATGAATACACAATACCAATTCTCAACAGATTCACTACGCCATACATAAGCGGAACAATCAGCTTGAGGGTAGAAATACATGGTTGCAAGACCTAACCTCAAAACCCTAACTTACAATTAATCCTTCTCACCGCTAATATTCGCTTATGTCTTTACTACCCAATATCATCTTTCTTCACGGCTGGGGGCAGTCTGCACAAATTTGGCATCAGCAGGTGAAACATTTCTCACCTTTAACTCGAACTTATGCCATCAACCTACCTGGGCATGGTGGCGCTTGTGATATAACACAAGAACAATGGATTTCGCATTTAACCCGTGAAGTTGAGCACCATATCAACACACACCAACAACCCACGATTCTTGTGGGCTGGTCGCTTGGCGGGCAACTCGCTTTGACTTTGCAAGCTGCATTGCAGGATAAACTTGCAGGGCTGGCATTGGTTTCGACCACGCCAACATTTAGGCAACAACGCGATTGGTTACACGGTTGCAGCGATGAAGTCTGGCAAGAATTTGAGCAAGCAAGCCAACAACAAACACCCAAACTCATGCAACGTTTTTTTCAAATGATGCTGTATGGCGACAAACTTAGTCGAAAAGATATGCAGAATATCGCCAAAACAGCCGTCCACAAAGAGTATCCACCCACAAAGCAAGGTTTAACAACAGGTTTAAACCTGTTGTCTGACTTGGATAATCGCGCATTTTTGGGCGATATACAACTGCCCACATTGGTTATCCACGGTGCACAAGATGTCATTGTGCCAACAAAAGCAGGGCAATATTTGGCAGCGCATATCCCCAATACCCAGCTACAAATATTTGAAGACTGTGGACATGCGCCATTTCTCACCCATCATGTCGCCTTCAATCAATTATTGGAGTCATGGTGGAAGAATTTATCAATGTAAATAATGTGCGCCGCGCGTTTTCTGGCGCAACAAGCAGTTATGATGACCACGCCGAATTGCAACGTGAAATCGGGCGGCGTTTATTGGCACATCTCGACTTCACCAAACTTCAACCCCAATCCATTTTGGACATTGGCTGTGGCACAGGTTTTTTCACCCGTTTATTGGCTGAAAAATACAAAAAAGCACATATTTATGCTTCCGATATTTCAGAAACCATGGTTTGCCATACCAAACAACAATTCCCCAGACGTATGCCTTGGCAACGTAAATACCACCATGCAGTTAGTGATGCCGTCGCTCTACCTTTTAAAAAGGCATCCTTTGATTTGGTCACATCCAACCTTGCTATGCAATGGGTGCCTGAAGCCCAAGCCATGATGCAAGAAATGCGCCGTGTGCTCAAACCAGGTGGGTTGATTTTATTCTCCACCTTTGGGCGCAGAACATTAAGCGAACTCAAACAAACCCTTGCCCATATCAACCCTGAACATACCAGCTCTGTATTGCCTTTTGCTGATGTGATGAGCTTGGGCAATAGCCTTGGTGAATGCGCCGTAGAAGACCATGTGACCGACTCTGATTTATTCACTCTCACCTACCCCAACACCATGGGTTTGGTGCGTGAACTTAAAGGCATTGGTGCATCCGCATCTGCCATCCAAGGGCGCAGCGGTGGTTTGTATGGCAGAGCCTTATTGCGTGATATTGAGGCTTATTATAGTGAGCATTTTCAACATGAAGATGGGCGTATTCATGCTACATTTGAAGCTTTGTATGCCCAAGCTTGGTACAAAGATGTGGGATATGCTGACCGTGACAATATTATCCCCATTCAGGTTGCTTAAGCGCCTTGTTTTTTGACCATGTTTTTTGGACATTAAGTCTTGCCCTGGCTTTTGAATACATATGGGGCGACCCAAAATCGAATTGGCACCCAGTTGCCACTTTAGGTAATTTTGCCGAACAAATTGAGAAGCTTTTATGGAAAAATAGCAGATTTTCAGGTTTCCTTGCTTGGTTTTTGGTATTTTTCGGCTCTTTAAGCATCTTTATTACGCTTTGGTATCATCTTGCTTACGACCATGCGTGGTTATCCGTCATTTTTGAAGCTTTATTATTCTGGTTCTCTTTGGGCTGGAAATCGCTGATTGAACATACCCAAAGCATTACCTCAGCAAACAATATTGAAGAGGCAAAAGCCAAAGTCAGTATGGTGGTTGGACGCAACACAGACCAAATGAACCAGCAAGACATTCACAAAGCCAGCATTGAATCCTTAGCCGAAAACACTTCTGATGCCATCATTGCCCCATTATTTTGGTTTATATTGTTGGGGGCTTGGGGAGCTTGGGCTTACCGCATTATCAACACTTTGGATGCCATGTGGGGCTATAAAAATGAAAAATACACTTATTTTGGTTGGTTTGCGGCAAAAATAGATGATATTGCTAACTTTTTTCCTGCCCGTATCACGGCGCTGTTGATGTTACTCCAACAACCACGTCTTTTGAATAAAATTCCAAGCATTTACCATCAAGCCAAACAACATTTATCACCCAATGCTGGGTTCCCAGAAACTGCCATGGCATTTCTTTTAGGTATTCGTTTGGGTGGTGATGTTGTCCGCGATACAGGCATAGAACATCGCGCATACATGGGTGATAACCCACAAAGCATCACCACCACACATATCCAACAAGCTATCCATATCAGCAACCGCTGTGTTTATACCATGTTAGGCTTAACATATACCGGTATTCTCTATACAAGTTTCATGCATATGTTATGACAAACCTTCCTCACGGCGGTAATATTGAAGAAATTGCCAAACAGTGGGAATGTGCACCCGCTGATATTCTTGATTTATCCACGGGTTTGCACCCCGCAGGCCCTCCAACATGGTTAGGAAATTGGCTCAAGGAAAACAGTCATCTGGTTGGTCATTACCCCGACAGATTCGGGGAACCTGCACGTTCTGCCTTGGCAACATTCATGGGCATTGCCCCCGAAAACATCTTAATCATTGCAGGCGCACAAGCTGCCATCGAAGTTTTACCCCAAGCATTGCAATGGCAACACATGGCCATCAAACAACCCTGTTATGCTGAACCAATTCGAGCAGCAACACGTGCGGGTTGTCAGGTGATTGCTGTGGACATGCAGGCTACAACATATCCTGATGCGGATTGTGTGTGGATTACCTGTCCGCACAACCCTTTTGGACACAAAGAAACATTCCCTCAACATCGCCATGGTGTCTTGGATGAGTCTTATATGCCTTTTAATGAACGCCAAGCTTTGGGCATATTGTCTGATGTAATTCGCCTTGGTTCATTAACCAAAACCTTCTGCATTCCAGGGTTGCGTTTGGGGTATATCATTGCCGAACAAACCCACATCCAAAGCTTACAATCATGGCTTCCACCATGGCCAACATCCACACTTGCAGCACACCTTTTACCCAAGCTGCTTCCCCAAGCTGCGCAACGTGATGCACACATTGTCACATTAAGACAACAAATGCTTGATACATTAGCACAGCATAATTGGGAAGTTCAACAAGGTTTTACCAGTTTTGTGCTTGCCAGACCCAAAGACAAGTTGCCCGACTTTGCATCATCACGCATACTTGTCCGCCGCTTTCCTGAATGGGATAGTTTGGCAGGTTGGTTAAGGTTCGGCTATCCTGCATCAGAAAAAGATTGGCAACGTTTCATCGCAGCACTTACATGATACCATGTAGTGCCAAGGAGTAAGATTGAATGAGCAACATGTTTAAACATTTAACCCAACAACTAAGTTTAGGTTTTGCCGTTGGTTTATCCTTGCTCGTCACTACCCCCATACAAGCAGCGCCCACAATTGTTGACAGTATTTCAGCCGACCAACTGACTGGCATTGCAAGCAACAATATTTCATCCCTCTATGCAGACCATGGTGTTTTATGGATCACAGACAAACGTAATATTGCCTACCAATGGCGTGTTGGCGAAGCACCTAGCGTATTCCAGAAGGGCAATGAAAAGCAAAAGTTTAACAGTTTAATACCTATCTCAGATCAACGTTTTGTACTTACAGACACACGCAATGCACATTTTTTGGTAAGCACCAAAGATAGTTGGAATAGTTTTGCGGAAGAAGGGGACCAAGAGGGTCAAATTGACAACCCCATTGCCGCAGCTTGGTCAAAACATGGCATTATATATATTGCCGACGCTGGCAATGACCGCATCTCAGCTTTTACCCCCGAAGGCTTGTTTTTATTCACTTTTGGTGATGATGCAGACAAAAATTCAGAAGACCTAAACTTAAAACATATCACGCATATTGCGGTTGACCGTCAAGGCAGAGTCTATGTATTGGATGAAACGGGTGGTGGCAGAATATCCATTTATTCGGCCCAAGGCGAATTGGATACTATCTTAGGCAAAGACGAGTTTAAACTCTTTGAGCATAACAATCCTAAACTCACGGCCATGACTGTGCGCCCAGATGGTGTATTGATTATTGCCGAAAAGAAAAGCGGGCACATTTTAGAAATTGATTGGGAAAACATGAAAGTTTTGTCTTCTTTTGGCACCAATGGCAAAGGAAGGGGACAGTTTCAACGTATAGGTAGCCTAGCACTGGATGTGGACGGTAAGCTGTATGTTGCTGATCAAGGCAATAAAAAAATTGAAATTTTCCAACTGGATTGGCAAGACACGGGGCACCTAAACCTCAAACAAGACCATATGAGCATACTGCCTTCTTCCGTATTGTTATCAGCTTGTGAAAAATCTTACATTTATAGTGCAGAACAAATTTTGTGCCTAAACAGCAAAAAAGACAGTGTTTCTATCCGTTCGCACGATGGTGTTGTGTTACAACAGTTAAATAGCAAGTTTAACGACCCTATTCAGGCTACTTTTGACCAAAATGAACTACTCATTTTAGATGATAAAGGGGTTAAAGTTTTTGATAAATCAGGAAAATTCAAGTTTGCCTTTGGCAGCAAAGGTCGGCGTGATGGTGATTTGTCCGATGCCTCATCCTTAACAGTAACCCCAGATGCTGTTTTTATTGCAGACACAGGCAACAAACGTATCCAAGTATTTAGTCGCAATGGTTTGTTTAAACAGTCCATAGGCAATACCAAAGGTGATACGACCACATTAAAAGAACCCACTGCTGTTGCCATTGGCAGCAATGGTCAAATCTATGTTGCCGATGCCGAGCTGCGACAAATTCTTGTATATTCCAACAAAGGCAAGCTGCTTAAACAATTGGGTTATCCCGCTGAGCATCGCCATGAATTTTTAACCATCCATGACATTATGACAACCCAAGGTAATATGTTGTATGCCATGGTTTCTACAGCCAACAACCCACTTAGCGTTTGGGTGTACCATAATAATCAATATGTTTATCGTTTTTCACCAAGTTCCCAACAGGCACAAGCTGGTTATGACAAACAATGGGCAATGGCAAACACAAAACTACAAGCCAATTCTGTCACCCAATTAAAAAGCTTGGCAAAACAAGCATTACAAAGCACTGTTAGTATCAACTTAGACCTTAGTGTAGAACCAACTTTAAGTTTATTTAAAGCATCCAGTAGCCTATTTGGTAATGATAACAACTGGATATTTAACCCTATCCCTTCCAAGCCCAATGTGATTACCATACTTGATACTGCAAACCATACTCGTCATACATTTATTGCCCTTTTCCCACCTAAAAAGGTGAGAAATATTAGCATCACGGGTGATGAAAAACAGGCACACCTACAATGGCTTGCAGCAAGCAATCATTTCACTGGTTATTATAATATTTACGGCCGCAAAGATATATCCTCACCATTCCAAATGGTACAACAGAGCATACAACCAGAAATCACACTTGACCGTGAAAAGTTTGCCTTTACAGAATATAGAGTGTCAGCATCTACACCACTTGGTAAAAACAGTGCACTATCTACAATTTATCAAGATGGTTTCTGGCTGGGTTACCGTGCTTTTATGGCTCATGATTATGAGCATGCCTTAGATTTATTAAGTGAAGCAACATTAGCTAACCCTAAACATGCACAAGCTTGGTTATATCTTGGCAAAACCCAAATGGCTCTGCACAACTTTGATGAGGCTAGTTTAACCTTTAAAAAACTTGGTCAATTTACAGATTGGCAACAACAGTCGATTTACCTTCAAGCTGAAGCTTTGATGCAAAAAGAAGCATGGCTGGATGTAAAATCTTTGGTTGACCATGCTGAAGCCAATGGAAATATTGATGCCTACTTATACAGTTTATCAGCATACGCATTAATGCAGTTGGATGATGTGCCCAGTGCTATTTATTATCTGAGCCAAGCTGTGAACCTTGAACCAACATCACCCACTTGGCATTTAGCGCTCGCCGATGCCAACTTTAAACTGGGTGCTGAGAAAGACGCAGCAGCTGAATTACTTTTAGCCACGCAACTTGCAGGAAACAACATCAATTCTTGGCTTGAAATTGCTAGAACATATACCAAATATCATATGTATGATGATGCTATTGTGGCTTATGAACGCGCATTACGCCTGGATGCAAAACACCCACAAGCACTACCAGAACTTGCCAAGCTACATTTGATAAAAGGCAACCTTGCAGATGCACGTTCATTGGCAACACGGATGTCGGGTATTCCTAAGCTTAAAAGCACCTCTTATTATATTCTAGGACAAGTCGCACTGGCCGAAGGCAAAGCCCCATTGGCTTTAGCCATGTTGGCAAAAGCTGGGCAAAGCGACCCAAACAATGCCAATATTTGGTTATCCATGGCAAATGCTTATGCCAAGCTCAACCAACCTGCACGTGAAACGGAGTTTCTCGTCAAAGCCAATGCTGTAGATGACAACAACTTTGATGTGCATATGCGGTTAGCCACGGCCTGTGAAGCCAAAAAAGATTTACCTTGTACGCGTAACCATTATAAACGTGCCATTACCATTGATAAATCCAATATCACAGCCCAACTGGGGTTAGCACGTACTGCCATTGCTATGGGTAAAATGATTGAAGCCAATCACCATGCTCTAGAAGCCCTCAAAATTAACCCTACATCAATTGATGCACACCTAGTGTTGGCAGAAGTGCAAAGTGCACGTGGTATGATTCCAGCCAGTATTGCCACGCTGAAAAAAGCTATGAGTATTGAAGAAGCCAATATGGACGTTTACCTTGCTTTAAGTAAAGCTTATATTGATAACCATATGTATGATGAAGCGATTGCGATTACAGACAAAGCTATGTTATTGGATGTACGCAACCCTGCACCGCTGATTTTAAGTGGTAATATATATCTCGCACGTCAATCCTTTGATTTGGCTATTTCTGCTTTTGAAAAAGCTGTAAACCTTGCCCCAGACAATGCTAAATACCGCCTACAACTTAACACTGCATATTTACAGAAAAAACGCTCGGCCGATGCTGGTGGTAATGTGGTGGGTTTAACACTGAACACACCACAATTCTCCCGCGTATTTTCCGCAGCCTACAAACAATACACTGATGTTCCTGTAGCCACTTTAAAAATCAATAATGCTGCTGGTGTTGATTACACCAATGTTAAAATTTCCTTTTTCGTGAAAGAATATATGGACTTTCCTACAACCACAGTTGTGGAGCGCGTACCTGCAGGTGGCGAAGTTGAAGTGCCTTTATTGGCTGCCTTTAACAACCGCATTTTAGATATTGATGAAGATACGGGTGTACAAAGTGAAGTGCGTGCTGAGTATTATTTATCAGGTAAACCACATGTGGATACGCGTCATGAAATCATGACGATTTATGGTAAAAATGCCATCACATGGAATAAATTGGAAATGGTTGGTTCTTTTGCAACACCAAAAGATGATGCCTTAGCCGTCTTTGTTCGTCAGCTGGTCAATACTTATACACCCAAAGGTGGTGCTGTAAACCCACGCGTTGCCAAAGCCATGACTGTATACAACGGTTTATCAGCATATGGTATCAAATACCTTGTTGACCCCAATACACCATACGGAAAACTAGGTGCAACCCAACTCGACACCGTACAATTTCCAAGGGAGACCTTAAGACAACGCAGTGGTGATTGTGATGACTTATCTATCCTTTTGGTCGCAGCTTTATCAAACCTAGGTATGGAAACCGCTATCTTAGATGTACCACAACATCTTTTAATGATGTTTAACACTGGTGTACCAGCCTCTCGCAGCGGTTCAATTAGCCTCAATGATAACGCCTTAGCGATTATCAATGATCAAGTCTGGATTCCATTGGAAGCCACGCTTATTGCCTCAAGTTTTAATGAAGCATGGGCAGAAGGTGCCAGAAAATATCACTTGTATGGTAAACAGGGTAAAATGAAGATTATGCCATTGGCAAAAGCTTGGGAGAGTTACCCTCCTGTAACCCTGCCACCTGCAAACTTTGCTTTAACCATTCCAGACCAAAACATTGTTGGCAGTAAAATCCAAAAAGAATGGGCAATTCTAGCCGTCAAAGCATTGGAACGTCAGGTGAGGCCGTATCGTATTATGTTGGCTCTCGATGCCAGCAATACCCAAGCACAGATGCAAATCGCCGTAGTTTATGCACGAAATGGTTTGTATGAACAAGCCGTGCAAGAATTGGAAAATATACGCCAGAAAGACCCCAATAACGTTGCCGCACTCAACAACTTAGGCAATATTTATTATATGCAACAAAACTATCAAAAAGCATTGCCAATGTATGAGCAAGCCGCAGCGGCAGCACCTAACAATGCAGATATCAGAGTAAATATTGCAATGCTCTATTATAAAATGGGTGATGCTTTGAAAGCTAAACTTGTATTTGATGAAGCAACAGCGCTTGATGACCAAATACCTAAGCGTTATGAACAGTTAGCATTCCTCTTACACCAGTAAGCATGACACAAATCACAGATTTATATATAGAAGTAACTATGATTCTACAATCAAAGGAGAAATAATCATGAAACACCTTATTATCATTTGCTTATCATTCGGGCTTATTTCAAGCCAAGCAATAGCAACGGAGAATATTGATAAAAGCAATACCTATCAGGTTGTTAAATCTGAACGTTCGTTTTTCAGTTCTTTGTGGAGTAAAATCAAACGTATTATTCCTAGAAAACATGCAGCCAATACCACTGCAACTGCGGTGATTGGTGTTCGAGGTGCCGAAACCACGGAAAGTGCGCTTAAACCACACTGGGAAGGTGACCTCTCATCAGATACTGCATTTCGCAATGATGTAAAACAATTTGAAGATGGAACCAAATTATGCGAGTCAGACACACCGCAGCAAGGTGAAGCGGTTTTTGAAGGTTTACTTAAATCCACAGGTAACGATATGCTTAAAGCCAATACATTGCTTGCCTTAGCATCGTGTTATGCTCAAAATGGTAATGAGGCTAAAGGTCGCGAGTATTTGCAAACCTTTACAACTCAATACCCAAAACACCCTATGTATGAAGAAATTAATACTTGGTTGTCTGCAGGGAAATAATAACTAAACTCGCACCGCATGACTATACAAGCATGGAACGCTGACATTGAGCAAGAAGCTCGCAACTACCAGAATACACTGACAAAACCGCAAGGTTCGCTCGGTCTATTAGAAGATATCGCCTGTTGGTTTGCTGCTCGTCAAGGTAAGTATATACCTGACAAACTCGTACCCCATATTACAATTTTTGCAGCCGATCATGGGGTAACAGATGAGGGTATTTCTGCATTCCCTTCTGTAGTCACCACGGAAATGCTCAAAAACTTTAGTCATGGTGGCGCAGCCATTAATGTTTTGGCAAAACAAGCTGATGCAACACTCGCTATTGTTGATGTAGGCGTGTTACTAGATACCCAAAATATCCAAGGCATCACACATGCCAAAGTGCGTGCAGGCACTGCCAATCTTAAAATTGAGCCTGCAATGACAACGGATGAATGTGCCCAAGCCATTCAGGTGGGTAGGCAAGAAGCAAAAAAAGCGATTGCCAATGGGGCAAACATCTTAATTGCTGGTGATATGGGTATTGGCAACACCACTGCGAGTGCCTGTCTGATTTGTTTGTTCACCCAACATAAACCTCAAGATATTGTCGGCAGTGGTACAGGCATTGATGCTAAAACCCAAGCACATAAAGTAGACGTCGTACAACAGACTTTAAGACGTATTCAAAACCAAGGCATACAAGCAGAAGCTTACTTGGCACAAGTTGGTGGTTTGGAAATTGCAGCGATTACAGGTTTTTATCTTGAAGCCGCTGAGCAAGGTATCCCTATTCTGCTTGATGGTTTCATTACAACAGCAGCAGCACTTGCTGCCCAGCAATACGAAGTGAATATTCAACAATGGATGCTGGCTAGCCACCAGTCACAAGAACAAGGGCATACACTTGCGCTCAAAAAACTACAGCTCTCACCATTGCTTAACCTACAGTTACGCCTAGGCGAAGGCTCGGGGGCAGCACTTGCCTTACCCTTATTACAATCTGCCATCGCTTTACACCGCGAAATGGCAACTTTTGAAAGTGCCAACGTGAGTGATAAAGACCCTATTTAATTACACTTTTTGACAATCGCCTTGGATTAATCTACGTTTAGAACATGACAGTAATCCATGGTAAAACATCCTTATATGGCATCATTGGTGACCCCATTAGCCATTCACTCTCACCACTTTTTCAAAATTATTTCCTAGAACAGGCCAAACAAGATGCTATCTATGCTCCATTCCATGTGCTTCCTGATACCCTTAATCTCGCTCTATTGGGTTTGCATGCATCACATATTCAAGGGCTGAATATTACGGTTCCGCATAAGGAAACAGCACTCGCTTTGGTGGATGCCGATGACGATGCACGCATGATTGGTGCAGTCAACACCATCAAACGTACAGTAAATGGATGGCTGGCCACCAATACTGACTGGCAAGGTTTTGCAGCCGTATTACAAGGAATTCAAGCTGATATGGGCAATGCGCCTGTGTTATTGTTTGGTGCAGGAGGCACAGCAAAAGCAGTGATTCATGCCCTAGTACAACAAGGTGCTAAGAAAATTTATATATGCAACCGCAGCATACAACGTGCTGAACAACTTATTCATCAAACAAAACGAAACTATGCTGTTGAAATCATACACCTTGCTTGGCAACAAGAAGATATAAATCGAGTATACACAGAATGTAAAACAATCATCAACACAACCAGTATTGGTTTAAAACAAAATGATACTTTTCCCTTCAGCATTACAGGCGTAGGCGTGGCCATTGATGCTGTTTACAAACCACAAGGAAAAACAGCTTTTACTGTGGCAGCAACTGCAGGCGATTATCACACAACAGATGGACTACCTATGTTGATTGCACAAGGTATTGCTTCTTTCGCTTTTTGGCATCACGAAGCTATACAATCTGGACATCTCAGCTTGCCAGATAAGTTAGAGTCACTACACTGGGTAGAGCGTCAATTAGCAAGACAGCCTTTAAACCTGCCCGGCTGGGGGACATGATATGATGAAAACGCGATTAGGTGATATTTTATTACGTAAAAATGCTATCACCCAAGAACAGCTTGAAGAAGCTATGAAAAATATGAAGTTAAATGGTGAAACATTAACGGCATCATTGGTCAAAGCGGGTGTTTTCACTGAAGATGAACTTGTCAAATTTATCAGTCAAACCTTTGGTCGCCCAGCTATTGATCTTAAAAGTTTAGATATTGACACTGAACTGACCAAAATTCCAGTTGATATGATGCTCAAAAACCATGCTATTCCTGTCAAACGTAAAGGAAATGTCATCACCCTTGCTGTCGCTGACCCCTATGACATTAACAGTATGGATGAAATGGCATTCATTGCGGGTAGTCAAATTGACGTGGTTATTGTCCGTGAAAGCGAACTGATTTCCAAACTCGAAGAAATTAGTCAAACAGGGCACGACTTAGAAGATGTGATGGCAGAAATGGGTGCCGATGACATGTCTGTTGTTGAAGCTGAAGAGTTTCAAGCCGATGAAAACACTCTCGCCTCAGCCAGTGAAGAAGCACCCGTAGTCAAATTGGTTAACCTTATTCTGCTTGATGCTATCAAACGTGGCGCATCGGATATTCATATCGAACCTTATGAAAAAGTTCTGCGCGTACGTTACCGTGTGGATGGTGTATTGCAGGAAATCATGCGCCCCCCCATGAATATGCGTGATGCTTTGGTATCTCGACTAAAAATCCAAGCTAAACTTGATATTACTGAGCGTAGAGTTCCCCAAGATGGCAGGATGAAACTCCGTTTATCCAAAGCGAAAACAGTCGATTTCCGTGTCTCTGTATTACCTACCCTTTTTGGTGAAAAAGTTGTGATGCGGTTATTGGATCAATCCAACCTACAAACTGATTTAACCAAATTGGGTTACGAACCTGATGATTTAAAAATATTCCAAGAAACCGTACAGCTTCCTTATGGCATGGTATTGGTTACAGGCCCCACAGGTTCGGGTAAAACGGTAAGTTTGTATTCAGCTGTGGCTGAAGTAAACAAACCTGGCATCAATATTTGTACGGCAGAAGACCCTGTAGAGTTTAACTTTATGGGTATTAATCAAGTGAATGTTAACCCTGCTATTGGCATGGACTTCCCTGCTGCACTCAAATCATTCTTACGCCAAGATCCTGATGTGATTTTGATTGGTGAGATTCGTGATTATGATACCGCAGCTATTGGTATTAAAGCCGCACTGACAGGGCACTTGGTATTGGCAACCTTGCATACCAATGATGCGCCATCCACCATGACACGAATGGTGAATATGGGCATTGAATCCTTCCTCGTTGGTTCTGCTGTGAATATGGTTACAGCACAACGTTTGGGTCGACGTATTTGTAGTGAATGCGCTGAGCCTATCAAGCTCGACCCGCATGCCTTGCTCAATGCAGGGCTAAAAAAAGAAGACTTGGATACATTCACACCCATGCAAGGTAAAGGTTGCACTATTTGCAATGGTACGGGTTACAAAGGCCGCGTGGGTATTTATCAAGTGATGCCCGTCTCAGACAATATTCGTGATGCTGTGTATGCTGGCAGAAACTCAGATGAGATTAATGAAATTGCCATTAGTGAAGGTGTAAAAACACTGCGCATGGCAGCATTGAACAAAGTAAAAGAAGGTGTTTTAACACTAGAAGAGTGCTTGCGTACCACCGTAGGAGATTGATATGCCCAAATTTATTTATACTGCAAAAAACAGACAAGGACGCGAAGTAAAAGGTGAGTTTGAGGCGGTTAATAAAGATGTTGCTATTGCAACCCTACGCAGACAAAGCCTTGCCGACATCAAAGTAAAGAAAAAACCCATTGAAATTCATATCGGCGGTGACCCCAAAGTTACTGAAAAAGATATCAGCATCTTTTTTAGGCAACTTTCCACCATGATTAATGCAGGTTTACCCTTGGTACAATGTTTCGAATTATTACAAAAGGGTACGGACCACAAAGGTTTGTTAAAACTATTCAATGGTATTCAAACAGAATTAGAAAGCGGCTGCCCTTTCGGTGAAACATTACGAAAATTCCCTAACGACTTTGATCGCCTCACCTGCTCATTGGTTGAGGCAGGTGAAAAAGGTGGTATTTTGGATACCATTCTTTTACGTATTTGTGAATACAAAGAGAAATCGTTAGCCCTAAAGGCAAAAGTTAAATCAGCCATGGTTTACCCTGCATCTATTTTGGTTATTTCTTTTATTGTAACTGCGATTTTAATGATTTTTGTGGTTCCCATCTTCGCAGAAATGTTCTCTAGCTTTGGTGCTGAGCTTCCTGCACCAACCCAAATTGTGATGGCAATATCCGATGGTTTTGTCGAATACTGGTATTTGGTATTTGGTGTACCTATAGCCATCGTTTTTGCGATTAAAGCTATTTATAAAACACCTGCAGGGAATTATCAGTTGGATAAACTGATGCTAAATTTACCTGCCATTGGTGATGTGCTTCGCAAAGGTGCGGTTGCGCGCTTTACGCGTACGTTTTCAACATTAAGTGCTGCTGGTGTACCCATTTTAGAAGCCATGGATACAGTGGCTGAGACATCAGGCAATGCAGTGATTGAAGAAGCTGTCGTCAATGCCAAAGAGTCCATCAGCCAAGGCCAATCTTTAAGCCAACCACTGGAAGAAAGTGGTGTTTTCCCAATCATGGTAACACAAATGATAGGTATCGGTGAGCAAACAGGTGCTATGGAAGAAATGTTAGGCAAGATTGCCGATTTTTATGAAGAAGAGGTTGATACTGCCGTTGATAATATGACAGCGCTTATGGAACCTGCCATTATGGCATTCCTAGGTGTTGTCATTGGTGGTCTTGTGATTTCCATGTATCTACCTATCTTCATGATGGCTTCGGTGGTATAAAATCACCTCCTACCATGTCTGTAACCACTGACTCTATTTTTCAAGGGTCTTATGAAAAAAGCCGCTTAAGTCGGCTGTTTATTGCCCGCAATATTGGTTTATTCATCCTTCTTGTCACTTTTTCTTGGTTTATCAAAGGAACCCAAGTCAACACACAAGTTGTGCTGCCAAGTGTTTTCTTGTTATGGTTGTTTCTGTTGGTTGCTCAGTGGATATTGCTACAGCAACTTAAACCGAATGTGTGGAACCTTCTTTTCCAGTTATGCTCTGACTTCATACTCATTGGTGTATTGATATTTAGTAGTGGTGGTATTGCCAGTCCTTTGGTTTTTCTTTTGGGCGTGATTATTATCATTGCAGGTGCTCAAGCGCGCGTATTACTTGTACTTACCACAGCTGTTTTGGCAGCCATGACATACCTTATTGCTATTTATATTTATGCCGCTTCGCAACATACAGCCATCACCGATGAACACACCCTAAAAATTCTACTACAAACGTCCCTATTTTTCCTTGCTGGCGGCATTATGGCGCTCATTGCTCGCCGCCATTCAAATTTACAACAAGCAGAGCACAGTGCAACCAAAGCACACAAGAAACTGCAAGCCTTAAATAAACAAATATTATATACCATGCAAGAAGGCATGGTTTTTTTAGACGATAGGCTCTACATCCATGATTATAATCCAGCTGCACAAACTTTATTAAACCTACAATCGAATTGCAGGGGAAAAGCTTTACATACTATCCTTCATACGTCTTCTGATATGTTGTACCGCATCATGAAAAGTGATTGTCAAAGTTTTAAGTCAGAACAAAAAAATGGTGATGAACACCTTCTTTTTAACCTCGTACATATTCGTGGCGAGCAAAATATGTGGTTAATGACCATCGTCAACATTACAGAAACGCGTAATTTAGAACAAAAACTTGCAGAACAAGATAAACTTGCATCTTTAGGGCAAATGGCATCCATGCTAGCCCATGAAATTCGTAATCCTATGCAAAGTATTGCCCAAGCCGTAGAGCTTATGGGCTTACAACAGCCCAATAATAACTTAGAACGTATTGTAACCGACGAAATATCCCGCTTAAACCGTTTGGTCTCGGATATGTTAAACTATGCTAGCCCCTTACAACCTCATGTTCAGCATGTATCTATTTTAAAGCTTCTACAAACCTCGGTTGCACATATTGATTTAAACAATCAATACCAAATCCAAATCAACTGCCCTGATCTGCGTATAAATATCGACCCCGACCATTTTCGCCTTGTCACGGACAACCTGATTCGCAACGCGGTACATGCTAGCCCCGAGCCAGCATCTATCATACTAACATTCAAACATCACAAAAACACTTGGAGCTTTAACGTACGTGACCACGGTAAAGGTATTCACGGCGTAATGCGTAAGAAACTCTTTGAGCCCTTTCAAACCAACCGAAAACAAGGTACTGGTTTAGGGCTAGCAACAGTATGGCAAGTATGCCAAGTTAACGGCTGGAGAATTACTTTGGATGAGACTATTCACGATGGTAGCTGCTTTGTGATAACATCCCAGCCGAACAGTCCACAGCAAGGAGAGAACAGAAAACAACATGGCTAATATTTTACTCCTTGATGACGAAGCGAATGTACGCGAAGTATTGTCGCTCTCCTTAGGCTCATTTGGTCATGATGTCACTAGCATTGCTACGCCTAATGAAGCAGTACAAATGTTAGAGCAGCAAACTTTTGATGTCGTCATCACCGATTTACGTATGGATGGTGAAGACAAGGGGTTGGATGTAGTTCGCCAAGCCAAAAGCATACAGCCGCATGTCATTGTTTTACTACTCACAGCCTATGCTAGCGCTGAAACAGCTGTTGAAGCCATGCGCAATGGTGCATTTGACTATATCACCAAACCCGTATCACGTACCGAGCTTGGCGATATTATCGAACGAGCCTTAGCGGCAAAAGATATCTCTCCAACCCATCAAAGCTTAGAAGAAACGATGGCAACAGCCGAGACAAAAGGCACATTGATTGGTGATTCCCATGTGATTCAACGTGTTCGAGATCGAATACAGCGCGCAGCAAAGCGTGACTTTACAGTGTTAATCACAGGAGAATCAGGTACAGGTAAAGAGTTGGCAGCCCGCCTTGTTCATGAGCAATCACCTCGAAATCATGGACCATTTGTGCCCGTACATTGTGGTGCGATTCCTGAAAACCTTTTTGAATCTGAACTATTTGGTTATGTAAAAGGCGCATTTACTGGTGCTGATTCTGATAAAACTGGTCTGGTTGAAAGCGCTGATGGTGGCACACTTTTCCTCGACGAAATTGGTGAAATGCCATTACTTATCCAGGTAAAGTTACTACGTGTATTACAAGATATGCGTGTGCGCCGTGTAGGAAGTGAACATGAAATTCAAGTTGATGTGCGTATTGTTGCCGCCACTAATCGCAATCTTGAAGCCGAAGTCCAAGCTGGAAATTTCCGAGAAGATTTATTTTATCGGCTTAATGTTATCCCTGTACATATGCCAAGCTTACGTCAGCGCAGAGAAGATATTCCCGCTTTAGTGCAAGCTTTGATGCAACGCTGCGGTGGTCGCAATGTATTTATCTCCGATGCCTGCATGCAAAAACTAAGTAATTTACCTCTTGCTGGTAATGTGCGTGAACTAGAAAATACCCTTCAACGCCTCTTGGCATTGTCTGATGACGATGCTTTGGATATCCATCTGATTGATGAACTACAAAACCCAAATGCAACACCAGAAATCAATCTCAATCATTTGCAAGAACAAGGTATATCTTTAGATACCCAACTTGAACACATTGAAAAAGCTTTGGTTGAAGAAGCCCTGGCTCAGACAAAGAATAATGCAACCCAAGCTGCCAAGCACTTGGGCATAAGTTTTCGTTCTATGCGTTATCGTATGCAAAAGTTAGGGCTGAAAGAGGAAAAATAATGGACTTACATCTATTCTCCGTCTTATCTTTTTCCATACTTGGTTTATTATTTGGTAGTTTTGCCAATGTTTGTGTGCATCGCATCCCCCGTGGTGAATCAATTGTAAGCCCTGGTAGCCAATGCCCAAACTGTCATACTGCTATTGCATGGTATGATAATATTCCTCTACTCTCATGGTTGTATTTGGGAAGAAAATGTAGGCATTGTTCCCATCCTATTACATGGCGCTACCCCTTTTTAGAACTTAGCATGGGTGTATTATGGGGGCTTATAGCGTGGTATATCCCATTTAACAGTTTGTACTTTGCGCAAGCTATTGTATTGGTTAGTTTATTATGGATTTTAACCTTAATTGATTTGGAAACATTTTTATTGCCCAATGCTTTAACCTTTCCAGGTATCGCTTTGGGTTTATTCTTTGCTTGGCAAGCAGGTTATATACAAGATGCTATCATGGGTGCTTTGGCAGGTTATGCTGTATTTTGGTTGGTTGCATGGTTATTTCTCAAAGCCACTGGGCGCGAAGGCATGGGGCAAGGTGACTTTAAATTACTTGCCATGTTGGGCGCTTTTATGGGCTGGCAAGCATTGCCATTCATTATTCTTTTATCATCGCTTACAGGGGCAATCATTGGTTCTATTGCACTTATATTAAGCAAAAAAGGTCTGCGTGCAGAAATACCCTATGGTCCATATTTAGCAGTAGCAGGTGTGATTTGGTTCTTTTGGTCTAGCCCGATACTCAAAGCATACCAAGCTTATTTAGGCGAATGACCCTTTTTTATGGCTTAACTGGCGGTATTGGAGCAGGCAAATCAACTGTGGCCAAGATGTTTGCCGATTGGGGTGTACCTACCCTTGATTTGGATGAGGTTGGTAAAATATTATTAGATGAACCTCAAGTTCAACAGCAATTAGTTGATGCATTTGGCTTAGAAATACTTCAAGACAATAAAATAAACCGAGATCAATTGCGTACTATTGCTTTTCAATCTAAGCAAAACACAAAAGCACTCAATGGCATTATGCACCCTACAATCCGAAAGGCTGAAATGATTTGGCGTGAGAAACAAAATGCACCTTTTGCCATTATTGAAGCATCCGTTTTGATTGAGTCGGGTGATATAAACCGTATGAGTGGGTTAATTGTGGTGCTCACGAATATAGGAATACGCAAACAACGTGTGTTAGCACGCGGCAAACAAGATTCATCCATGTTTACAGCTATTCTACAAAAACAGTGTAGCGATGAACAACGAAAACAAATGGCTGATTATACCATCCATAACAATAGTGATTTACAAGCTTTACGGCAACAAGTAGACATCCTATACAAGCAATTACAACAGACAACCTAACCCACTCTCATATCAAACAAAGTTAAGATACCTGTGGTATCTTAACATGAATCACGCTTAACCAAAATAATAACCAAAGCATAAAAAAAGGGAGCCCTAAGGCTCCCTTTCTCAAGTCATTACAACTTTTAGCTTTAAACTAACTTAGATAAGTAGTTCGAAGTCAAGAAGTGTAGTTTTTGTTTTTGATGCAGGAGTAACACCAAATGCAGAGGTTTTTTCTTCATTGTATGACAATGATACTACAAAGTTTTGGTAAGCTTCCCACTCAACACCAACAAGTGTTTTGTCAATTGTGAAATCTGCTTTATCTTGACCAAGACCAGCCAAGAAGATCAAGTTATGTGTTGGTTTTACAGTTGCACGGAAAGAATAACCAGTACGGTCACTTGTAGCTGTTGCATAAACATTTGTAGCAGACTTAGGTGCTGTAGCATAATCAGCAAATACACCGATTTGCATATCGCCTACTTCACCAAATGCTTGAACATCAATACCAGTACGTTTAGTATCAATGTTGTTCTGAGAACCCGTTACAGCAATCGCACCAAGACCAACTTCCCAGTCACCTGCTTCTAAGAAGTAGTTACCACGAAGTACTGGAGCTAATGTGAATCCAGTTCCAACACCAGTAGCACCAGAAGCAACATCAACCATTGCCAATTGTGCAGCCCATGCGTCAGTACCAACCCAACCAGTTACACCAACACCACCTGCAAGACCAGCCATTGCACCATTGATTGTTAGTGATTTACCACCAAGCAAACCACCATGTTGACCCCAAACAGACATCAATTGAAGACCAGAATCTTCACCGAAGCCATCAGCCCAAATTGTAGCACCAACTTTCATGTCGCCCATGTCCCAAGAATTGAACAATTGAACATTTGCATAAGGTTGACCACCGCCTGCAACATCAGCAGCTGCGAATTCAATGAATACACCAGTGTGCTCGCCACCACGACCACCAACCATGAATACTTGGTCAGCGAAGCCAATTGAATTGGCTTTTGTTGTACCATTATCTACACTTTGAAATTGAGGACGAACCATTGCAGTCCAGTTTACTACTGCTGGAATTGAAAGACCTTCATCTTCAATCAAAGCTTGGTCTCCAACGTCAGTCAATGCGCCCATTTTAAAAGCACGACCATACGCGTTCAAAGTTGGGAATGATTGGAAATGACATGCTAGGCAAGCAGAACCAGTTTGGCGTGCAAACGCCGGAATAGCTTCAGAAGTTGTTGGAGCGACTGATACAGAAGCAACAGCAGCAACAGCTAGAGAAGCAGCAGAAAGAATAATTTTCTTCATGTTTAACATCCTATTGTTTTTTTATTTGGCTCGCCCGAAAGTGAACCAGTGTTTTTTGTTTGCAATTTCCTCCCGATAATTCCTTAGGCAAAGCCTTAAGCCTCATTGGTCTCCCATTGCAACGCTGCGAAACATCACCGCAAACATGTCATGCGTCAATTGAGCACTTTAAAACATGTGTATTTTTGACACACCTTGTTTTTCTTTAAGTATAGCAACAAAACATGAATGTCGAAATTTATGGTTTAGCCATTAGACTGCCGCCATGTCTGAATCCAATCCTAACTCACTTATCATCTTAAAAGGTCAAAATGCACTATCTGCATTTCGCGCCAGTAAACTCAGTGCATCACTTGGCACTACACAATTATCAGCCCATTACATCTATATCATAGAAACCTCAGCACAGTGGTCGGAACAAAATATAGACACATTAAATAAACTCTTGGGTTGCCAAACACAAAAATTTAGCAGCCATGGTATGTATCTCGTAACGCCTCGCATTGGTACGATTTCACCTTGGTCTAGCAAAGCAACGGATATTGCAAACATTTGTGGATTAGATGCTTTAATTCGTATTGAACGTGGTATCGCCTATGATATTGAAGGTGAAGAAAACACCATTATACCCTTGATTCACGACCGCATGACAGAGTCTGTTTTACGAACCACTGACGACTTAAAGCTATTGTTTCAGCACCAAGCTCCACAGCCATTAACCCGCATTGATATCTTAAAAGACGGACGAAATGCGTTAGAAGCTGCCAACACAACATTGGGTTTGGCGCTCGCTGAAGATGAAATTGATTATTTACTTGAAAACTTTTTAGCCCTCAAACGTAACCCTACTGATGCTGAATTGATGATGTTTGCCCAAGCCAACTCTGAGCATTGCCGCCATAAAATCTTTAATGCGGACTGGAAGATTGATGGTGAAACCAAAGACATATCTTTGTTTGGCATGATTCGTCATACCCACCAAACATCACCACAAGGCACAATTGTCGCCTATGCTGACAACTCATCGGTGATTGAAGGTGGCAAATCCAAACGTTTTTATCCTGACACAAACAAAGTCTACCAAGCGCATGATGATGTTACTCATATCTTGATGAAAGTGGAAACCCATAACCACCCTACTGCCATTTCCCCATTTGCTGGTGCTGCCACAGGTTCTGGTGGTGAAATCCGCGATGAAGGTTCAACGGGCATTGGTTCTAAACCCAAAGCGGGTTTAAGTGGTTTTACCGTATCCAACTTACAAATTCCTAATTTTGAACAGCCTTGGGAAACCCATCATGGGAAACCTGAACGTGTGTCTTCAGCTTTGGACATCATGTTAGATGGCCCCATCGGTGCTGCGGCATTTAATAACGAATTTGGTCGTCCGAATATCAATGGTTATTTCAGAACTTATGAGCAAGAAGTGGCAGGCGAACTTAAAGGCTACCACAAACCCATCATGTTAGCAGGTGGTGTGGGCAATATTGATGCCCGTCATGTGAACAAAGATGAGGTCCCTGCTGGTTCTTTAATTATTCAACTGGGTGGCCCTGCTATGTTGATTGGTTTGGGGGGCGGTGCAGCATCCAGCATGGATACCGGTGCCAATGCTGAAAACCTTGATTTTGACTCTGTGCAACGGGGTAACCCAGAAATGGAACGGCGTTGCCAAGAGGTGCTCGACCGCTGCTGGCAGCAGGGCGATGACAACCCCATTTTATTTATCCATGATATCGGTGCTGGCGGGTTATCTAATGCTGTACCTGAGTTAATTCATGATGCTGGGCGCGGTGGTAAGTTTGATTTACGCAATGTGCATAACATGGAAACCAGTATGAGCCCTATGCAAATTTGGTGCAATGAGGCGCAAGAACGTTATGTGCTTGCCATTGCTCCTGAATCTTTACCGGCATTCACTGCGATGTGTGAACGCGAGCGTTGTTTATTTGCCGTGCTTGGTGAAGCAACTGATGATGGGTATTTGCATGTTGATGATTCGCTATTGGGTGATGCACCTGTTGATTTACCGTTGGATGTATTATTGGGTAAAGCACCCAAAATGTTACGTGATGTGCAACATGCACAGCCTAAATCTACCCCACTACCCAATCATATGAACATCAAAGAAGCAAGCTTGCGTGTGCTTCGTTTACCTTCTGTTGCAAGCAAAGAATTCCTTATCACCATTGGCGATAGAAGTGTCACAGGTTTGGTTGCTCGCGACCAAATGGTTGGACCTTGGCAAGTACCCGTGTCTGATGTTGCTGTCACAGCCTCTGATTTTAGCAACCACACTGGCGAAGCCATGGCTATGGGCGAACGTACACCTATTGCTGTGTTGAATGCTGCCGCCTCTGGGCGTATGGCAGTAGGCGAAGCTTTAACCAATATTGCTGCGGCATCTATTGCGAAGCTGGGTGATATTAAATTATCCGCCAATTGGATGGCAGCTTGTGGTCATGAGGGTGAAGATGCTGCATTGTATGATACAGTTAAAGCTGTAGGTATGGAATTATGCCCTGCTTTAGGCATTTCTATCCCCGTAGGTAAAGACTCTTTATCCATGAAATCCACATGGTTTGAAGGCGAAACCAAAAAAGAAGTGGTTTCTCCACTTTCACTGGTTGTATCTGCTTTTGCACCCGTCACGGATATTCGCAAAACACTTACCCCTCAATTGCGCACTGATATGGGTGACACTGACCTTATCCTGATTGACTTAGGTCAAGGTCAAAACCGCTTGGGCGGCTCATGTTTGGCACAGGTCTATCAAGCCACTGGTGAAACAACGCCAGACCTTGATGATGCATCCATGTTTGCCAGCTTCTTCAATGCGATTCAAAAGCTAAACCAAAATGATTTACTGCTGGCATACCACGACCGCTCAGATGGTGGTTTATTCGCAACCCTCGCAGAAATGTGTTTTGCTGGTCGCACAGGCATTGATATTTATCTGGATGAACTAGGGCATGACAGCTTATCCATCCTCTTTACTGAAGAGCTTGGTGCCGTGATCCAAATCCAACGCAACCACAGAGAAAAAGTATTGCAAACACTTGAAAAGGAAGGGTTAGGTCATATCACACATCTCATTGGCAGCACCAATGATGATTTGCAATTGCACATGGTTTACAATCATCAAACGGTATTGGATGAACCTGTTCTAGATCTGCAACAAATATGGTCAGAAACTTCATACCAATTGGCAAGCTTGCGTGACAACCCTGAATGCACCAAACAAGCTTTCGATGCTATCAACAACCCTGATGACCAAGGTTTATTTGCTGATTTAACCTATGATGTATGTGAAGACATAACAGCGCCCTTTATCAATCATACACGACCTAAAATAGCAGTATTGCGCGAACAAGGCGTGAATGGACAAGTTGAAATGGCTGCCGCATTTGATAAGGCAGGATTTACATCTGTAGATGTTCACATGTCCGACTTGATTGAAGGACGTGTATCATTAGAAGATTTCCAAGGGCTTGTCGCTTGTGGCGGGTTTTCATTTGGTGATGTGTTAGGTGCAGGTCGCGGTTGGGCAAACTCGATTCAATTTAACCCACGCGCAGCCGAAACATTCCAAACATTCTTTCATCGTGATGATGTATTTGCCTTAGGTGTATGTAATGGTTGCCAAATGATGAGCCAGCTCAAAGAAATGATTCCAGGTGCCGAACATTGGCCAAGCTTTGAACGCAATATTTCCGAACAATTTGAAGCACGTTTACTGATGGTTGAAGTCATGGATTCCCCATCCATTCTGATGCAAGGTATGCAGGGCTCTAAATTACCGTTGGTGGTGGCGCATGGTGAAGGTCGCGCTATGTTTAAACACGATAACCAACAACATGTTGCGGCATATTTGCGCTACATCGATGCGAAAGGGCAAGCTGCAACAACTTACCCCGCCAACCCCAATGGCTCACCTGATGGTTTAACTGGATTTAGCTCCACAGATGGACGTTTTAATATCATGATGCCACACCCCGAGCGTTTATTCCGAAACAGTCAGTTTTCTTATTACCCTGAAACGAACCAAGAACAAGGTGCTTGGTTACGTATGTTCCAGAATGCAAGGCTCTGGTTAGCTTAAATCAAAAAAGCCTCTGATAATTTATATTATCAGAGGCTTGATGTTGAGTGTTATTGATTAGGTACACTTTATTTCTTAATAAAGAATTCCAGCTTGGTATCACTTAATTCAATAATATCACCATCTTTTAATACACGCGGTGAACTTCCAACCACCTCACCATTAACTTTTAACTTACTTATCCCTTCAAGGTAAGTGATATGGTAACCTGTAGGTCTGCGAGTAATGACAGCCGCTTGTTTACCCACAAGTAAACCCTTCACCTTAATTTTACAGCCATCACCCTTACCAATACTGGTAAGCGATGATTTCAGCTCAACCACCTTACCCATTAATGGGCCTGAAATATATTGAACCTTAGCCAAAACCATAGGTGAAGCGATAGAAGGTCTTGCTGATGCACCACCTTGTGTCATCATCTCTTCTCGTGCAGCTGAACTGATAATCATGGTTTTATCCATATCATCTTCCTCAACTGGTGCTGCAACTGGACTTTCATTTTCAAGAGCTACAAATGTTAAGGTATGTTTACCCACTGTAATCACATCCCCATTATTCAGGATATGTTTCGATGTTTCTTGTCCATTAACTAGGGTACCATTGGTACTCCCCAAGTCTTCAAGAATAACTTTTTTACCAATTTTTAATACTCTGGCATGTTTACTACTCACTGCCAGATTATCAATATGAATTGTATTCTCAGGTTTTCGCCCAATCGTTGTTTCTTCTTGATCGAGCTCAAACTCAGAAATAACCGTATCTTTGAACTTCAAAATAAGCTTGGTACTCATCTTATTTCCCTCCAAATAGTCGCGAAAACAAACCTTTCTTACGCGACGTTGAACCTTTGACTCGAATCAATATGACTGAAATATTATCTGGGCCACCTGCATCATTGGCCAAATCAATCAGTGTTTGTGCGGCTACATCCAAATGATTTGCATGTTCAATCATGGTCAAACGAATCGCTTCATCGGGCACCACATCCGTTAAACCATCCGAACACATCATATAAATGTCGCCTACACGTGTAATTTCTTCAACAACATCAGCTTCAACATCTTTCTCAACACCCAAAGCTCGCGTCACTAAATTCTTAATCGATGAGTTTCGTGCATCTTCAGCAGTAAGTAAACCACGTCGCACTTGCTCTTGTATTAAGGAATGATCTTCTGTGACGTGGGTCAAGTATTCATCACGTAATAAATACATACGCGAATCACCAACATGTGACACTGCCACCCTGTCACCATAAAACAAAGCAACCACCAATGTTGTACCCATACCTGCGCACTCAGGTTTAGCTTCGGCTGTTTCAATAATCACATTATTGGCAGTGACTGCTGCTTTACGGGCTAAAACCGCTTCTTTTGAAAAACCTGTTTCTTCATCAAGTTCACCTTGGGGAAACCTTTGAATGCCATCTTTTAACAAACGCATGACCAAATCCACAGCCATTGCACTGGCTACTTCACCAGCATTATGCCCACCCATTCCATCTGCTAAAATTGCAATTCCATTTGCTACATCAATGCCAACACAGTCTTCATTGTGGTCTCTCTTCACGCCCACATCTGTGACAGCAATCATCTCAAGTGCACTCATTTCTTACCATCCTTTGCCGCCATTACTTTCAGGCATGCAATAATTCCTCGAATTACTGCACCACCATTGGGCAAGCGTTTATCTGGGTTCTTTTCTAACATATCATTAATCAACGTACTTACCTCTTGGGGTAAGTTAGGGTCAAACTCGCGAATATCAGGGTGTGGTTCATTGGCAATCTGAAACAATAATGTTGCCATGGAATCCCCTTTAAACGGTCGTTTTCCCACCAACATTTCATACAACATCACACCCAAAGAAAAAATATCCGAACGCCCATCAACGTGTTTTCCTGAAAGTTGCTCAGGGGACATATATGAAGGTGTACCCAATACAATACCTGTTTTGGTCTTGCTTGATGCAGTAATACGCGCAATACCAAAATCCGTTACTTTTACTGTTTTATCTTTAAGTAACATAATATTGGCAGGTTTAATATCCCTATGCACCACATGTTGCTGGCTTGCATAATGCAATGCTTCTGCCACTTTGCCAACAATCTTTAAGGTTGCCATTTGCGGCAATAGCTTGCCTTTTTTCGTATATGGTGCCAAATCAGTACCATCCAAATATTCCATAGCGATAAAAGCAAGGTCATGTTCTTCACCTGCATCATACATGGTGACAATATTCGGGTGATTTAACATACCAGCCGTTTCTGCTTCACGAAAGAACCTGTCTTTCACATCTTGCAGCTCATCACCCTCAAATTCTTGTGATAATGCCATGGTTTTAATCGCTACATCACGGTTAATTTTCGGGTCTTTACCCAAATATACTGTGCCCATTGCACCTTTGCCGATTTCCTTCACAATTTCATAGCGACCCAAAGTAGGTTTTGCACCACCCGTAATCATCAGGGTTCCCATACCGCCACCTGCACCACTACCACCAAACACCATGGATTCCCCAGCATCTTTGGTGCGCTCCATACGCTGTTTCACATCTTTGAATTTAGGATTATGCTCTAAAATGTACTCATAAACTGCCGCTGCTTTATTAAACTGACGTTTACGTTCAAAATCGAGGGCTAAGGTATACATACCCTCTAAAATATCATCTGCTGGTGGACATTTTTTAAACTTATCAAAAGCCATGTCCAACATGCCTTGACTCTGAAAGGACAAGGCTAACATTTTATTGGTTTCAGCAGATTCTGATGAAATCTTTGCTCTATCATCTTCACTGGCAGAGAAGCGTTTAATGGTTAAAATCACATAACCCACAAGCAATAGGCTTGCAGCAGCAATGGTTGACACCCACAAACCGCTATCAACCAAAGACACATACGTATAACCAAGAATCACCAACAAGGAGCTAAAAGTTACCAGCGTACCCAACAAGGCACTCAACCTTGGCAAGACAACCGCCAAGTAGAAACCTACTGCAAGCAATAAGACAAGTCCTACAATACCTGCCCATTCAGGTGTGGTGATAAAACTACTATTAAGCAAACTTTCTATCACATTCGCATGATAATCCACAGCATTCATATCATTGCTTACTGGCGTTTGGTAACCTTCACCAATACCAACGGCTGTTACACCAATAAGTACAATTTTATCCTTAAATACATCTAAGGGCACTTTACCTGCTTTTAAATCATAAAAAGAAACATGACGAAATGCCTGCCCTTCTTTATCACCTAAATCCGCATAAAACTTTGGTGCAACCTGCATCACGTCATCCGTTGGAATCACCAAAGCACCCAGCTCTACGCTCTGCCCTATATTCACCAACACATCATTCATGGTTAGGTTTAAATCATGCGCCACCATTGCCAATGACATTGACGGCAAGAATTTGCCGTAATATTCAACAATTAAAGGTTCTGAGCGAAGCACACCATCCAAACTGGGCAAAACATTAAGGTAACCAATACCTGTAGACACTTGGGACAACTTGGCAAAAGGGTAAGATAACTTCACCGCACTAATCGGTGGTGCAGAAGCATCAACATCACCAATATTTTCAATCGCCATCCGTGAAATATAGGGTGGCAACGTACTATCAGGTCGTCCAAAAGCGTCCCCTGCCTCATAAAACATAGGCATAAATACATTACCCGCGTGTTGAACTGCTTTCACTAACCTCGCATCGCCATTTTTAGCCATGGCTTCTGCAACAACTTTATCAGCTTGTAATAACTTGGCATCTGCCTGCGCAAATTTGGCATCTGCTTCTGCTCCACGGCCTTGCGCTGCCAAAGCATCAGCTTCTGCAAGCAATGCATCACCTTGTTCTTGTAAGAGATCTGCCAACTTCAAGGCTGCATTATTGCCATTATCAGCTTGTTCTTCGCTATAAAAAACATCAACACCAATCATGCGAACTTGCGCTTGGCTCAAGGTTTCAATCATATCCGCCATTTCTGTGCGAGGCCATGGCCAGCGACCAATTAAATCAATCGATGCATCATCAATATCAACAATGACAATACTATCATCGGCAGGTTGCGCACTGGTTTCTAAAGCAAAATCATAAACTGAAAACTCAAGGTTTTTAATGATTGATGAATCATACGCAGCAAAAAAGACTAGCGTAAGCACTAACCCCAAAAACCAATCTGTTTTCCAAAATGCTCTTTTCACAAAAACGCATCCCCTAAATAATGTTTAAGTCACTCATAAATAAGTATATTTAGACGGTACAATAGACGAATTAAACGCATATAGCCAACTTTACGAGATATAAAAGCTCATTTTCGCCAGAATTCAGGCACTAGCAATACAAAAAATGTAAAAATCTCCAATCTTCCCAATACCATACCAAACATCAGAACTGCTTTGGCAGTGTCGGGTAGCATTGCATATGTTGAAGCAGGACCTACATCACCAAAACCTGGCCCTGCATTAGTAATTGTTGCTGCAGAAGCAGAGATTGCAGTCAGTATATCTACACCCGTCATCGCAACCAAAACAGCAATAACGATAAAACATACAATATACAATGCAAAAAAGCCCCATAAAGCCTGAACAACTGAACCTTCCACACTTTTATTGCCGACTTTAACATGCAGCACAGCATGCGGATGAATCAAGCGCCGAACCTCTCGTATACCTTGCCGAAAAAGCAATAAAATCCGAACCACCTTCATTCCACCTGCCGTCGAACCTGAGCAACCGCCTACAAACATGACAATGAGAAAAAACAAAGACGTTGCTGGCGGCCAAAGCCCATAGTCACTCACGGCAAAACCTGCAGAAGTGGAAATCGAAACAATATTAAAAACCACCTCATTCCATTCACCCTTACCTGAACTAACCGTCAATACACCAACGATGAGAATGATGCTTGCCAACCACTTAAAATAGGTCATCAACTCATCATCTTCCAAATAGGTTCTTAGCGTAAAACCGTTACGTAATGCCATAAAATGTAAGGTGAAGTTAACAGCTCCCAAAATCATGGTAACCACAATCACACCCCGAATCCATAGCGATGAAAAATGCCCTACACTGGCATCATGCGTAGAAAATCCGCCAGTGGACACCGATGTCATGGCGTGATTAAGCGCATCAAACCAGCCCATACCAGCTAGTTTTAAAGCAATGGTTGCCATCACTGTGGTAGCCAAATAAAGCAACCACAATACTTTGGCTGTTTCTGTCACACGGGCAGTCAGCTTGTCTTTCACTGGCCCTGGAGTTTCAGCTTTGAACAACTGCATACCACCCACGCCCAAAAGTGGCATGACTGCCACAGCTAAAACGATAATTCCCATACCCCCCAGCCACTGCTGCATAGAACGCCAAAATAAAATCGCATGAGGCATGTTATCCAAACCCGTCAATACTGTTGCACCTGTTGTGGTCAAACCTGATGTTGATTCAAACAAAGCATCAACCACTGTCTTACAAGTACCTGTCGTCAAAAAAGGGATAGCTCCCAATACCGATAAAACCACCCATGCCAAAGCCACAATCAGGAACCCGTCCTTATGACCCAACTGTTTGGGAGCTTCTCCTGCCCAACTCACCATAGAAATGCCCAGTATTAACACCAACACACCTGCTAAAATAAACTGATCCGCATGACCTGAGTCATAATATAATGCAACCAGAGCAGGAAACATCATGCCGCCTGCAAACAAACAGACCAGCACACCCAATGTCCAAACAATACCTTTAAGATGCATGATTTACATGCGCCTCATACATCAAAAAAACTCAAGACGCACTTCAAAAAGCCGTTCAATATCACGAATCGCATCTGCCCGAGATACCAGCACAACATGGTCATTCGGCAATACCATGCTCTCCCCATCAGGGATAATGACCGTCTCCCCGCGAACAATTGCGCCAATCACAGTATCTTTAGGTAAGCGTAAATCTTTAAGCGGCAGCTCCAAAATCTTTGCCGTTTCAAGTGCTTCAGCTTCAATCACTTCAAGCGTTCCGTCTCCCAAAGGCGACATACCTAAGATACTGCCTTTACGAACATGGCGTAAAATCGAAGCCGCTGTTGTAAACCGCGGCGATACAATCACATCCAAGCCAATTTCTCGCACAAGATCCGAATAAATCGCACGGTTTACTAATGTAACCACATGCGGAACTTTATACTTACTCGCAATCAAACTACTTAAAATATTTGTTTCATCATCATTGGTTAAGGCTAAAAAGTCATCCATGTGGGCAACAGCCTCTTCTTCTAACAAGTCTCGATCTAAAGCATCACCATGCAACACAATGGTCGAATCCAAATGATCGGATATCCACTTGGCACGCTCTTCATTGTGCTCAATCAGCTTAACCGATACCCCCATTCTCTCCAAAGCTTGCGCCACGGCATAACCAACATTGCCACCACCAACCAACATCACATTACGCTTCACACTTTGCTCTTGTTTACAACCTTCCAAAGCCTCTACAACAGCTTCAACCTGATGACTGGAAACAGCAAGGTACACACTATCACCCGCCAACAACACCGTGTCCTTCATGGGTACTTTCCATTTGCGATTATGCTCATGCGCCACCACAAAAACACGGTTATCCCCCATCACGTCAGCAAGTTCTTCTAATGCCAAACCCGCCAGTAAACTTTTGGGCCGAATCATCATCCCAAGCAGTTGCACTCTATCACCAGCAAAACCCTGAGCATCCATAGCCGATGCCACTTGATAGCGTTTTACAATCGCTCTTGCCGCCTCATGTTCAGGAGAAATAATCATATCAATAGGCAATTCATCACGCCCAAACAATTGTTTATTATTGGCAAAATCAGGTTCACGAATACGTGCCATCTTCGTTGTGACTTTAAAGAGAGAATGTGCAACTTGGCATGCCAACATATTGGTTTCATCACTCGCAGTGGCTGCAATCAACAAATCTGCATTTTTTGCCCCCGCACTTTCCAATACTGAAGGGTGAGCAGCATTACCCAATACCGTACGCACATCCATAGTATCAGCAACGCGTTGTATGCGCTCTTCATTACTATCCACCACGGCAACATCATGCCCTTCTGCAGCCAATCGCATGGCAATATGAAATCCAACTTCCCCTGCACCCAAAACTAAAATATTCATTTGTTGGGTGGTGTTAAATCATGTGATTTTATTTTTCGGTGCAACTGACTTCTTTCCATTCCAATATCCGCCGCTGTTTTACTAACATTCCAATCATTTTTTTCCAAATGGTGCACAATATAACTTCTTTCAAAACGTTTTCTCGCATCATGGAAACCATCCATCAACACCGAATCATCAGGCACTGCTGAAAAGCTTGGTTTCTGCAAAGATGCATCCAAAGGAAGCATCGTGTCTACGGTTAGCGTTTGTCCTGAACATAAAATATGGCACCGCTCCACATAGTTACGCAGCTCGCGTATATTACCAGGCCAATCATAGGCTTGAAGCAATGTTATCACGTCATCGGAAAACACAACGGGCTCGCCCCCTAGGCTTTCCACCTGCTCTTGTGCCAAAAAAGCAAGCAATGCAGGTATATCCTCTAAACGCTCATTCAACTTTGGCATACAAATCGTTACACCATTTGTTTTGGCATATAAATCAGCAAGCAAAACTTCACCTGATAACAACACATCCTGCGTACAACACGAGCTCATCAACAGGCGTACATCACATGGATGCTGTTTCTGATTACCTAATCGTTGCGCGCGCTTTTCTTGTATGACTTTAAGCAGCCCCTGCTGCAGAGGCAAGCTTATTTTTGTAATATCTTCAAGGTATAACGAACCTTCATGCGCAGCCTCCAAGCGACCACGCTGCGTGTAAAGTGCGCCAACAAAGGCTCCTTTTTCATAACCAAACAATTCATGCTGCGTTTCTTGTTCAGACAATGTACCTTGATGGAAGGTAATATACGGTTGTCCTTGGCGTTGTGAGGCTTCATGAATCAAACGCGCCACGATAGACTTACCCGTACCATGATCACCAATAATCATGACTGGTGTATCTTTCATGCTGGCTTTTTTTATCGCTTTTCGCACCTCTTGAATCACAGGACTATCACCAATCAACTGTGATGAAGCTCGACTTGTCTCTTGCTTTAAATCAAAGTTTTCCGTTGCTAAACGTCGTTTCTCAATCGCATTACGCAGCAAAATAAGCAACTTTTCAGAAGAAAAAGGTTTTTCAATAAAATCAAATGCGCCCAACTTGGTCGCACGAACCGCTGTATCTATCGTGGCATGCCCAGACATCATAATAACGGGCACATCTGCATCCATTTGTTTAATGCGACTCATGGTTTCCAAACCATCAATGCCAGGCATCCAAATATCTAAAAAAATACAATCAACAGGATGTTTCCGAAAACGTGCAACAGCCTCTTCACCCGAAGGCGCAGTGCTCACCAGATAACCCTCATCCTCAAACAATCCCTGTAAAGACTCTCGGATTGGCTGCTCATCATCAACAATTAAAATATGAATCGTCATGCCTTTTCCTCCTCCAAACCTCGAAGTATAAGTTTATGCGGCAAACACATACAAAAACGTGTAGGAGATGCTGCAGAGACCAACATTAAGGTACCATCATGTTCTTCAGTAATACGTTGTGCAATCGCCAAACCTAAACCACTACCATCCCTCTTGGTTGAAAAGTACGGCTCAAACATATGCTTTTGTGTTTTTTCATCAATACCAGGGCCTTCATCTTGCACATAAAACTTGGTATCATCTTCTGTAACCTCAACATAAACACGCACAGGCGTTTTTGTAGCCAGCGCATTATCAATCAAGTTAATCAACACCTGCCGCACCTGATCGGGGTCACAACATACTTCCCCTTCGGGTAAACCCTCAAATGTAACATTCTGATATGCACTGTATAACTCTCGCAAATCTTGCAGTAATGAACGAATACTTACCACTTCAGTTCTCGGTTTGGGTAAGGTTGCCAAATTCGAGAAATCAGCCAACAAACGCTGCAAACGTTCAACTTGGGTAATCACAGCTTTGGTACACGTATCAAAGATCTCAACAGGATCTACCTGTGAACGAAAACGCCGCTGTAGGCGTTCGGTTGAAAGTTTAATCGGTGTTAGCGGGTTCTTAATTTCATGCGCCAAGCGTTGCGCAACTTCTGACCATGCCTGATGTTTTTGTGCTTCCGCCAACTGTGTCACATCATCAAAAACCAACAACCATCCAGAAAAAAGCTGATCCTCTTGTTTGCCTAACACTGTACCTCTGGCAAGAATTTTAATGGTTTGAAAACCATGGAAAAGTTCAATTTCATGTTGCAAGCTGTCCAAACCTTGGGTTTGCAAGGTTCTAAAGAAATTTAATACTGGTGCCAAATGAACTTCTGAGAAATCAAAAATCGAAACTTTCTTTTGCGTGGATTCAGGAATAACCAACAGCTCTTGGCAAGCTTGATTCATCAACCGAATATCACCACTTTGATCCAATAAAATTACGCCACTTTGCAAATTAGATAGCAGATTTTCCAATACGTATTGACGTTGGCGACTGCTAACCAATGCCCCTGTCAATTCTTCTTGTGTTTGTTGTAACATTTCCATATTTTGCCGAAGTTTTGCTGTCATACTATTAAATGAACGCGCCAATGAACCCAGCTCATCCTCTGCATGTACAGGCACCAACACATCAAACTCACCTGCTTCTACTCTTTTTAAAGCCAAAGCTAATTCTTCAATGGGTGTGGTGAGCTTGCGTGCAAAGAACAAAGCTAACAAACCTGCAATACATGTGATGAGCACCATGGCTATCATTAAGGTGTGCGTAAATATTTCCTGAATACCTTGTCTATGCCGTTCAAGCTCTCGATATGATTTATAATCAGATTCTATACTTCGTGCACTCAAGGTCACTTCATCAGGCAAACGAATTTCCGCACGCAACAAAGCGACAAAACGCTGCTGCATGTACAAAGGCAAATAACCCACAACATATTCACCGCTTTTACGTACTTCATGCTCAACAGCTTGCCTACCTAAAACCTTACTCAACCTTGCCGTATCCGACAGGTCACGAATTTTTAAATCACTAAATTGTTGTCCTGCAACCTGCTTACTTGCCACCGCAATCAAACGCTCTGACACATCAAAAAGCTCCACTTTATGCCAGCCATATTGGTCAATCAGTTTACCCAAATGCTGACTAATCAACATCGTGCCTAATGGCTGTGTAACAATCTCAAGTGGAAAGTCATCATCTTGTGCCACTTGTGATAATGACAATTCCATATCTGACTCCGCCCCAGAGTAAAAGCCCTGCGCCAAACTCATGGCTTTGTCCAATAAGGTATCAACCCGAACATCAAACCAGACATCAAGACCCTTATCAATCACTTGGTTTGCTGTCAGTTGCAACAGCAACGACGGTACCAACACCATCAATACCATAGCCGCCACCAATTTTGTACGAAGGTATGAACCAGCATGTTCTTCTTTGCTTGATTTTAATCGATAAATCCCAACCAAAAAGAAAACAACAGCTAATACAAAAAATAAAAAAACAGTTAACCAGTTCAGAAAACTCGGCCCAAATTGATCATGACTAGGCCAAGACAAGATACCTACTGTCAATAATAATACTGCAACAACAAAAGGCACCCAAACAAGGGGTTTCAACCTACCCCTATGCAAAACCTCACTCATGCTTTAAACCTTGTGCTGGCAAAACAAGCTCAACTGTACCCATATCCACGCCTCCGAGAATATCAGCAAACCAACCTTTACTGCCTTGTTCACCCTCATATATATACAATTGGGTTTCTAAATAAAACTTTTCTTGCCCATCTAAAATAGACACATCCACGACTGCCGCATGATGCATTTCCGTTAAAAATCGCATAGCAACATGTACATTTCTTGTATAATGCACCACACCACTGCTCAAGTCTCGCATCAACCAACGTTTGGTCACCAAATCAGGGATAACTTGGCGCCCCAAACGTACGCTAGCCACTGATTTATCCAACCAAAACCGTTGTTTACGCAATACATCAAACTGCCAAAATACAGTCAGCGAAGAACCGCCAGCCAAAACATTCAGCACGTATGCTTCTTGATTAAAAGTCTGAACATCGCAATAAACCACACCATCCTCAATATGGACATGCGTTTCTTTGTTTAGATTTTCTTTTGCTTCTAACGGTGTCCATGTAAAACACACACATAAAAGGTATATCAATACGCGTAACATTACCGCTAGCCTAAAACGGATATTCGCGATGAGCAACTTATGCCAGCATAATCATTGATAACTGACGACCTGTATCGCCTTCATCCCGCCGAAATGAATAGTATAAAGGGTCAATATGGCAAACTGTACAGTGGGATGAAGTTTCGATATTTTCAGGCTGTACACCAGCACATAAGAGTTGCTCCTGATTCACTGAAGCTAAATCTACAAAATAAGTTCCATGACGATAAAAGCTTACGTTTTGTTGACAAACATCACTAAACTTCTTGGCAACATCTGGGCTCACTTCAAAACAGCATGGACCAATAGATGGACCTAAACTTGTCACAATTTTTTCAGCATTAGCCCCACGCTCACACATGGCTTGCACAGCTTTAAACACAGCTTGTGCCACAGTACCTTTCCAGCCTGCATGTACAGCTGCAATCACACCAGCTTGTTGATCCGCCAAAAGTATGGGTACACAATCTGCGGTACGCACAGCTAAAGCAACACCCTGATCTGTAGCCAGCAATATATCTGCTTCTTGCTGATGCATATGACCCAAACCCGAGCAGTGTAATACTTCTGCCTTATGAGCTTGTATCACTTGATGCGGTATAGGCATATGGGTCTGATGACATAATACTTGGATATTGTGAGCCAACTTTGTTTCATCAAGCAGTGAAAAATCAGCGGTCGTTCCAGCCTCGCGATTCGTAAACACGGCTTGAACACCATGTTTCTGCAATAACCGTGAAACATAAAACATCTTACATCAATGTTTTTAACGCTGTATTTAACTGCGCAAGTTCATCAGGAAATGGCGCAAAACACAAAATATCTTCTTGCGTAATTGGGTGCACAAAACCTAATGTTTCCGCATGCAAAGCTTGGCGAGATAAATTTTTCAACACACTGTATGCTGGTTCCGCAATGGTTTTACTTGGATTAAATTTACGACCGTACACTGCATCACCCAATACAGGCATACCTTCATGACTTAAATGCACCCGAATCTGATGTGTACGCCCAGTATGAAGCCGCAAACGCATGCGGCAAAAGTGTTCATCAAAACGTTGCTCTAAACTGGCGTCGGTAATCGCTACTTTTCCTTGCGGCACCACTGCCATTTTTTGTCTATTATGCGGGTGTCTACCAATCGGAAGCTCAATGCGTTTCTGCATCCAACGTGGAAAACCTCGACACCACGCAACATACTCTCGTTGCAAATCATGGTTAGCAAATAATGCAGACAAGCCTTGGTGCGCAGCTTCAGTTTTGGCAACCACCAAACTACCTGAAGTATCTTTATCTAACCGATGTACAATACCTGGTCTCTCAACACCATTAATACCAGGCAGACTTTCACAGTGATGCAACAAAGCATGCACCAATGTACCCGTATCATGACCATGAGAAGGATGAACAACCATACCCGCAGGTTTATTGACTACAATAAGGTATTCATCCTCAAATAATACATCCAGTGGTATATCTTCTGGTTGCAAGTCCATGGCTTGAGCCACAGGGATGTCAGCAAGAAAAACATCGCCTTCCATCACTTTTACCGACCGCTTCAAGCGTTGTTTTTTTGCACCAGACTGCCAAATACAACCTTCATCCAATAACTGTTGAATACGCACCCTTGTTAATCCAGACAGGGCTGTTAAAGCCGCATCCAAACGTTTCCCATGCCACTCACTAGGAATATCCCACGTGACTACATTCTTATCCGAAGTCACAACTTATACTTCTGTCGTAGTTGACGGCTCTTTTTTCGGTTGCGCGGCAGCAGTATTATTTTTCTTTTGATTATTTTGCTGCTGGTTGTTTTGCGTCTGATCGTTCTGTTGTTGAGCACCTTGCTGTTGACCCGCTTTATCTTTTGCTGGGCGACGACGACGACGACGGCGACGCTTTTGCCCTTCTTCGCCTTCAGTTTTGGTCGGTTTTTCCTGTTTTACATCCACTTTTACCGCAGGTTTATTCTTTTTCGTACGATTGGGTGTACGTTTGCGTTTGCGTGAAGTGTTTTTATGCTTCACCTCTGGTTTATCTTCTTTTTTCTCACCAAAAAGTTTATCTAAAAGCGCCTTAAACCAACCCACTTTAACAGCCTTCACAATCGGTTGTGGAATACCTACCACGGGTTTCATCGGTTTAAGCTTGCGAGCAACACGCTGAGGTTTTTTGCCTTTCATTGTATCTTCAAGCATTTCCAAACGGTCTTGGTTATCATCACGCCAATGTCGTTCGATACGGTAGTGTGGAATCATCAAATCGGGGCGGATTTGCAAAGAAATCTGCACATCATGATTTTCTTCAATGCGGGCAATATAGTCCCGCTTATTATTCATCAGGTATTCACCTGTTTCCGATGGCACTTGAACCACAAGCTTGGGTTTTTTGCCTTTTTCAGCCAAATCTTCCATGCGCGTCAACATTTGTAACGCCATAGACTCAACCGTCAGAATAGAACCACGACCTTGGCAACGCGGACATGTTTCCGTTGTTGTTTCACGCACCGAAGGATGCAAACGCTGACGTGACATTTCCAACAGACCAAAGCGTGAAATACGTGCAAATTGCACTCTGGCTTTGTCTGCAGCTGTGGCACTGCGCAATTCTTCTTCAACTTGTTGACCATGTTTTCGGTTTGCCATATCGATAAAATCAACCACAACCAAACCACCAATATCTCGAATGCGAAGTTGGCGCGCAATTTCACGCGCAGCCTCAAGATTGGTATCCAAGGCTGTGTCATCAATATGTTTACGCCCTGTGGAGCGCGATGAGTTCACATCTACTGCAGTTAAAGCTTCCGTGGGGTCAAATACAATAGAGCCACCCGACGGCAAACGAATCTCACGTTCATGAATTTGTTCACATTGGCTTTCAATACCATATTGGCGGAAAATAGGTTTTTTACCCCTATATAGTTTTACTAATTTCTCTTTGCCTGGTAATACCGCATGCACAAAGTTTTTGGTGCGGGTATAAACCTCATGGTTATCCACCCAGATCTCATGAATATCATCACTAAAATGATCACGTATGGCACGGGTTGCCATGTCTCCTTCCAAATAAATCAATGAAGGTGATGGTGCTGTGCCACTTTTGATACGAATTTCATCCCACAAACGTTGTAAATACGAATAATCACGTTCCAAAGCTTCCAGCTTTTGGTCACGTCCTGCAGTACGAACAATCAAACCCATATTATCAGGCACATTCAATTGCGATAAAATTTCTTTAAGTGCACGACGCACATCTTCTGGAAGTTTACGTGAAATACCACCGCGCTCTGTATTTGGGCTCAATACCAAATAACGGCCAGCCAACGATAAATACGTGGTTAAAGCAGCACCTTTATTACCGCGCTCTTCCTTTACCACCTGCACCAATACTGATTGTTTTGGTTCTAATACATCTTGAATATTTACGTTGCGTGGATCTTGGGTTTTATCAACACCATCTTTCCAATAGTCCGGATGAATTTCGCTTAGTGGCATAAAACCTTGGCGCAACGCACCATATTCTACAAATGCGGCCTGCAAGCTGGCTTCAACTTTGGTGATGGTTCCTTTATAAATATTGCCCTTGGTTAGGACTTTGTGCGTGGATTCTATGTCTAGTTCTTGTAAAAAGTCATCTTCGACAATAGCAACACGGCTTTCTTCCTCGTGTGAGGCGTTGATCAACATCAACTTCTTCATTGCGGTTCCTTTACCGCTGACAGTATAAACCTTTGAAACAACACAAGTTATTGTGATATCCAAAGCATATTTTAATTGTCACCCCAACCAAGTATTTGCACACAACAAACACCAAACTCGGGTTAAAATCTGTATCTATTTAAGACCGTCAGGCGGCTTTTATATTTATTTACTGTACATCGCTCAACACGGCGTTGGCTAAGGTGAGTCCCCTAAGAAAAATGACTCACTCTCCGTAAATATCGTCTGAACGAAGCGACTAACTTCTCAAGTTGCATGTTTAGCACCCTTGTTTTCAAACCGATACGCGACACATTACTCGCTATATATCGCCACACACGCGGAACACATGTACAATCTGCCCCATTAAAGCAAATAGGAGCCACTTTGGCAAGTTCAGAGCTAAAAAACGAAAAGAAACCCCACCTTATTATTGATAAAAATGAGGATAATAGCCGTATTGACCGCGTACTTTGCCGCCTGCTAGGGCAGGAAAAGCGTACCCTTATTTTGCGCTTGATCCGAAAAGGAAACGTAAGGGTCAATAGCAAACGTATTAAACCCGAGTTTCGTGTTCATGAAGGCGACAGTGTATTTTTACCCGCCAGCCTGCGTCCTGATGCCCCTGAACAACAAGCTCAAACATTTATGCCAACCATCAAAAACTTAATCACCCTTTATGAAGATGATGATTTACTGATCATTGATAAACAGGCAGGCATTGTTGTACATGGCGGCAGTGGTCATGATGTAGGGCTGGTTGAACGCCTTAAAGTACAACTCAACTTGCCAGAATTACGCTTGGCACACCGCCTAGATAGAGATACCAGTGGATGTTTATTACTGGCCAAAAACCTAAAAACCTTACGCAAACTTACCGAAAGTTTTCGTAATCGTGATGCCCACAAAACATATCTCGCTTGGGTAGCAGGACACCCCTACCCTTATGCAGGACGCATGCAGTCCAAACTACTTAAAGGTGTGACCCAAAGTGGTGAGCGTATGGTTGTGGATTCTGAACATGGGCAAGAAGCCATCACTGATCTACAAACCGTATTGTTGCGTGAACATGCAGACTGGCGGTACAGCTTGGTTGCATTACAGCCGCACAGCGGAAGAACCCATCAACTGCGTGTACAGCTACAACAAGAGGGACATGCTATCTTGGGCGACCCCAAATACGCAGAAAAAGGCGACCTTAAACATTACAAAACTATCAAAGGAAAAGGTTTAGCTTTGCATGCTTGGCGACTTCGTTTTGAACACCCAAGTACAGGAAAAATATTAGAATGTCGTGCGCCTTGGCCTAAGCGTTGGGCGCACTTCAAAAAAGAGACCTAAGGAAGTTCTGAACAAACCATGAACTCGCATCTTGCGCCCAAAGCATTCAAAATCTGCTTCTCTCAAACTTATTCAGAGCTTCCTTAAAAGTTTACTTCTTATCTTTGGCTTCGTTCACGCGAAGCTTGCGACCTGCAAACTCTTCGCCATTAAGCACTAAAGCTGCTTTCACATCGCCAGCCGAACCCATTTCTACAAAACCATAACCTTTGGGGCGGCGACTAGGGCCACCACGAACCAAACGCACAGAAACAACCGTACCATAAGTTTCAAACAAACGTTGTACTTCTTCTTCACGCGCTTTAAATGGGATATTACCCACATACAACACATTTGTATTATTATGTTTCACTTTTGAACTCGAGCGACATGGACCGCCACCAAATGCCCAGGCACCCAATAAAAAGCCAATCACTAAACCCGATGCCAACACTGAACCTACAGGTATTTCTTGGTTCAAACCTACCATAGGGCCAACAAAATAACCAATCAAACCCAATGCAATTGCCATCGCAATACCTTTACTTACACAACCAATATTCATAAAAAAACACTCCAAAAAGGGATACAACCCTGAAAAATATGGGCGCAACCTGCCAATTTTCACTAAAGAAACAACAAGATTGATATGAACCTTTTGCTATCACTTACGTTTTACATAAGTTTTCGACCATGAAAACAAACGCGCTTATGATTCAAGGAACAGCCTCAGGTGTCGGAAAATCTGTCTTAGTTGCAGGCCTTTGCCGCCTACTTGCTCGTAATGGCGTGAAGGTTGCTCCGTTTAAGCCACAAAACATGAGCAACAATGCAGCAGTCACTGCAGATGGCGGCGAAATCGGTAGAGCCCAAGCCTTACAAGCCTTGGCTTGCGGCATTCAACCGACTGTAGATATGAACCCTGTACTTATCAAACCTGAAAGCAACCAAAAGGCACAATTGATTGTACGCGGCAAAGTACATGGTCGTTTACATGCCAAACATTTTCGTAAAGATAGAATTGCCTTGCTCGATACCGTGCTCCAATCCTTTGACACCCTACAACAACAATATGACATGGTGATTATTGAAGGTGCTGGCTGCCCAGCAGAGCCCAATCTTATGCTTGGTGACATTGCCAATATGGGTTTTGCCGAAGCTGCGGATATACCCGTGTGGTTGGTTGGAGACATTGATAAAGGCGGTGTGTTCGCCTCCCTCAAAGGATGCATTGATATTCTACAAGATGAACACAGTCATAGGATTCAAGCCCTACTCATCAATCGATTCAGAGGTGATCCAGCTTTATTGAATGATGCTTTAACGTGGCTTGAGCAAGAC
Source organism: Ghiorsea bivora (assembly GCF_000744415.1). NCBI lineage: Bacteria > Pseudomonadati > Pseudomonadota > Candidatius Mariprofundia > Mariprofundales > Ghiorsea > Ghiorsea bivora. The sequence continues at coordinate 107,929 of NZ_JQLW01000006.1, forward strand.
ACAAACAAACCCATCATAGGGGTAATCCCTATGCTTAATTTAGACTTACCTGAAGAAGACAGTCCCTTTAAACATGAGCAATTATCTAAAAAACAACAGCAACTGCATATTGCCGTGATTGCTTATCCACACATGTCTAACCATGATGACTTAGACCCTTTAGCCTCCGACCCAGATATCCAAGTCTCTTTTGTACGCAATACAGATGAACTTCAACCTTGTGACTTGATTGTATTACCTGGCTCCAAACATGTGTCTTCAGACTTGGCTTGGTTAAAAACACAAGGATTTGCTGATAAAATCCAACAACATTTACGCTATCACGGAAAAGTTTTAGGTATTTGTGGTGGCCTTCAAATGTTGGGGAAGCATATTGTAGACACCGTTGACGATGCATTTAGCTCCAGTGTCGAAGGCGAAAGCTGCCAAGGTTTAAGCCTATTACCCATACACACCCAAATGATGCCTGAAAAAACACTCAAACAAGTACAGCAAACAGCAAACTTTCCGCAAGGACACTTGGTCACAGGATATGAAATTCACCATGGCGTATCCCATACCAATGAACATCTATTTCCTTTTGCTGCATGCTCTGAAGACAAACAAGTCTGGGGAACTTATGTGCACGGTTTATTTGAACAAGGTGAATTTCGCCAAGCTTGGTTACTCGAACTAGGCTTTAAGACAACAAATAACACCAATCAATATGATCGAACCTTGGCATCTTTAGATATACTTGCTGACCAATTGAAAAAAAGCCTGCACCCCCAATATCTACAACAACTGCTAATACCAAAATCCTAAATCTTTTTCGCTTCAGCATGAGGAAATTATGGCATCACCTTTGCTAGTATACTTGCAATCGTACTTCAGCCAGCACTTCAACCAGTGATACATTGAAAGGAGCCTACTTTGGAAGCAAGTCATGTAGCAGAAATTGAAACTTTATTTCAGGCTGTAACCAGTGGTGATTTCACCTTTAGAATAAGCGACGACCACCCCCTATCCAACTCAGCCAACCATATGATGCAATGGCTGGATCAAATGCAACTTAAAGAGCTCAAAGATAAAGTCGAACTAACCATGACAGGCTTTGAAAACACCATCAATATGGCAAAGCTGCAGCAGTTGGCGGATGGTGTTGCCCAACGCACAGAAACCATGGCATCAGCCACCGAAGAAATGAGTATTACCGTACAAATGATTGCCGAGCAGGCTGATAAAGTTGGCTGTCAAAGTGAACAAGCAAAGATTGCTGTCGATGAAGGCAGTCAGTCTATGAAACAAGTGTTTGATGTTATCCATGCCACAACACAACAAATGGACAATGTTACCGATGAGGTTCAACAGCTTGCGAGTGTATCCAAAGAAATTGATAGCTTATTAACAACCATACAAAAAATATCCGATCAAACCAATTTACTTGCCTTAAATGCCACAATTGAAGCAGCTAGAGCTGGTGATGCAGGCCGTGGATTTGCAGTTGTGGCAGGAGAGGTCAAACAACTATCCCATCAAACCAAAGATGCCGCTGATAACATTGTAGAAAAAAGTATAAGCATACAAAAATCTGTTGCGGCTGTCGTTGCACGTTTGAGCGAAATGTCTGAAACGGTTACCAATGCATCATCCATTGTCGAAACCACACAAACCTCCATGGACACCATCGTTTATAATATGCAGCAGGTGGATGAAAGCGTACATGGCATGCACCATGCCACCAAAGAACAAGCTATTGCATCCACTGAAATCGCTGAGGGTGTAACCCAATGTCATGCGGATGCAAAAGTAATGGATACCCAAGCCAATCAAAGCTTAAACACAACAGATAAAATGGATGTTTCGCTACGTGCAGACCTACAAGAGTTTTCAGAGCTTAAAATCACCAATGCTGTCATTCAGCTCGCTAAAAGCGACCATATGTTTTGGAAAAAACGTTTAATGGATATGATTTTAGGCCGCGGTAGCATTGATATCAACGAAGTCACTGACCACCACAGTTGCCGTTTAGGCAAATGGTATTACAGCAATGGGCAAGCTGAGTTTGGTAACTGCGCTTCTTTCAAAAGCATTGAATCACCCCATACCGATATGCATAGATTAGCCAAACAAGCAGTCAGTAAGTTCAATGCTGGTGATATAGCTGGCGCTACCCAAGACGTAGATGCCATTACCCCATTATCAGCTGCTGTAGTCAAAGGTCTGGAAGAGTTAGAACAGTAGACTATACTTACTTACATGACTCATAAGCCAAATAATATTCTTGGTGTTTTTCGCCAGCTTTCACTTTTTCAAGTTGTTCTGGCAGCATCATTCTTACTGGTATTAAGTTATTTTTTCTACTTAATGTCCAATAGTTTAGCTGAAAGCCTTGAAAAAGACTTACACAATGCTTTTGACCAACAAAATTTAACCGTAGTTGATATTGCCAGCTCTCGCGTAGGTTTTCATATTGCCAACGATGTTGCAGAGAATGTGCGTCTTCTCGGGCAGTTCCCTGCCATGCAACGCTTAGAATTCCACAATGGCACGCGTGATATGGAAAAAGTAAATACTTTTGCAGCTCCTAGAGTAGATGGTTTTATTTTATTTGATGCACAAGGTGACTTCTTCAGTGCATTCCCAGAGTCCATGCAACACATCTATCAAGGCAACCAATCTACCCAGCCTTTCTTTCAAGTAAGCAAAGAAACTTCCTCACTTTATTTTTCCAACTGGTTCCCAGATGGTGACCACCTTAAAATGCGTGTCTCTGCCCCCATATACAATCGCATCGTTGATAAAAACTTTCCTGAACCAACCAATCAACTTTCTGGTGTCATCATGGCGCAAATTGACTTTGATCGCACAGTTGCCAGTGAACTAGGTCGACTGAAATCTAGCGGGATTATGCACTGGATTATTGATGAGAAATCTGGCGATGTGCTTTATCATTCTGTACTACCTCGCACCACCAATAAAAATGCTATTGATTCAGACGAAAGTACCTTGGCAAAAAAGCTACTGCAAGCTTTTTCCTCAACTATCTTAGAGCCAGGTATTCATCGCACAAAAATAAACGGAAAAGATTATTCTATAGCAAGTGCACGTAGCACCGTAGGTCCACACAAAATTATTGTAAATTTGGCATATGATGATTCTTCCGTAACCAACTTGGTTCATGAAAAAACAAGCCGTATTTATCAGCTAGGGATAACCTTTCTGATTGTTGTACTCATAGGTGCATGGATAACCTTACGTCAAATTGCTAAGCGCCAAACTTTAATTACAGAAAAAGAACACCTTGCTCGAGAGTTATCATTAGAAGAAGATAAGAAAAAACTACGCGAGCAAGTCTTTCAACTACAAAAAATGGAAAGCTTAGGCTCTTTGGCTGCGGGTACAGCACACGAACTGAATAATGCTTTAACTGGACCTATGGGAATGCTTAGCATACTTGCATTAAAACCAAATATGCCAGAAGAGAAACGCACAAAAATGTTAACCAAAGCTGTTAAAGGCATTGAACAAGCTCGCAGTATTGTCGAAAGCTTACTGCGTTTCTCCCGCAGTGAACGTAATGAAAAACATGCGGGTGATATCAATGAAGACGTACGCTTTGCCCTAAACATGTATAAAAAAGAGCTTGAACATGCAGGCATTGAGTTAAACTGTCATTTACAAGAAGGTTTACCCGATGTCATTGCTTCACACCGACAAATACAACAAGTTATTCTAAACTTAATCACCAATGCTAAATATGTATTAAACAAGGGTGACTCTTTAAATATATCCACCAAGCCCCTAGAAAAGAATAGTATTGATGGTGTGCTCATCCAAATTACAGATACAGGCCCTGGTATGGATCAAGAAACACAACAGCGTATCTTTGAACCTTTCTTCTCAACCAAACCCGTTGGTGATGGAACAGGATTAGGGCTGTCCATTTGTTATGGTATTATTCAAGAACATAATGGTACCTTAGATGTACAAAGCCGACCAGATGAAGGGGCAACATTTAGCATCTGGCTTCCACTGAACCAAGAGTCGTAACATGAAAAGAATACTTACCATAGATGACAATGAACTTGTTCAAGAAATCTTAGAGCCTATGCTAGATATTTGGGCAGAAGAACGTCAGTTACCCATTGAAATCATAACTGCAAGTAACGGCAAAGAAGCATTATCATGGGTTAATCAGCATAGTGCTCCAGATTTGATATTATTGGATGTGCGTATGCCTATTATGGATGGTGCTGAATTCTTACGACAAACAGCTTTGCTTGGTTTGGATATCAAGCCGTTCACCTTACTACTTACAGGTTACGCCGATGACCTAGAAGAACATTTAGGCACGGATGCCTTACTCATGAAACACCTACGCAAACCATTCACAGCACCCGAATTATTCCAAGCATTAGATAAACTGGTGTCAAAGTAAATCTATACCACCCGCTATTTTAAAGTGCCTAAATAGGCAATAACATCCTCTCTGGCTTGTTCATCCTGCATTTCAGGTAATGTAGGCATGGTTAGGTTATAGGTATTACTTTCTTTTAAATTTTGTGCATACTCATCATGTTTAATCATTTTACTTGGGTTTTGTAAAAAGCTATGCAGCCATTTCATATCCCTGCGCTCTGTAATACCAGCCAGACCTGGTGCAAATTTCTCATCATAACTGGGTTTATGACAATGGAAACACAACCGATCAAAAATAGCCTTTCCTTTAACCATATCACCTGCATGAGCAGGCACAAGCAAACCCCAAAAGGCAAAAGAGAGAACGCTTATTTTTACATAGATTTTCATATTTTATCCTTTTCGGGTTTACTTTTCACAATCAAGAAAGTGCTGTATTAGAGAGCTAGTCCAACCACTTGATAGAGCAGCCAATGGTTGGGTGCTGTGGTTGCGGTGCAGGTTTACCTGCAACCAATGCTTCTGCAGCAGGCAAAAGCTCTTCCTGAGTCACTTTTCTTTCATCTTTCCAATAATCATCAATACGCCCGTGATAATAAAGCTCACCATTTTTATCAAACATATAAATATCAGGCGTGCATTGCGCATCAAAAGCCTTAGCAACCTCTTGTGTTTCATCTGCAAGATATGGAAAGTCAATATTCCATTCATCTAATTTCTTACGCATAGCGTCCACATTATCTTCTGGGAAACCAGGATGAATATTAGGATTAATTGCTATCGTATTGATACCCATTGCCTTTAATGTTGCCGCATGACGCACCAAACGTGGCCAAACTGCAATGGCATAAGGGCAATGGTTACATGTAAATGCTACCACCAAGCCGTGTTCTCCAATTTGCTCTTTTAAAGCGTGTGCCACACCTTTAGAATCATTCAGCGTAAAATCAGGAAGTGTAAACTCTCCCTTATAAATTGATGCTACCAATGCCATAAACCAAACTCCCAAAATACATATGTTAGCCTGCAATCATGGAAGAAAAAACACAGCAAATCAAGCGTGTTATTCCAATGATGAAAAACTGGCATCATACCTGCTGGTAAATCATTTAGGTGACCCACACAGCGGAACGCACCATAAAAACACAAGCAATAAACAGCCACAATGCGAGGTACCCATTGTCTGAAAAAGATCATATGATTGATGAACTACTGGATGGATTGGACACCATTCGCCCTACCCTGCTTGCCAGCAAAGAAAAAAATGGCGAATTACGCAGTTTACTCAGGCGCATGCTTTCCTTATTGGAAGCTTTGCAACACATGCCGCACATCGAACCTTCCCTTTATGCCAAAGTCATCATGATGTTAACCCCTTTGGTAGATGCCGAACATGGTGTTTTACTCAAACATTTACAACATGAACACGCCGACACACAAACATGGCAACAACTTGAACAACATTTAAAAACTCGGCAACAACTCATCAAAACCGCGCAGCAAGATTTACCTAGCGTACAACTTATGCTACGCCGAAGCTGCAATTTATTGGGTAAACCATACCCAGATACAGCTGAGCTCAAACAAAACTTAAACCTATTTGAGCAATACCTTAGAGAATATTTGCAACACCATGCGAAACTTCGTTTGGGTTTCACATCGGTTACAGCAGCACTCAAAGATTCCGTCAAAGCCATGGATCATGTATTGCATGATATTGGTGATGAATCACCCGAGCTCAAACAAGCCCAACAAGTTTTAGAGCAGAAGCTACCCGAAGACCCCGCCCAAGCCCAAGCCCTACTCAAACATGCCGCACAAAATATTCGCCAAGCCAGTAAAAAGCTCAGCAACGCTAGCCATAAAGTCAAAGCTACCATGTCTGCACAAATCCAACAAATGGATGCCTTATCCCAGCGCTTAAAACAAGCTGAAGCACAAGCGAGAAATGACCCACTTACAGGTTTAGCCAACCGCAGAAAACTACGCGAGTATTTTCAAACCTTACCCCAAGACGTACCCAGTTTATTTCTCATGCTTGATATTGACCACTTCAAAAAAATTAACGATACCCATGGTCATGATGCTGGCGATGAAGTATTGATTAAAGTTGCAGACTTACTCAAACAATCTGTACGCAGCACAGATATGGTTGCCCGCTTGGGTGGTGAAGAATTTTGTATCATCTTGGCCAACACTACAACCAAACAAGGCATCAAATTGGCAGAAAATATTCGTAAAACTATTGAAACAACAACATTCTCAGGCCCACATGGGGAGATTCAAATAACCATGAGTATCGGCGTTGCAGAACGTCAGCTTGATGAAGCCATCAACCACTGGTTAAAACGCGCTGACCAAGCCCTTTATCATGCTAAAAACAATGGTCGAAACCAAGTTACAACCACAGCTTTACCTATGGCTAAGATAACAAATAAACAAGAAGGGTTGAATTCAGTCAGCTAGCCCCCTATAACATAGGTCTATGGCACAATTTTCTTCCTCATTCCTCGATGAACTCATTTCTCGTACTGACTTGGTTGAGGTGATTGCTCGCCATGTTGAGCTAAAACCATCAGGCTCGAATAATATGGTTGGTTTGTGTCCTTTTCACCATGAAAAGACCCCCTCTTTTTCTGTATCTGTTGATAAACAAATGTATTACTGTTTTGGTTGCGGCAAGGGAGGAAATGCTTATCGTTTTTTAATGGAACACGATGGTTACCCCTTCCCCGAAGCCGTTGAATACCTAGCCAACAAAGCTGGCATGCCCATGCCTGAAGCTCGTACCGTTAACCCTAAAGAAGAGGCACGCAAAAAACAGGCCTATCATTTGCTTGACCAAGTTGCATCTGTTTTTTCACGCACACTACAGGCAGACGAAGGCAAACAAGCCAAAGCATACTTTGCCCAACGCAAACTTCCCGATAGCATTATTCAACGCTACCAGTTGGGGTTTGCACCTGCAGGTTATGGTTTTATGCAGCGCTGTTTTGGCTCTGAAACACATACTTTACAACAATTAGAAAGCATTGGTTTACTGGTGAAAAATGAGCGGGGTTATGCCGACCGCTTCCGTGGGCGGGTGATGTTTCCTATCCGTAATAAACGCGGGCAAGTGGTCGGTTTTGGTGGGCGTATTATGGGAGATGGCGAGCCAAAATATTTAAACTCACCTGAAACAGATTTTTATCATAAATCCGACTTACTCTATGCCTATTCCGAACACCGCGAATCCATTCGCAAACATAAAATGCTTGTGGTCGTTGAAGGTTATATGGATGTATTGGCTATGGCAGCCTTTGACTTACCCTATGCCTTAGCACCTTTAGGCACAGCTATCACAGAGCAACAATTATCCCATATCCTACGTTTACATGGAGAGCCTGTGTTTTGTTTTGATGGTGACCGCGCAGGTAGGCAAGCGGCTTGGCGTGCCATCGAACGCATGTTGCCTATTTTAAAAACAGAGCATGCACCCAAATTCCTCTATTTACCAGATGGCGAAGACCCTGATACCTTGCTCCAAAAAGAAGGTAAGAATGCCTTTGAAAAACGCCTAAAACATGATGCACAACCCATGCTAAACACATGGATACAAGGGTTAAAAAATATTGCAGGTAGTGGCGCTGAAGGTCGGGCTCGTATGGCAAAAAAAGCAGACCAAATGCTAAGTAAAATGCAAGATGACTACCTACGTCAGGCGTGGCAAGTTGAAATCGAAAACATTAGCGGAGTGATGTTAAAACAAACAAAACCTACGCAATACATGTCTAAACCAAGGCAAACTTCAACAAGAAAAATGGCACCTAGGCTTGCTGTGACACCCATGACACATGAACAATTTATGGCTGCATTACTACAAAAACCTAGTAGGTTCCAACTTTTACCTGAAGATGCTTTTCATTTTTTTGTTGACAGCAACCCGATATTCCCGATATACACCCGAGCCTTTTCGTTGGCAGGCGATGATGAAAACACCACATTTGATATAGCGGCACAGTTGATGCGGGAATTCCCCGACACAGATATAGCACGCTGGGTGAACCTGCCAAAAGTCGAAGATGAAGCGTTTCAAATGCTTTTAAGGGATATGCATCTTGCATACCTTAAAGCACAGCTGAGCCAGACAGAAAACTTATCTGTCCGAATCAAGCTGCAAGCAGAGTTAAAAGCACTGCAAGCAGAATTAAAAGCTTTGAAACCAACAAACTAAGATTAAACAACTAAAATAAAAAAATAATTTCCGCAAACGGTGGCTACAAAGCATGAGTAAATTGGATCAATCAAAGGTAAAAGAACTTGGCACATTAATGGCCAAGGGTAAAGAAGCTGGTTTTATTACCTATGACGAATTAAACAGTCATTTACCCAAAGGTTTGGTCGATGCCGATCAAGTTGAAGGTATTATCAACCTCTTTACTGAAATGGGTGTTGAAGTTGTTGACCCACAACGCGCACCCACAGGCGAATATGCCATGCGTAAAGACCGCTTACGCAAAGAAGACTCTGCACTTCGCGCTGATACTACAACATTAGGTACAGTCATCCGTGTGGACGACCCTGTGCGTATGTATTTACGCGAAATGGGTACAGTTGAACTCTTAACCCGTGAAGGTGAAATTGAAATTGCCCGTCGTATTGAAGAAGGACGTATGCAAGTGCATGAGGCCATTTGCCTTTGTCCTGCAACCTTCCGTGAAATCATGCGTTTGGGTGAGCGCGTCATTGAAATTCGTGATGAAGCCGTCGAGCTTGAGGAAGAACCAAATTTCAAAGATATCCTAGATATTGATGATAAAGTGGTGAATGCCGCAGCCATTGCTGAATATGAAAACCGCATGAACAAAAGCGAAATGGACGATGATGACCTCATTGATGCCAAACCTAAGATGAATGCAGAAGAGCTTTCAGCTGCCATTAAAGCACGCACAGCGACACCTGACGGCACACCTATGGAAGAAACCGTCATCACCAAAGAAGAGCAGCTTGAAGAAGCATTAGAGCACTTTGAAAAAGCAAAAGAATTGCACGAAGAATTTTTACGCATACGCCAAGAACGTGTACGTAAACCACGCGACAAGAAATTGGCAGCGCAAGCATCACAACTTTTAAATGCCATGTTGATTGAATTGGTTACCATTCCATTTTCAACCAAACAATTGGTTATGCTTGTCAGTCGTTTTAAAAGTGCCATTGACCGTGTTCGCAAATACGAACGTGCGATTCGTGACCAAGCACTTAAAGCGAAAATGCCACGCAAACTATTTTTAGAAACATTCCCTACCCGTTTAACCGATGAAAAATGGGTCAATGATATGTTAAAGCAACACCCTGACGGACGATGGGTGGAAGCATTTGAACTATCTGCAAATAAAATACGTGAAAACCAACGCCGCCTCAAACGTGTTGAACAAGAAACAGAAATGGATGTTTATGAGCTTAAAGATGTGGCACGTAAACTTACCATGGGCGAAGCAAAAATGCGCCAAGCCAAACGTGAAATGATTGAAGCCAACTTACGTTTGGTGATTTCAATTGCTAAGAAATATACCAACCGTGGTTTGGGTTTCTTAGACTTGATTCAAGAAGGTAATATCGGTTTGATGAAAGCCGTGGATAAATTTGAATGGCGCAGGGGTTATAAATTCTCCACCTATGCAACATGGTGGATTCGCCAAGCCATTACTCGCTCCATTGCTGACCAAGCCCGGACTATTCGTATTCCTGTACACATGATTGAAACCATCAATAAAATCATGCGTATATCACGTCAAATGGCACAAGAAACAGGTCGTGAACCAAGCCCTGAAGAACTTGCAGAACACTTAGAAATGCCTATTGAAAAAGTAGAGCAAATTCTTGAAGTTGCAAAAGAACCCGTATCACTGGATACACCCGTTGGTGATGATGATGACACCAGCTTGGGTGACTTTGTGCAAGATACCAAAGCTGAAAACCCACTGGATACTGCTGTCATTGAAGCATTACGCGAGTCCACACACGAAGTGTTAGAAAACCTAACGGACCGTGAGCAAAAAGTGCTTCGCATGCGTTTTGGTATTGGTATGAATACCGACCATACCTTAGAAGAAGTGGGCAAACAGTTTAATGTAACGCGTGAGCGTATTCGTCAAATTGAAGCCAAAGCATTACGCAAACTTCGTCATCCATCACGCGCACAAAAACTTAAAACCTTCGCCGAAAGCCCTGAGCTTTCATCATCGTTACTCAACAAGTAACTTTTAAACAGAAAAAAGGCAGCTCAGGCTGCCTTTTTTATTTATACCCTTATTGATTCGATGCGCTATGAATGCCAGCACCTTATCTATCAATATCAATCAATATCCACATAAAAAACCAAACCTAAATCTTTATCTTCATGAAATTTGGTCCATACATTAAACACTTTACTCGGGTCAGATAACATCGTGCGTTTGACTAAAAATTGTTTTTTATGCGTACCCGCCGCATCCGAATCCAACACGTCACAAACACCACTAATCGAAAAAAACAATGAATCCTCATCCGATTCATCATTAAAAAAGAAACGACAATTCAAGCCACTGTTTGCTAGCTTATTTTCTGATGTCATGCGCAACACATCGGACTGTACATTAATAATATCCCTGTCTTTCACTTTGGGCGTACGCAATGCAACCATGACATGTGCATCTTTTTCCACAGATGAAATCAATGCACTTAAAGAACCCGTAAATAGACCTTCAAAATTGGCGTTTTTATGGTCCTTTTGAAAAGCAACAAGGTTTACCTGTCGAATCGTGTCCGCATAAACTTGGCTTGGCATGAATGCATATAAACTACAAAGCGAAAATAATAAGATAACAAGCTTATATGGTAAATGTAGTGATACTACGGTGCGTAAATTCATGGACAATATCCTCAAAGCCTTCTTATAAAAGCAACAGTTTCCTGTTGTGTTTGATTAATTTTTTGCTGAAGTGCATTTTTCATCAAAAGCACGTCCTGTCTTGGCATACCAATCTCTTCAAGCTGGTTAATATCCCGCAAGTTATACACCAAATCACGTAACTTTGATATCATCACACGTAATGTTTGCATTCTTTGTGATGTTAAATTTGGATTCATTTCCAAACTGCTGCCAACCGCAGCATCTGCAGCAGACAGCTGCATCACTGTCATGCCAATAACAAACGAAACCAACATCAATAACTTATACATATCACCACCTATCATTGCATACGGGCGGCATATTTCATGTCATCTATGATACCAGTGTGACACAGAGAAGTCTTTCATCAGCTTACGCTTCAGGGCGAATACAAATCCTTTGAATATTTGTTGTTTTCCGAGTTTGCGCATCCACTGTAATTTTTGTGGCAAAAATTGTAGCACCACGCTCCACAGCCTCAAATCGCTGCGGTAACCGCTTCACCATGCGGCGTAACGCCCCTTCTTTTTTCATACCAATAATAGAATTATAAGACCCCGTCATACCAATATCGGATTGGAAAGCTGTGCCACTGGGGTGAATAATTTCATCACAAGTTGGCACATGGGTATGCGTACCATAAACCATACTCACTTGCCCATCGAGATACCAACCCATACCCATCTTTTCACTGGTCACTTCAGCATGAAAATCCACCAAAATAGCATTTACATCATCAGGAATTTCTTCCAGTACTTTATCCGCAGCTTCAAAGGGGCAATCCCAAGTGCCCATAAATACTTGTCCTATCAAATTCATCACTACAACTTTATGCCCATCACGGGTTTCTTGCACCGTCCAACCATTACCTGGGGCATATTTAGAAAAGTTGGCAGGGCGAACAAACCTATCATCTTCTTCAATTTCTTCTAAAAAACTACGCTGGTCCCAGCAATGGTTACCATTGGTAATCACATCCACACCCAAAGCGAATAACTCATCCGCAAGTTTAAGCGTTGTACCAAATCCTGCGGCAATGTTTTCACCATTGGCAACACAGAAATCAATTTGATGCTCATCCAATAAATTGGGCAAATGGTCGCGTAATGCTCTGCGCCCTGCTTTACCAAGCACATCACCAATGATAAGAATGTTTAAACTATTGGACATGAATGATTCCTTTCTCTGTAATAATTGTTGTTAATGGCACATCATGCTGTTCAACAGGAATATTGGGAAGCTCTTGGCATGAAAAAGCAACACCAACTTGCTCATCAAGGTATTGCGCAAAGTCTGCTAACCAACGGTCAAAGTAACCCTTACCCATACCCAAGCGATTACCCTGCCTATCAAAGCCCAATAAAGGGCATACAATCATACTTCGCTTAGCACTGGGCTTCCATATTTCACCTTGTTCAGGCTCTAAAACCCCAAAAGAACCTTTGACCCATAATGTGGGCTCATCAACCTTTACCCATTGCATGGCTGTATCTGCCAACATACGCGGTACAAAACATTCAATATCCGTAAGGTTTAACAATGACTCCGTATCCACCTCAAAAGGTAAAGCTTTGTATACAAGCAATTGTTGCACACCTTTGCAATGCAGATAAGGCAATAAGTGCTGCACAATTTGGCAAGAATAATATTGTTTATCTGCTTGCGATAATTGCTGCCGTTGCTTATTTAAATATTGGCGGAGTTCTTGTTTTTGTTGCGTCATATCAGGCATAAAATAAAAAAGCATCCCCGCGCTGTCGTATCATCAGGAAGTTGTCGAACCCTCATAGTGAGGGGGGCGAAGCATTGTTGCATTAGGTTCTTTCGCAAGGAACGACGCACACAACAACAATAGCAATCTCCCAATCGAAACACATAGGCTCAGGCAACTATGTTGTGACTCGATCAGCGCAGGGACACGTTAGCTAAACCCTCTGCTTGTGCAACCGCTTGGTCAAGCTTGGATATCAGCTTGTTTAATGCCTGTGGTGAAGCTTGTTTTTGATTTAATAAATCATCTGCCAAATTCAGCGCAATCAACGCCATAATTTTACTGGTATCGATAATTGTACCCGAGCTTTTTAAGGCATCAAACTGCTCTTGTACCAAAGCAGCAGCAGCTTCTACCTTTTTCGGGTCATCATCGGTATGAATATGAAGTTTCAAACCTGCAAGGTTAATTTCTACGGATTCACTCATACTAAAACGCTCATGTTTGCCTACTTGCATTTTCAGCAGCTAACACATCAAGTTTTTCAATCGTATGTTCAATACGTGCTTTGGCTTCCAACCGTTTGTTTTCTAAGTTTTGATGCTCTAACTGTAACTTTTCAATTTGTTCGCGACGTTTACGCAACTCTGCTTCTGCCAAACGTGCCACTTCTCGCAAACGACGATTCTCCGCCAAAATTTGCTCATGATTACGCCGAATCGTTGCCAAGTGCTCAAGCAGTATAGCTACCTGCTCTTCTACTTTTTTACTTTGTTCCTCTGCATTCATGTCGTGATTGAAACACTGAACAAACTATAGGTCAACACTCAGTCTTGCTGTATTTGTTGAATCGTATTGCAATGGTGGCAAACCACAGCTTCATTGGCAATACGTTTATGACAAGTGTCACATGGCTTTTGTTTGAAAAAACGTTTGTATAAATGTAACACAAGCATCACCATAATAATGGCTAAAACCAAACGAACAATCATAATTCACGCTCTTTATTGTCTTCAACTTCTTTGGCTTTTTTTGCCGCCATATGAGACAACACAATACCTACTTCATAAAGCAATAACATGGGCAATGCCAATAAGGTTTGCGAAATAATATCAGGTGGCGTAAGAATAGCCGCAAAAATAAATGCCCAAACAATCACATAACGTCTTTTGTCTTTAAGGGCTTGTGTCCCCACCAAGTCCATGCGCACCAATAACATAATAATGATTGGAATTTGAAAGCTCATGCCAAAAGCAAACAACAGCTTCAATACCAAAGTTAAATACTCTTTAATCGCAGGCATTGCCTGAATTAAATCTGTAGAAAAACCAAGGAAAAACTTAAAAATAAGTGGGAAAACTACATAAAAAGAAAAAGTTGCCCCTGCAATCATTAAGAACAAGCTAGATACAAAATAACCAAGAAAAGCCCGTCGCTCATTTTTATATAAACCAGGGGCTACAAATGCCCACAGCTGATAAAATGTAATCGGGGCAGTGACAAATAAACTTAATACCAAAGCAATTTTCAAATACGTAAAAAACACATCGGGCGCATTTAAAAATACCAAAGGTGTACCCGGTGGTAATGCTGCACGAATGGGCGCTGAAATAAATTCAAACACAATGTCTGAAAAATTCATCAATACCAAGACACCAAAAACATAAGCTAAAATAGCAATCATCAATCGTTTTTTCAGCTCTTTAAGATGTGTCATCAATGGTGTTGCATCTACTGCTTGCTCAGTCACGTATCTTTCTTCTCTTGTTTAGAATCATCTGTTACTGATTGCGTAGCCGCTTCTACTTCTGCTTTAACTTGCGACATATCCGAAGTTGCCGCTTGCATATGTGTTTCCACTTCTTCTTTTATCTGCTGCACAGGTTTCGTAAGCTGTTGCTTTTCTTGGTCAAGTTGCATTTTAAGACTGTTCAACCACAATCGACCTTCTCGCACGACTTTAGCAATTTGTGCCAAAAAAGATGGTAAACGTTCTGGTCCAAGCACCAAAAAACCAACAATACCTATAAGGATGAGTTCAATCATCCCAATATCAGGCATGTTTTATTGCTCCGACAAATAAGTATAACATTTTACGATGATTTTTTATCCTTTTGTTTTTCAGTAGAAGATACTTCTACATCAATGGTTTTATCATCATCTTTATCTTTTTCATCGATAGAAATATTGGTTCTAAAGCTCTTAATACCTTTAGCAAGCCCTTCGCCCAAAGCTGGTAATTTTTTCGCGCCAAATAATACCATGACGATTACCAATATTAAGATTAATTCCGTTGTTCCTAAACCAAACATAATACCTGCCCCTTCATTTTTTCATTTCTGCAAACTTACACGTTCGCAAGCCTAAGGCAAGCAAAGCAAAGTCTCATTAAGATAATGCTGATTTATTGGCATCCTGCCAAACATCAGGACGAGAAAAGAAAAGCGTGGTTTTCCTTTCTCTTACAAATCAATCGCTTACGCTATTTATTTGGCAGACCATCCATGATCTGCACGGAAGCACTAAATAAATCAGCGCTTCCTTCAATTTCCTATTATTTTTCTAATGCCTTGGCAAAGGCTGCTGCAAAAGCATTGTCTGCCTGTGGTTTTCCACGTCCTTGTGAACCTTTAACCCGTGATTTTTGTTTTAATTTCTGTTGCACTTGTTTGCTCACACTAGACTCTTGTTTTCGTTGCGGTTTTTTATCTTTTCTAACCACTTCACCCGTTGCTTTCCCATCCGAGCGCATACTTAATGAAATACGCCGCCGCTTCATGTCCACTTCACTCACTTTAACAGTAACGACCTGCCCTGTTTTCACCAACTTACGTGGATCATCAACAAACTGATCGGCCAAAGCAGAAATATGAATCAAACCATCTTGATGCACACCAATATCAACAAATGCACCAAAATTCGTAACATTACTGACTACACCTTCAAGCTGCATACCTACACGTAGGTCACGAATATCATTCACACCTGACTTAAATTTTGCTGTTTTAAAACTTGGGCGCGGATCACGACCTGGTTTTTCTAGCTCAGCCAATACATCACGCACGGTCTGCTCGCCAAAGTTGCCTTGTGCCAAGGTTTGAATATCCACAGCCTTACTTAAACCTTCTTTGCCCACAGCCTCATGTAAATCCAATGATAGCTGCTGCAACACACGCTCCACCAAAGCATAAGCTTCAGGGTGTACCGCTGAGGCATCTAGCGGATTATCACCGTTTAGAATCCGCAAAAAACCAGCCGCTTGCTCAAATGTTTTTTCACCCAAACCTTTAATAGATAACAATTCATTGCGATTGCTAAATGCACCTTTGGCATCACGCTGCTCTACAATTGCCGCT
This sequence comes from Ghiorsea bivora, assembly GCF_000744415.1. Lineage (NCBI taxonomy): Bacteria > Pseudomonadati > Pseudomonadota > Candidatius Mariprofundia > Mariprofundales > Ghiorsea > Ghiorsea bivora. Next base: position 124,310 of record NZ_JQLW01000006.1, read on the forward strand.
GCTACGTTTCGATTTAAACCTGCAACATAAGCAATCAACTCAACCGATGCCGTATTTAAGTTTACCCCCACCGCATTCACACAGTCTTCAACCACACTGGTCAAAGCCTCGTTCAAGCTTACCTGATCAATATCATGTTGATACTGCCCCACCCCAATAGCCTTAGGCTCAATTTTCACCAATTCTGCAAGCGGATCCTGCAAGCGGCGAGCAATCGAAACGGCTCCACGCAAAGAAACATCAACATCAGGAAACTCTTTGGATGCAAGCTCAGAAGCCGAATAAACCGATGCCCCAGCCTCGGAAACAATCACTGAAGTTAATTTAAACTGCGGATATGTTTCCATCAGTTCTGCAACCAATTTCTCCGTCTCACGTGAGCCTGTACCATTCCCAATAGCAACAAGTTCTGGTTTATGTTTATCCACCAACACTGCCAATGCGGCAAGCGACTCTTGCCAGCGGTTTTTCGGCTGATGCGGATAAATCACGGCAGTTTCAAGTAATTTCCCATGCTGATCTATCACAGCAACTTTCACACCCGTACGAATACCAGGATCTAAGCCCAGCACAGCCTTTTGCCCAGCAGGTGCGGCAAGCAATAAGTCGCGAATATTCTCACCAAATACTTTAATTGCCTCTTCTTCTGCACGTTGGCGTAAATCTTTAAAGAAGTCAGTTTGAAAACGTTTAAGTATCTTTTGCCAAGCCAAATTCGCCGTGTCTTGTAAAAAGCGATAGGCTGCAGCACCTTGACGAAATTTAAAATGTGTACACAGCATCCCAACATACACACTTGCATCTTCTTCCATATTCGCCAGTAATTTTAAACGTAAAAAACCTTCTTGCTGCCCACGGAACAACGCCAATGCCCGATGTGAGGGTATCTTTTTGTATAGTTCTGTATAATTGAAGTAATCGGTAAACTTCACGGCTTCTTCTTGTTTCTTTTTCACCACGCGACTACACATCACAGCACTTTTCTGCAAATGTCTGCGCAACTTACCCAATAACACGGCATCTTCACTAAACTGCTCAATAAGAATGTCTTGCGCACCTTGTAAAGCATCATCAATGCCTTCAATACCAAGCTCAGGATTCACAAAACCCAAAGCATGCTGCTTAGGTTGTTGGTCTTGATTGGATAACAAAAGCGTCGCTAAAGGCTCTAACCCTGCTTCTTTTGCCACGCTAGCTTTGCTGCGACGCTTGGGTTTATAAGGTAAATATAGGTCTTCCAACTGTGTTAAAGATACGGCTGTCAAAATCTTATTTTGCAACTGTGGGGTTAATAAACCTTGTTTTTCTATACTTTTAAGAATGCTTTGCTGTCGCGCCGAAAATTCACGCAATTGCCCCAAACGTTTTTCCAAAGCACGCAGTTGAATATCATCCAAATTGCCCGTCATTTCTTTACGGTATCGTGCAATAAACGGTACGGTCGCGCCTTCATCCAATAAAGAGACTGCCGCTTTCACTTGTTTGGGCTGAACACCCAGTTCTTGTGCTATAGTTTCAATGATTTGCATACTTGCCCCAGCATTGTTTTACAATTTGAGGGGCAAGATAACATGAAGTTTCGTCAGCGCACTGACAATTTCAGACACCACACAAACATGAAGCAGGTGCGACTTAAATATCTAAGGTCTGAATATAGTCTTTAAACAACTTACCATATTTGGGGTGTCTTAAACCAAGACTAAGGTTGGCAATAAGGAAACCCAAGGGATTACCCGCGTCAAAACGTTCTGCCTCAACCACCAAACCATAAACAGGTTCAACTTTTGCCAAAGCATCCATAGCATCCGTGAGTTGCAATTCGCCACCCACACCAACTTCACCCTGCTTTAAGAAGTCAAACAAGCGTGGTGTAAACACATAACGTCCAATCATAGCCAAGTCTGATGGGGCATCCTCAACCGCAGGTTTTTCAACCAAACCCTGTAGTCGGTACAAACCATTTTCTTCCGCTTCAACTTGCGCAATACCATACCTAGATACTTCTGCCTTGGGCACACGCGCCATTGCCACCACGGAAAAACCCGTCTTTTCATGTGCTTGACGCAGCTGCCGCATCACTGGAACTTGTGAAATCATCAACTCATCCGCCAAAGAAACACCAAAAACTTCATCACCCACCCAAGGTTCGGCACACAACACAGCATGCCCCAAACCTTTGGCAACCTTTTGTCTGATATATGCAATCGTCGCCATCTGTGCAACACGAGAAACTTCTCGGTACAACTCATCTTTACCCGATGCATGAAGATTCGCTTCTAATTCTGCAGAAATATCAAAATGATCTTCAATGGCATGTTTCCCCCGCCCAGTAATCATAATAATATCATCCAAACCTGCAGCCAATGCCTCTTCAACACCATATTGAATCATGGGTTTATCCACCACCGTCAACATTTCTTTAGGTGTTGCCTTGGTTGCAGGCAGGAAACGTGTACCCATTCCCGCTGCTGGAAAAACTATTTTTCTCATTCTATACCCCAAAAATTATTACTGTACTGCATGCCTTTCATATTTAAACGTTAAGCAGTTACTCTAAAAAAACAAATCTAACAACAGCCCGTCATATACCAAACATCTGTCAAATAGCATAACAAATCTTGTATCACGTACAAGTTTAACGTTGCTAAACAATCATCTTATAAAACCGAAACACGCTTACAAACAACACACTATCACGAAGCCCTATGTAATAGTTGATAAATAGCATCTTGTAAAACATCAAAATGTATAGGTTTGGTTAAAATTTGACTTTGTGTGGGTATGCTGCCTATTTTTAGCACATTATTTTTATCATAACCCGTCATCAGAATTACAGGAACTTGTGATTTTATATCCCGCAAAACTTGCACAAGCTGAACACCACCCAATTTAGGCATCACAACATCAACCATAACCAAAGCAATATCCTTGTAATGCTCTTTAAATATAACGAATGCTTGCTCACCATCACTGGCCTGATAAACCCTATAACCCATTGTTTCTAAAACCTCTGCCATAGCTTGGCGTACCTCGACTTCATCATCTGCCAACAAAATAACTTCACCATTGGCCTCCGTCATTTGTATTCTCGGCTGTATACGCTTTTTATCTTGGTCGGATTTGATGGTAGGTAAATAGACATGAAAAGAAGCCCCTTCACCTGGCTGGCTTTCCACCTCAACAACACCATGATGGCTAAGGATTGCACCATACACCATAGACAAACCCAGCCCCGTACCCTTATCAACATCTTTGGTTGTAAAAAACGGATCAAAAATATACTTCACATCTTCCTCGGCAATGCCACAACCATTATCTTGCACACACAGATGTACCAATCTATCGATATCAGTAAACCCATGTTTTTGCTTAAAATTTTCGCTTGGTATATAAGTATGAAGTGTTACGGAAATCGTTGGTTCAGGCATATCTTCCACTGCATCTCGGGCATTGTTTAACAAGTTCATCAGCACCTGCTGAAGTTGGCTAGAATCTGCGTAAACCATCATGGATTCATCTTCAATGTTATGCTTTACATGAACATTCTCAGGAATCGTGACTTTCGCCAATTGCAATGACTCTTGCACAAATGCCTGCATGGAAAGTTTTTCCTTTTGCATCACACCTTTGCGTGAAAAGCTTAATAACTGCGCAATCATGGTCGCTGCCTTATCACTTAACCCTTCTATACGCTCAACTTTCGCAACCGCCGCAGCTACATCCCCCTGCAACATACTCCTTTTTGCCAAATACATATTACCTGTCATAGCAGCTAAAATATTATTAAAGTCATGGGCGATACCGCCCACCAAAGTACCAATAGCTTCCATTTTTTGTGCTTGATGAAATTGTGCTTCTAAATCTTTAATATCCGTAACATCACGTGAAATTCCAATCAAACCAAGCAATTCCCCTTGTGCATTACGATAGGGGGACTTTAAAGTATCAAACAACCCTTTACGCCCATCAGGATAAGCTACCCAAGTCTCACTTCTTAAACTCTCACCTTGTGTAAATATACGTTTATCGTGCTCGGCAAACTGTTTGGCTTGTGCTGGTTCAAAGAAGTCAAAATCAGTACAGCCCACAACATCAGCTTCCGAAGCTTTGCCTACCAAAGTACAAAATGCATGATTACAACCAAGGTATACACCCTCTGTATCCTTTAAAAACACAAGGTCGGGCACCGATTCTAAGATATTATTCAATAATATATTGGTTTGCGTAAGACTAGTTTGCGACTTGCGAAGTGCAGCATGCATGGATGACAGAGACTCTGCCAAGTGTGCCACCTCTTTTGTGCCCTGAACCTTCAATGTGGTCGTGCCTTTACCCTGCTCAACACCTTGAATAAACCGCATGCTGGCTGCTAAAGGCTGAGTAACTGCCTTTCTCATAAACATAAAGAATAACAATGCAACCAACACAAGCAATCCAGCAAAATACATCAATTGTTGCTGTTGCTCACGCTGCAAAATCATCGCCTGTTTCTTAAAAGTAAATTTACCAATCATCAACCCTTGACCAAGGTCTTGCGCTTGGAAAGATGCCGACATATCAATGGGATAATAAATATACCCTTCAGCATTTTCTGTATTGACATCAGACAGTATATGATGGTTCTTTAAGGCAGTCGTAAAATGCAGGTTATTGAGGTCTGGAATGACATCTTTTGCCTGCTTACCCAACCATGTATAATGTGTAGCGTTGATGATTTTCCCTGACTTATCCACCACACTAAGGTGCTCTATAGTATCACTGGCAGCAGCCACTGACACAAAACGCTGTGCAGATTGAACTTCGCCTTGCCGTAAATCTCGCACAACCTGTAAAGATAGGTTGGAAAGTTGCTCTTGAAACAAACGTAAGTTCATGTCTGCCAACTGCTGTTGAGCACCCACATATATAGATGAAATCACAAACCAACCTACTGGAAAAACAAAAAGAACAAATAGAAAAGAAACAACCTGCCCTAAACTAAATCTTTGCAATATCATAGCTTCACATGCGTCACAAAAGTTTTATCTTGGATATGAGAAACGGAAAACTGATGTTTAATCATCCCTCGGTTTCGCATCAAATCATATACCTCGCGGGTATGACGCTCAAACTTGGATGGTGAGCCTGAAAAATAAGCAATATTTTCGCTTACACTCGGCAAAATTAAATCTTGGTATGTTTGTTGTAATGCATGGGTTGTAATGTGTAAGCGCGGTGCCATAAGGTTTACACTCTTTTCCGCATGTTGTTCCATGTATGCTCGCGCCTTAGCATAAGCTTGTACCAACTGGAAAATATTCTCACGTTGTTTCTCTAGTTGTTCGGTGCGCACTGCCAACACATCAACAATTAAATCTGGAACCACGCGACTATCAAACAAAACATGTGCTCCATGTTGTTTCAACCTACTTTCTATAGGTTCAAACGTCACCACCGCATCAACCTTACCACTGGTATATGCTTCTTCGTGCTCATCTGCTGGCACATACACCACTTGAACATCATCACTCTCAAGACCAGCATGGTTTAAAGCAGCATAAAACAATAATGCGCCAACTCCCGTACTCTCCACACCAACACGGTGGTTTCGAATATCCGCTAGTGTTTTTAAGGAAGGTTTGGCAAGTAAAACATCTGCGCCATTTGAAAAATCAAACACCAACACAATAGTCAGCTCAGTGCCCATGTCCATCACACTTAGAGCTTCATCCAGCGTCAATGCAGCAGCATCTAAACGCCCCCCACGAAGTAAAGTAATCGATTCGGTACTGGAAGGTAGCTCCACCAACTTCACCTTATGCTTAGGCAAATAACCTAGGTCTCTGGCTAAAAACATAGGCTCATAACCTGGCCACTGGTTCACACCAACTTTCAGTAGTTCTGATGGTTTATCCGCACAAGAGATCAACAAAAACAATAACATAAAAGCAAAAAACTTCGCGTATGCAAAATATTTCATTACCCCTCCTTACCCAAATGCAATCATGATGATATTAAAACCAATCCACTTCGGCGAAACAATGAAGCAAACACATATTAGGTCAAGAAAATCAATATTTACTCCAGTTCCTCACGAATGACCTGGCATAACTGCTCAATAGTGAAAGGCTTTTGCAAGCGACGTATCGAATCAAGTTCTTTTGCATCTTGGGTTAACCTACGCTCTGTTGTACTATTCTTTTCATAAGCTGTGGCGAAGAATATTTTGGCTTGTTTATCCATCATTAAAATATGCTGTGCTGCTTTCACACCGTCCATATTAGGCATCACACTATCCATCATGACCAAATCAATTTGCGCTTTCTTTTGTGCATAAATCTTAATCGCCTCAAGCCCATCTTCAGCCAAAAGAACCTTATAATTCAAGTTTTCCAACGCGCTTTGGTGTGCCAAGCGTAAGGCTTTGTCATCATCAACAATGAGTATCGTTTCCCCATTACCCACTAAACCTTGAAAATGTACATCTTGTTTTTGCCGCTCCTGAGCGCTCAATTCTAAAGGCAAATAGATATGAAAAGATGTGCCGTGTTTAGGAGCACTTTCCACCTCAATCATGCCCCCATGCGACTTAATCGCACCATAACACATAGCCAAACCTAAACCTGTCCCCTTACCTTGTTCTTTTGTCGTGAAAAATGGTTCGAAAATATGCACCAGATTTTGTTGTGATATGCCCTCGCCATTATCACAAAAACATAAATACAACCACTTACCTTCTAAATCAGGGTGTTTCTCACGTAAATGCGTTGCTTGATCTAAAGGTTTGAGTGTCACTCTAATCTCTGGTTCTTGAATGGTGGATAAAGCATCTTTAGCATTATTCAGCAAGTTTAATAAAACTTGTTGCAACTGGGTTGCACTACCGCAAATAAGTAGCGGTGACTTTGTTAAATCCTTTGCAACCTTAATTCTTGAAGACAAGGAAATCACACCCAACTTTAATGCTTCATTGATAAATGAAGCCATATCAAATGTTTTCTTTTCCACATCATCTTTGCGCGCAAAGGTTAGAAGTTGTTTGCTCATATCTGATGCATGAAACACCAGCTTTTCTACATCATCCAGTTTATCTTGCACTAAGGAGTTCCCCTTAATTTCACGTTGAATCAAAAATAGATTCGCACTAATGCCCGACATCACATTACTAAAATCATGCGCCAAACCACCAACCAATGTGCCCAACGCTTCCATTTTTTGTGCTTGAAAAAACTTCTGCTCTGCCTCACGTAAGCTATGATCTGTTTTCTGGTGTTGCTCTACTTCTTGCGCTAATTTTTGATTACTTTCTTTAAGCTCAACCGTTCTACTTTGAATTTCTTGTTCTAAATGTTCTAAAGTATGACTAAGCTTTTCTCGTACAGCCAATAAACTTGTATTTTTTTCTTCCAACTGTTTTTGCTGCACACTGCGCAAAATCTCAAAAACCAAACCAACCATAACATAAAAGACAAAGGCTACGAAAAAGATAATCACTTCTTCTGCCGTATACGGTGTATGTAAAACATCCATATAATCCAAAAATTCTATAGCAACTGCACCACACAAAAACAATGCAATCCACCATAAACCACGATAAATACCAGCAACAGCAAATATCATAAATGGGAAAAATGGAATCCAATAAATAGCTGTGTTTGCAATACCACCATCAATAAGAAAAAACCAAAAAAGCAAACATGTGCCCACCACCACGGCTATTTCTTTGAACCGTTGGTTTTTTACATGAAAAACATCAAAATATGCGATAGCATATAAAATAGCCAAACAGCCTTGAATCACTGCCATCACATACTCAGCCAACAAAAGGTGCACAACAAAGAATACGCCCAATATAACGATAGCAAGCCCCAACATGACTTGGGTTAGTGTTCGGTGGTATACCTGCTCTTTATGTCCATGTTTGAGGTGTTCCCCAAGGATGGAAAGTAATTTCATAATTCCTCTATGATTTAAAACTCAATCTACGCTTTTACTATAGTTGATGAGATTCAAACCAGCTAGTGCCAATACCAATGTCGGCAATCAATGGAACATCAAGTGTAACAGCAGCTTCCATCACCTCTTTTATCAAAGCTGATACCTGCTCAACATCAGTTTCACTACATTCCACAATCAATTCATCATGCACTTGCATAATCAAACGTGCCTGAGGAAACAATTCATTTAACTTCATTTGCAGTTGAATCATAGCAACCTTAATAATATCTGCTGCCGAACCTTGAAGTGGCGCATTAATCGCTGTGCGCTCAGCATAAGCTTTTTGCATGCCGTTGCTGCTATTGATGTCTGGCACTTGCACTCTATGCCCCAACAGCGTTTCTACATACCCCTGGACACGCGCTTTTTCCAAAGTGCTGTCCATAAAGGTTTGCACGGTGGGATATTGGGCAAAATAAGCTTCAATAAACGCCTTGGCATCACCTCGGCTCACGCCCAGTTGTTTTGCCAAACCAAATGCACTCATGCCATACAAAATACCGAAGTTGACTGCTTTGGCTTGCCTTCGTTGTTCTCCCGTGACTTCTTCTAAAGGAATTTGATTCACCGAAGCTGCCGTTGCCGCATGAATATCCAAACCATCGGCAAATGCTTGTTTTAAATTGGCATCACCCGAAAAGTGCGCCATCAAACGCAGTTCAATTTGTGAATAATCGGCCGCTATCAATTGGTTCCCTGCTTCTGCAACAAAGGCTTTGCGAATTTCACGCCCTTCTTCAGAGCGAATCGGGATATTTTGTAAGTTTGGGTTGGTTGATGACAAACGACCAGTAGTTGTCACCGCTTGGTTGTAAGATGTGTGAACACGCCCTGTTTTTTTATTAATCATCTTCTGCAAAGCATCGGTGTATGTCGATTTTAGTTTGGACAAACTACGCACTTCTAAAATCAAACGCGGCACTTCGTGTTCAGCAGCCAACTTTTCCAACACTTCTTGCCCAGTTGCCCATTGCCCAGATTTGGTTTTTTTGCCACCCTCAATACCCAAGGTTTCAAATAACAACACACCCAACTGCTTGGGTGATTGGATATTAAACTCTTGCCCTGCTGCTGCAAAAATCTTGGTCTGCAACGCATCAATACGCTCACCAAACTTGGTCGAAAGCGTGTGCAATTGCGCCACATCAATGTATGCACCATCCCACTCCATATCTGCAAGCACAAAAGATAAGGGAAGCTCAATATCATCATGGCGTTTGATATGTTCACCCAACTTATCTTGGAATTTATGACAAAGTCGGAGTGTAACTTCCGCATCTTCCGCCGCATATTTCGCTGCTTCTTCAATGCCAATCAAATCAAAGGTGATTTGTTTAACGCCTTTGCCCGCAATAGATTCAAAAGAAACACATTCATGCCCCAAATATTTAAGCGCAAGTTTATCCATGTTTACGGCTTGCCCAGCTTCCAAAACATACGCCATCAACATCGTATCAAACTTCACACCTTGAAGTGTAATACCCTCATTGCGTAAAATTTGTTTATCATATTTATTGTTCTGCAAACATTTGGCTTTGTTTTTATCTTCCAAGATAGGTTTCAAAGCCGAAAATACGCTTTTTTTGTCCAACTGTTTGGGTGCTTCACTCAATAAATCCATGCCACGATGCGCAACCGGCACATAATAACCCACACCTGCCTTCACAGAAAACGATAAACCCACCAAATCCGCATCATGGATATTTAAGGATGTGGTCTCCGTATCCACAGCAATCAGGTCAGCCGCATTTAACACATTCACCAAGTCAGCCAGTTTGGCTTTATCGTCCACAATAATCGTTGTTAAAGGTTTTTGCTCGGCAAAGACTTCTTCGACTTCATTGTGTTCACTATCAGGTGAGGCAATAACCGATGGTGTCACCACTTCATCACCATCCAAAAACTCAGCCGTTAAACGCCTAAATTCCAGCTCAGCAAACACTTTCACCAACGCTTCACGGTTGGGTTTTTGCACCTTCAAATCATCAAGTGTTAATGGCAATGGTGTTTGTTCATCCAATGCCACAAGGTCATACGATAATCGTGCATCATCAGCAAATTCAATCAGGTTTTCCCTGCGTTTATTTTGTTTGATTTCATGGGCATGGCTTAAAATGCCTTCCAAATCGCCATAGGTATTAATCAGCTCAAGTGCTGTTTTCGGGCCAATACCTGGCACACCAGGGATATTATCCGCCGAGTCCCCTGCAAGCGCCAAAAGGTCTTGCACTTTGGCAGGTTCAACACCCCACTTTTCTTTCACTTCATCGATGCCATATTCTTTGCGGCGCATGGTGTCTAACATCCAAATCTTATCACCCACCAATTGCATCAAATCTTTATCTGTGGATACAATGGTCACGTCCCAGCCTTTGGCTTCTGCTTGCCTTGCCAATGTCGCAATCACATCATCCGCTTCATAATTCTGCACACAAATACGCGCAAAATTAAAGGCATCGGTCACTTCATAAATATAGTTCCATTGGGCTGCCAAGTCTTCGGGCATAGGCGGGCGATGGGCTTTGTATTCTTTATACATATCATTACGAAATGTGCCGCCCTTAGGGTCAAACACCACAGCAACATGGGTAGGGCTTAAGTCTTTAAGGATGCTACGCACCATTTGCACATAACCAAACACCGCATTGGTCGGCTGCCCCTTAGAATTGCTTAAATTATGTTTCACCGCATGAAACGCACGAAAAACATAGTTGGGACCATCAATTAAAACCAAATGCGGCATACAAACATCCTTAAAATTAAAGTTGATGCTATGATGGTATGATAAACATAATGGTCAACAGCTTAAAAAACGCTACGAGATATTACCTGCGCTCTTTTACTGTATATTCATAAGTCACAAGGAACTCCGTTACCGCAGTATCCAAGGTACCCTGAAACGCTTTTAAACGACCCGCGCCTAGACGTATACCCACACCATTTTCCCACTGATAATCTGCATAAATATTGCCCATATACAGTGCTCCACCACCAACGGATGTTCCGCCACCGCCACCACCACCTACGGCGACTTCTAAAGACAAGGAACTTTTACGCTCGAATAAAGGTATACGGTAACCAAGGTCAACAAAAGCTGCTCCGTAACCACCATACCTTCCTCCCTTAGCGGCATACATCATATGTACACCATAATAAAGGTGCTCATTGGCAAATCGATTGACGACAACTTCTGAAGCTGAAAATGGTACTGCATTTACACTGCCGCTAGGCGTGACCGTATGATAATTAAATGCGCCCACATGCCATACGTAATCAGTCGTATAAAAATTGTAAGGTTCTGCATATGGATTGTCCAAATCAACAGTAAACTCTACACCAACGTATTGTGCCTGCATGGCCCCTTGAACTGCTGCAACATATCCACTTTCCAGTGAAACTTGTGCATCTTTCGTGATATCAACCGCCAAATTCACTGCGGCTTTGGCAAGCATTCCACCTTGTGTCAGCACTGCTGCACCACCGCCCATACCTATACCAATACGCGCACCAATATTTATTGCATCTGTCCACATCGGGTATTCAACCCCTAAAAAACCTAAATACTCTGCATAACCACCAAGTTTGCCACCTGCGGCACCTACAATTTCTACACCCCAGTATGACGTTGGGGTCATCCAGTGCTCTGAACGTGCACCAAGCATCGTGGCAGTATCCTGAACATCGCTACGCAATAAATACCCACGATAAGAAGCAACAGTAGCTCGAACACGGTGAAAACCTATGCCTCCATCAACGGGCTTTTGCGCAACAGCAGGCTGCTCATTGTATTTCACAGTATAAAAATCTTGGCTAGATAAAAAAACAAAACCGAGCTGTCTGCTTGTAGCTGTACCATACGGAAAACGAACTTGAGATGTCGATATACCCACTTGATAATCTTTTAATTGATAAAGAATATCAAAATATGGTCGAATGGTTAATCCGCCACCCACCAAGTTATTTGCACCGCCACCACCGCCGCCACCAATATAAATACCTACACCTGAAAACCATTGGTCTTTAATCTGTTTGCACCAAAGTGCTTCTGCACCAAGTGAAAAGAACCCGCCCCGCTGCCCAGTTACGGCACCATAAAGTGTCGCACCCACAAATATATTATCATATGTTTCCAGTAAATAACTCGCACCAACCCAGCCTAAGCTTTCTTTATCCGTAAGTTGGATGTTTTCTACCGTCATTTTCATAAGTGCATTATTAGCGGTCATCACTTGGCTTTCTTCAGCATTTGCATTGACCATGCTACAAAGTAAAAACAATATTATGTTTATATAAATTTTCATCCAGACTGTTCTAAAGCCAAAAGCTTTCTTTTGGCAGGTAAACCACCCGCATAACCTACTAACGAACCATCAGAGCCAATAATGCGATGGCATGGAATCATGATGGAGATTGCATTCGCTCCGTTGGCTGATGCCACAGCACGCACAGCTTTTTCATTGCCTATACTTTTGGATAAGACCAAATAAGAAGAGGTTGTACCATAAGGAATATCAATCAATTCCCGCCAAACCTGCTTCTGAAAGTCAGTGCCTACCATCAACAATGGTATATTAAAGTTTTGACGTTGCCGATTAAAGTATTCATCCAATTCTTGGCGGGCTTGTTGCAGCACCGCCGTATCTTCTTCAATGTAAGTTACGCTCAAACCTTTTTGTAATCTAGCATCAATACTTTTTCGCGTTTTTCTATAGCGCCAATCCGCCATACATAATTGATTATCGTATACACCAAGTATCAATTCACCTGCTGGTGTATGAAAGTATTGTACTTGAATGTAAGACATAAAACAGCGTAAAAAACACGCTTAAAGCTTTTAGCCTTCTAACACCCTGCGCACTGCATCCTCAGTGGCATCAATGGTGACAGGGGTGGCAATATCTTGCATGGCGGTGTCCGGGTCTTTCAAACCATTGCCTGTAAGTGTACAAACAATCTTATCACCTGCTTTGAAATAACCAGCCTTGTTAAGCTTGATAATACCTGCAACAGATGCCGCAGAGGCTGGTTCACAGAACACACCTTCAAGGCTTGCCAACATATCGTATGCTTGTAAAATTTCTTTATCGGTCACGGCATCAATCACGCCACCGGATTCATCACGTGCATCTTCTGCTTGCTGCCATGATGCAGGTTTACCAATACGAATCGCAGTGGCAATGGTTTCAGGATTTTCAACAGGTGCGCCATTTACAATGGGTGCAGCACCTGCGGCTTGGAAACCAAGCATTTTGGGCAATGATTTAGAAATACGGTGTTCTTTGTATTCTTTATAACCTTTCCAATACGCAGTGATATTACCAGCATTACCCACGGGAAGCGCATGATAATCAGGTGCAAAACCTAGCTCATCAATAATCTCAAATGCACCTGTTTTTTGTCCTTCAATACGATAAGGATTCACAGAGTTGACCAAAGAAATCGAACCATCGGCAGAAATATCGCGCACGATTTGCAAAGCATCATCAAAGTTGCCTTTAATTTGAATCACTTTCGCACCATAACGCATGCCTTGACTCATTTTACCCAAGGCGATTTTTCCATCAGGAATTAATACATACGCTTCCATGCCTGAGTTGGCTGCATAAGCTGCTGCAGAGGCTGAAGTATTGCCCGTAGATGCACAGATAATTTTACGCGAGCCTGCATTATATGCTTGGGTAACAGCCATGGTCATGCCACGGTCTTTAAAGGAACCTGTAGGATTCAAACCTTCAAATTTAAGAAAAATATTAAGTTCTGGGTTGATGGCGTTACGCAAGTTATGCGATTCATGAAGCGGCGTATTGCCTTCATAAAGCGTGATAATTGCATCATCCTTGGCGATTGGTAAAAACGCACGGTAACGGTCGATGATTCCTTGGTAATGTGGCATGAAAAAAATCCTTAATCCATCAATAAAGTGAGCTCAATTATGCTACCAAATATAACAACGGCAAGCTTTGCAATGATTATAGCTGCGGATAACCAACCGATTCACTTTCACAAACCACCCTATCAGGTGCAAAAGCATCCATGTTTATGTTGGGTTGCGTGCCACATATCCAATCTGCCATCACCTTGGCTGTAATCGGCGCAAGCGCTACACCATTGCGATAATGCCCTGTCGCCACCCACAATCCTTGCTTAGCTGACACTTTGCCCAGATAAGGCAACCCATCAGGACTACCTGGTCTAAATCCCATCCACTGTTGCTCAACTTGTGCATGTTTTAAACTTGGTATTAACCGCTGTGTTGCTGCAAGCAGCTCGCTTAGGGCTTCAACTGTATTGCCCCGAGCAAAACCAACATTCTCCATGGTAGCACCCACCAGCACTCTACCATCCTTTCGCGGCACAAAATAAGCATCATCATGTTTAACAATATGTTTTAATGTGCCAGGTTTTGTTTTTAATAGTACAATTTGCCCTTTTACGGGTTTTACGTGTAAATCAAAACCACTTTGTACTGCAAGTTTTTCGCTCCAGCTACCCGCAGCCAATAATACGGCATCAGCTTCATAAGTTTGACCTTGTGATGTTTGTACACCACATACGCTTCCCGTTTCATGTTCTAACAATTGGGCAACTTCACTATGTTCAATCACTTCCACACCCAATTTTTGTAAATACAGCATCACGGCTTTTAATAATTCAGGGTTTCTCACTTGGTAAACATCTTGCCAATACAATGCTTCTTCAACAAACGTCGATAAGTTAGGCTCTATGTCTAAAGCTTGCTTTGGCGTTAAACGCTGCATCTCCCAGTCAAACTTATCCGACCAAACTTGCGCTGCACTTTGATGTTTTACAGCATCATCTGCAAAACAAGGAATAAGCAAACCACTTTGAATACGTTGAATATCATGCCCTGTTTCATGTGTAAGCTCAGCTTGTAGTTCTGGATACAAATCAAGGCTAGCATTAACCAAGTCCGTAAAGCTATCAGGGTAAAGCCATGGGTGAATAGGGCATAAAATACCTGCACCAGCCCACGAAGACTCACTAGCGGCTTCAGCTTTTTCTAAAACAACCACATCTACGCCTTGTTGTTTTAAACGCAATGCCGTCAACAAACCAATTAAACCCGCACCTATCACAACTACTTTCATCGTTTAACCCATCAAACCGGAAATTTCTTGCGCTGAAAACGCTGGGTATAAAGCATCTGTAAAATACAAACCATGTGCAGGTGCAGTTTGTGCCGCCGCACAGCGGTTTTTACCCAATAACAAGGTTTGCATGTATTCTGGCTGCCATCGACCAATACCCACAGCAACAAGCGAACCCACAATATTTCTCACCATGTGGTATAAAAAAGCATCAGCAGCAACATCAATGGTAAACCAATGTCCATCTTGTTTCACTTGCAAAACCTTTAACTCACGTTCAGGTGCATTGGCTTGGCAACCTGAGGCACGAAATGTTGTAAAATCATGTTTGCCCACGATAAAAGATGCAGCCTGATTCATTTTCTCCACATCCAGTGTTTGAAATACCCACCATGCCTGCTTGTTATACAACACAGAACTAACGGAACGATTCCAAATTTTATATTGATAACGTCGCTCAAAGCAATCAAATCGCGCATGAAAATCATTGGATACAGCCTTGATACCATGCACCAAAACACCAGCGTCTCGCAAATGAAAGTTTAAACCTTTCATATAAGCATGAGGACTATCTAACCAACGCGATTTCACCACATCAGCATGAATTAACATATGTGTCGCATGCACACCTGTATCTGTTCGCCCTGCCGCAGCAAAACATGGCTCTGCATCACTGCCTTCGATTTTAAACATTGCTGTTTCCATCGCTTCTTGCACCGTATATGCATTGTCTTGCCGTTGCCAACCGTGAAACTTCGAACCATCAAACTCAATGACCATAGCTAGCCGTTGCCTTTGCACATGTATCATAACCAAAGCCCCAGTAACGCAAGTATAGCCAATGCACCAAAACCTAAATCTGAAACCACCAACTTGGATCTTGGCTCATTCACCTGCAGCAACTTCTCCACCTCATCATCCCACTGTTCCCACAAAAGTTGTGCTTCATTACGTGAACTCTTTAATATAGATAATATACTTTCAAACAACACATCGGGTAAGGTCAACCATTTATGCTCTAAGCTTTGCCAATACATGCGTTGTTTATTTAGCAATTGGGGAATCGTGATACGTAATCGCGTTAATAATAATAAGCGGGGTAACAATACTTGGCTTAAAGCTGGTGTTTTTTGTAAAACTTGTAAAAGGTATTTCATTTTTAACACCTGCATGACCAATAAAGCCGTAAAAAACATACATGCCAAATTCAGACTGAGCGAAAAAGACTGTTTTAAACCTTCAATACTTATAGGTAAACCCATAATATATGTACCAGGTGTAAAAAAACCGTGTAGCAAAATAATAGGAATAAACAACCAAACCAAGAGCCTAAAACTTCGCACAATTATCACCATGCTTTTACTTTGTAAATACAAAAGTCCAACCGTGAACAGTGTGAATACCACCAACACAGTATCATCTGCCATAACTGTGGCAAATAGAAACCATGCAATTGCAAAAAGGAACCGACAGTACACTTATTTCTTAGGTTCATCCTCATCAAGCAAACCTTTAAGGTCATTCATTAACCCATCTAATTCAGTGGTTGCTTCTAAGTCTTCAGCCGCATTGTTTTGTAGTGATTCAATACTGGTTTCAATATTTTCAAGTTCACCGGTCGCATTAAAAACATCTTCCATAGGGTCGGATGAAACATCCATCATCAATGTTTTATCACTATCCATATCATCAAGGCTAGCCAAATGATCATTATCAGCTTTTACATCGGCAGCCGATGTTTGCGCTAAGTTCTTCTGCGTATTATCCATTATAACAGTTGAATCAAAAGCATCGGATGCTGGTTTGGAAGTCGAACTGTCTTCTGTTTCCTCATCCAAGCTTATTTCTTGCAAATCAAAATCGTCTAAATCCAATTCTGTTGAAGCTTCCGCACTTACCTCATCATCGGCATCAATAAGCAAGTCATCACCAATCATATCCAACCCATCCAAATCAACTTCAGATGTTAGCTCTTCTTCAATAGCTTTCACTTCATCTAGTGCAGAATCAGTGTCTTCTGAAAAACCAGATAAATCCAAGGATATACTATCCAAGTCTTCTAAAGGTTCTTGATCATGACTTTGTTTAGCCGAATCATCCAAAGCTAGCACATCGGTACCTAAATCTTGAATTTCATCAATATCATCATTGGATATATCTGAAGCCAAGTTGCTCTCTTCAGCATCGCTAAGCAGTGCATTGGCTGCTTCAAATGGATCTTCCGCATCTGCAGGAATCTCAACTGCAGTAGCATTTGCTTCCTCTTCTGCTTGCGCACGTGCTTGTTCTACCTGCCTATCATTGATTGCATCATCAAGCTTGGCTTCAGCTTCGCCCGAAGAAACAACCATGGTTTCATCTGTTGTTTGCACAGCAGAAGTGCTTTCTAAATCATCATCTTCTAGGTCAATTTCATTTAATAAATTCTCAGAACTATCAGTCTCATCAAAATCGATACCATAGTTTTCTAGGTCTATGCTTTTTTCCATATCTGAAAGTTCACTGCTTGCTTCCTCAGTATCACTTGCACCCATTTCACTAAAGTCAAAATCTACTTCAATCTCATCTGCACTGTCACTTTCATCTTTCGATTCAGTTTCATCTGTGGATGAATTACTTAGGAAATCACCAAAGTCCACAGCACCTGTATCCAATGATTCATCTTCCATCACATCGGCAGTTTTATTTGTGACGTTATCCGATGTGTCCGTAGCATCACTTGTATCCAAGCTTACTTCATCTACAGTTAAATCGCCGAAGTCCAGTTCACCTGTATCCAAAGCTTCGATACTCATAGCGTCTTCTAACTCATCATCTGCTGAAGCACTTTCTTCCACTATTACATTTTCTTGCACATCATTTTCTTCAACATCTAAGTCACCAAAGTCCAACTCACCTGTATCCAATTCAATGTTGCCCATCACATCTTCTAATGCAACATCATCTGTTGAAACCATATCCTCAACATCACTTGCTTCAGTAAGGTCTAGGGCACCAAAATCTAAGTCACCCGTATCCAAAGCTTGGGCATCATCCATTGCATCTTCATCACCCAAATTTATTGAGTCAAGGCCAATATCATCTACATTTTCGCCTGTATCTGTTTCACCAAAATCAATACCTGCAAAATCGATATCATCACCCATATCGATACCAGCATCTTCTTCCACATCACCAAAATCCATTTTACCTGTATCAAGTAGCTCTGGCTCCATCACATCTTCAGGCATACTGTCTGTAGACGCACTGTCTGAATCAGATGATATACTATCTGGAGCATCAAAATTAATAGCGCCAAAATCCACAATACCTGTGTCTTCACCAGTAAAATCGTCATCCTTTAATGCTGAGATTTCAGATGCTTGCTCAGCATCATCTACTGCACCACTGGTAGCATCATCACTACTTGCCGCCTCAGCTGAAGAATCAGCCAACAAACCCTCAAATGTTGCCAAAGCAGAACCTACCAACACAGCTTTGGCTGCATTAAGTGCCGCTTCTTCACCTTCTGAGTTTTTACGCATGCGCAAAATTCGCACCAATTTTGCATGTGCTGCAGCATCTTGATCATCCAACTTCAATGCCAGACGTACTTGTTTCTCTGCTTCATCTTCCATGCCATAACGCAAGTAAACATCAGCTTCTTCAAGATAATTCACGCTAGGATCTGGTGTCTCATCTACATCGCTATCAAAGGCATCCATTTCTCCCGTTTCATCATCGGTAAAGTCTGGGATTTCCTCTAAAGGCTCATCATTATTGGTTGGATTTTCTCTTACAGCCTGCTCTTCAGACAAGTCTGAAGGCATTTCAAAATCATCAACATCCATTTGCTTGGTTGCATCTTGATCATCAACGGATTCAACATCATATTCTTCCACAACATCATCAAACACTTCTTCTTTTGACGCAGTTTGTTCTGCTGGATGTTTGGGTTGGCGGCGCAACAACATCACCACAGCACCAATAAGACCCAATACCAACAACCCAAGCCCAGATAATGCATACATGAGCCAGCCTGAAGTATCTTGTTCTTCACTTGCTTTAGCCTTCTCTAATTGACCTTTTAAACGTGAGATAACAATTTCCAAACGTTTGTTTTGCGCATCTAAAGCTGCCGCATCCACAGTAACCGTTGCTTCATTGGCTTTTTTCTCAGCAGCTTGCAAACGTTCTTCCAAGGCAGACATTTTATTTTGTAATGATGAAAGCTCACTATCCTTTTGCGCAATCACTTGCTCTGCTGCAATCAATTTTGCAGAAACCTCTTGGTCAGCCATGTTTGTTTGAGGCTGAACTTCTTCGGCTTGTAGTGGTTTTTTTGTTTTTTCTGGTGCCAACATGGGTGCGCTAGCAACACCTGAAGCCTTCTGACCTATGCGAACACGACGTGTATAACGATGTTTTTGTGCATCAGCAACAGCAGCATACTTGGGCTGCTTGGTCATGTTTTTCCAAACCTTATTTTGCTCGCTAATCACTTGTTTGGCATGGGCAACAGAAACTTGTTCCACTTCTTCAGCCGCAGGTACATCCAAATACGAACCTGCTTTAATTAAGTTGATATTACCTTTACCAAACTTATCTTTATTCTTTTCAAATAAAGCAACCATCACCTGTTGATTGGTAAACCTATCATCCAAACGTAATCGTTTGGCAACCACCGTAATCGTGTCACCATAAACCATTGGCCCGTAACGCGATGTACGTGCCCAACCTGAATACGGCTTAAAGGTATTTTCCACAACTTGTTCAGATTGGCTATCATCAACAGGCTCTACAAAAGCAGATTTTGCACCTTGCGGTACTTTAGTGATAAAGGCATCAGAAGTATCTGGTTGAACTGTTGCTGCATTTACAGGGGCTGCAACCACTTTGGGTGCTTCATTCTCCTGCATCATTTCAACCGCAGCAGACTCTAAGAAAATAGGTAGTTTTTTGTAATGGGTCGAACGTCCATAACGTACTTTAAGGACTAGATTAAAGAACGCTGTATCGATAGGTGCTTCTGAGGTGAGTTTAACACGCGCCCCACGTTCATCTTTGACAATATCTGTACGGATTTGGTTGATCACTTGATCTCGATATACTTCGAGAATTCGATAGTCCGATGAAGAACCTAGCTCAACAGAAATTTTCGAAAGTGTTTCCTTCCCATCCAAGCGAAGTGGCACTTCGGCGTAAAAAGGTTCACCAATATGGCTCGCCACATCAATACGCTCAAATGATACTGCTCCCACACTTTGAATGCCGAACAAAAAAACCAGCACAAAGCTTAAAAAAACATGCATAGCTCGCTGAAGCATGCCTGCCTCCTATCCCTCAGATTAATGAAATAAGAGGTCACCCACTATTTCATCATCGAATTAAAATTTCTGCTATCTGCACAGCATTTAGAGCCGCACCTTTACGCACATTATCGGCTACGACCCATAAGTGCAAGGAATTTCTGAAAGAATTGTCATTGCGAATCCGGCTAACCCACACTGGATCCGTGCCCGCAGCTTCCGAAGGCATAGCATAATCCTCTGTTGCTGGATCATCCACAACGCAGATGCCATCTGCATCAGCAAGCAGGTCTCTCGCCCTATCCGCATCCATTTCCGCAGCAAAAGTTATGTTCACTGCTTCAGAGTGACCATAAAACACAGGCACACGCACTGTAGTCGCAGTTACCGCAATATTTGCACCCATAATTTTAACTGTTTCATCCATCATCTTCCGTTCTTCTTTGGTATAGCCGTCATCCATGAAAACGTCAATCTGTGGAATCACATTAAATGCAATACGCGCAGGAAAAACGTCCACTTCAGCCTCTTCACCCTGCAACAATGATGCTGTTTGTTTTGCCAACTCATCCATGGCTATGCCACCAGCTCCTGACACCGCCTGATAGGTCGATACATTCACCCGTTCAATCGGCACGACATCATGCAATGGTTTGAGTGCCACCACCATTTGAATGGTTGAACAATTGGGATTTGCGATAATACGGTTGTGACGTGCCATTTCCAAAGCATGTGGGTTCACTTCTGGCACAACCAAGGCAATATCTTCATCCATGCGCCATGCACTGGAATTATCCACCACAAAACAACCTGCCTCAGCAAACTTGGGTGCAAATTCCTTAGACGTCCCGCCGCCAGCAGAAAACAACGCAATATCAACGCCTTCAGGCTCAAAACTTGCCAAATCCTGAACAACCACATCTTTACCCGAAAAACTTACCTTTGAACCTGCACTGCGGCTTGAAGCCAGTGGAATAAGCTTTGATATTGGAAACTTACGCTGCTCTAAAATCTCCAACATGGTTTGCCCCACAGCACCCGTAACCCCAACCACAGCGACGACATAACCTTCTTCTTTTTCTGGTAAAAATCTTTCCATATCACTCACACCCATATTATTCATACCCACGTCACTCATGCCAATTTCTCCAGTGCAGCACATACCGCATCACCCATAGCCGAGCATGCCACAGGTGTTTGTCCATCTGCTAAATCTACTGTACGCACACCTGCATCCAAAGTATGCTCCACTGCTTGCTCCACTTTCTCTGCCAAATCCGCACGATTCAAGGAAAAACGCAACATCATAGCCACCGACAAAATCGTCGCCAAAGGATTGGCTTTATCTTCACCTGCAATATCTGGTGCAGAGCCATGAATAGGTTCATACATAGCAAATTCTTCACCAATCGACGCAGAAGGAAGCATACCAATAGAACCTGTAAGCATGGATGCTTCATCGGATAAAATATCACCAAACAAATTGCCAGTCACAATCACATCGAACTGCTTAGGATTACGAATCAATTGCATGGCTGCATTATCCACATACATGTGTGACAATTCCACATCAGAAAACTCAGCTTGATGCACTTCAGTCACAATCTCACGCCACAATTCTGACACTTCCAATACATTGGCTTTTTCAACACTGCATACTTTATTCGAGCGCAAACGCGCTGCTTCAAATGCTTTACGTGCAATGCGACGCACTTCGGACTCGCAGTAACGCATGGTATTAAAACCACTACGCTCGCCTTTATATTCTTCAAAACCGCGCGGTTGTCCAAAATAAATGCCCGATACCAGTTCACGCACCACCAAAATATCCACACCTTGCACCACTTCTGGTTTCAAGGTTGAAGCTTCCAATAATTGGTCAAACACCTTGGTCGGGCGGTAGTTGGCATACAAACCCAAATCTTCACGAATACGCAGCAAACCCGCCTCAGGGCGCAAAGGTTTATCCAAAGCTTCCCATTTTGGTCCACCCACAGCACCCAAAAGCACGGCATCTGAATCTTTAACCAAAGCTTGTGTTGAAGCAGGGTAAGGGTCTTTTTCTGCATCATAAGCCGCACCACCAATGGTCGCCTCTTGCCATGTTGCATTCAAATCAAACTTTTGGTTCAACACTTCCAATACTTTCAGTGCTTCACTGACAATTTCCGAACCAATACCATCACCCGGCAACACAGCAATTTTTAATGACATGATTTTCCCACCTTATCGACACACAACGACGTGCATGAACTTTATTCTATAGCCTAAAATTGGTCGCGCATGTTATGGTGAATGACCATGAAGCGCAAATGTTAGACATCAAACTTGATTGAAACCGCTTATGGCGTACCATCGCATTTTTAAGTCGTTACGCTTGAAGACGAATAACAACAAAAAGGGGCAGGTTTTATCATGGATGCAAATGCAGTAACCCAAGCCATACGTGATGGCAAATCCATTGCAGGTCAAGACTTATCGGGTTTAAACTTGGATAATATTGATTTTTCGGGTACCGACCTTACAGGCTGCAATTTCAACAAAACAAGCCTAAAAAATGCAAACTTAAGCAAAACAAAACTTATCAATTGCGACCTACGGCTTGCAGACTTAAGCAGAGCCAACCTATTTCACGCCGATTTAACAGGCTCCAAGCTGCGCCGTGCCAATTTAACGGGCAGTATTCGTATTGGTTGCACCGTAAAAAGGTCTGCACTCAAAGGTGCATATATTGCAGGCGAAGTCGCCTACATTGAGGATTAAACAATGAGCTTCAATAATGTTCATGCCATGCCTGGTGCATTCCCATTACACCAAGATAAAAGCTATATTTCAGAAAGTGAGTGGGTCATATGGAAGCTTTTATGCCGCCCACTCAGCAGTTTACCTGAAAACACACCCGAAGAGTTGTCCCAAGCCACAGGCGGACAAATCAGCGTACAACGTTGCGATGAATTGATTCGCATCGCCAATATTGCAACCTTATCTGGACTAGGCACATGGATAGCCCGTCTTTTAGCTGAAACAGATTATAATGTACAAGATGTTTGTGACAAACCAGCCAATGTTTTGCTTGATGGCATCAATAAACGTTTGGGTTACCCACTCTGCAATGATGCCACGGTTCGCGCCTTTGAACTTTTGCAACTGCAATGGCGCGGTGAAGAGAAACAATTAGAAAAATCAGGGCAAGCGGAGTAAGCACAAGTGAAAGAACGCATTCTTATTACAGGCGGTTCAGGTTTTATTGGCTCTAACCTTGCAGCTGCATTATTAAAACGCGCAAATACAGACGTGGTCATTGCAGATGATTTCTCATCTGGCGATTGGCGCAACCTAATCAATGTAGATGCTGAAGTTCGCGCTGTTTTTTGTGATGACCCACAATTACTGCAAGATATTGCAAATGGACACTTCTCCGCCATCTACCATGAAGCTGCCATCACCGACACAACCATCATGGATCAAAAACTGATGATGAATGTAAATACTGATGCTTTTGCTGCCATCTTAGAAGCTTCTTCTAAAAGTGGCACCCGTGTAATTTACGCATCATCAGCAGGAACCTATGGCAACTCACCTGCACCCAATAGCATTGGTTCAGGTGAAGAACCTGAAAACATCTATGGTTTTTCAAAACTTGCCATGGATAGAATTGCAGCACGTTGGTATGATAAACACAGCGCACCGATTATCGGCTTGCGTTATTTCAATGTTTATGGACCAGGCGAACACCACAAGAATGAAAGAGAAGGAACCAAAACTGCCTCCATGATATTGCAATGGTTTCAAAGCATACAAGCTGAAAAACCCATCCGGATGTTTGAATTTGGCGAACAACGGCGCGACTTCGTGTACATCGGTGATGTCATTGGTGCCAACCTTGCTGCCCTTGAAACACCACGTTCAGGTGTATGCAATGTAGGCTCTGGCAAAGCACGTTCTTACAATGATATTGTCAACAACCTAAACCGAATTCTTAATATTGATTACCCTGTCGAATATATTCATAACCCCTACCCCTTCTTCCAAGACCATACCGAAGCGGATTTAACTGAAAGCAAAACTTTGTTAGATTGGCAACCCCAGTGGACCTTAGAACAAGGTATGGATGATTATATCCGTCTCCTTCAAATAGGGCACCGTGGGCCCGTAGAAACCGCATGAAACTATTCATTACAATCATGATGTGCGCACTTTTGTCTACGGCTTGCGTCAAACAAAAAATCCATCAAGGTAATGTGATCGACCCCGATAGTATTTGGATTATACAAGAAGGTGATACCCGCTTTGCCATTGAACAAGAAATGGGTACACCTATGGTTAAAGATAGCGCACACCCTAAACGCGCATTGTATATCGAAGAATTTTACGATGAAGAAACAGGCGAAAAATACACACGCGGTGTTGAAGTCATTTATGATGATGCTTGGCGCGCCAAAAGTATTCGTCGCTTTGGCTTTGAATAAACCATGCAATTAAGCAGAAAAAGAATACCCGGGCAACGTTCCAATATTACATTGCTGATTACCAGCTTTTGGGCTGTACTTGGTTTATTTGTTCTGATTATTGGGCACCTCACCATTGTATTTTTCATCTATGGTCAAATGAAAAACATGGATGCCCTGCATGAACTTGCCTTATCTATGCCCGTGCTTGAAAAATCACACCTTTATATCTTGGCTGGTTTGGCGATAGCCTTGGATATATGGATTGTCATTAGCCACAAAAAACAACGTAAACACAAAATAAAGCGCTAGGAATACACCACAACCCATGAACTGGACATTATCCAATAAAATCACTGCCATGCGCATCATTCTTGTACCTGTATTTGTACTCGCCTTTTATTTGCCTGCCCCACTTTCTTATTATGCATCAGGTTTGATTTTTGCCATTGCAGGTTGGTCAGACTGGTTTGATGGTTACTTGGCACGTACTCGTGGCGAAGAAACAGCCTTTGGTCGCTTTTTAGACCCTGTTGCTGACAAACTACTGGTCACTGTTGCACTTGTATTGTTGGTCGAAGCTGGTTTTGCATCCACCATACTTGTGCTTATCATTATCAGTCGTGAAATTATCATTGGTGCATTGCGCGAATGGTTGGCAGAACGCGCTGTGGTGGTACATGTTTCACAAATGGGAAAATGGAAAACCTTGACCCAAATGTTTGCCATTGAAGGTTTATTATTGCACCAAGACTTCTTTGGTTTCCCTATGCATGAAGCAGGGACAGGTTTTTTATGGCTTGCCACGTTTTTAAGCGTTTGGTCAGGTTATGAGTATTTAAAAGGTGCCCTGCCTGAGTTTCGTAGAGGTTAAATTCTCGCCAGCAACAGCATTTTCAGTTCATCATTAGTAAGTTTAATCGGGTTGGTGGCATAACTACCCCCACTAATATTGGCAATAATACGCTCCACATCATTTTCTGAAACACCATAGTCTGATAATTTGGGCATTTGCAAATGCTGTTGCCAAAGTTCAAGCATGCCCAGCAACATTTTAAGCGCATCCGCCGCATCCATATTCATATCAGGTACAAACAGCCGCCCTACTTTGGCATATTTGCCTAAAGCTGGATTGTATTCATCTCGGCTCAACATGGCTTGGATATTAATTCGTGTGGCTTCAAATAATAATGAACCACACACCACACCATGCGGAATGGGAAAGAATGCACCCAACGGTGATGCCAAGCCGTGAACTGAACCAAGCCCTGCATTGGCAAGCGTTAAACCTGAAATCGATGAGGCATACAACATATCGGCTCTCGCCAACATATCATCACCATTCTCATAAGCTGCTGACAATGCCGTCACAACCTTTTCCAATGCCGACCATGCCAAAGCATCCGTCATCGGGCTTGCATTGAGCGACACATAACTTTCCAACAATTGGGTAAATGCATCCATACCACATGCAGCGGTGACTTCCTTGCTGCAAGTCATGGTCAATTCAGGGTCAAGCACAATATGTTTGGCAACCAAATCTTCATGCCGAAATGATTTCTTAAATCCATGTTCACCAATCACCGACAACACTGCATTTTTGCTGGTTTCACCACCCGTGCCCGCCGTGGTGGGCACTGCAATCAATGGTGTCGTTGGTTGTTTGAATGTTTTACCTTTACCCACACCTTCCAAATACTCCATCACTGAGTCACCCGAAGGCAACAGCCCTGCCACGGCTTTGGCTGCATCCACAGCGCTGCCACCACCAATGGCTAGCACCACATCAGGTTGAAACCTTTGATAACGTTTCACCCAATCATCCACCATCTGCGGTGAAGGTTCGCCCACCATCTTTTCTCTACACACTTCAAAGTCTTGCTCTAATTGCGATAATAACTGCTGACATAAATCAGAATCATCAAAAGACTTTCCGCCCGTAATCAACAATACTTTATCGCCATAGGTTTGAATGATGGTAGTAAGTGTATTTCTCGTGCCCACGCCAAAATGAATATGCGGCGTGGCTGCAAAATGAAACGAATTAAACATATTGAAACCTTTGAAATAGCTGATTTTGAGCTGTATCCAAATACAAAGAGATAAGTTTTAAAGATTGTGCTTTGGATAAATCGGCATCCACTAAACCTGATGCTTTTTCACCCCCCAACAAGGTGAAATGCGTGGTCAAAAACAATTCATTCACACAAGCATCTTTGATAAACGTGGCATGCACTTTCGGGCCAGCAATCAAATACGCACTACGATAGTTTAAATCAAGTAAACACTGCCGCATAAACTTACCTGTCACCCCAAACGAAGCACCACAGGTAGGCTTCGCACCCAAGGGGTCTCGAGATGTCTCGACTTCCCCCAGGGGATACTCTCTAGCTACGCTATTCACCTTATCGCTCGACATGACAGGTAACACCAACACACCCGCTTGCTCAAGCTGCGTTATTTTTTCAACATCTGAAGATGATGTGCAAACAATCACCTTGCGGTCTTTTACCTTTTCCAAAGCTTCAAGCGGAATATCCAAAGAATCTGACAGTACCATCACATCAGGCTGTGGCTTTAAACCCTGCTTTTCTCGCCAGTGTTTAATATCAGCATACGCCTCACCCTCGCCCACAGGCAACAAATCTTGGGCTTTGCCCTTAGCGAGTTGCCTGAAATAACGTGCCGAGGTCAGCATCACATCTGCCTGCCCTGCCAACTCTTGATACAAGCGCCAGTCTCTACCATTGGCAATTGCAGGCGGCACTTCATACTCAGCCAATTGTTCATTATACAAGGCAATGCGCCCATCCAAGCTACTGATATAATTAACATAAATATAAACATCACCCGCTTTGGCTTGCTGATGTAAGTTTAAATCAAGGTAGGCCCCTTCAAGCAAACGCGTAACATCACACTGTGGATAGAGTTGTTTTAGCATTTAAGCCTTACGGTATAAATAAGTGACAATACCCAAGGTCAATACAAATACGATCATTTGCATACCACTGGGTTGCGAGTCATAACCCATCAACACATGCAATATTTCACCCATCAAACTCTCATCAGAAAGAATAAAGGAGCTATCCCAGAGCGTATCGGTAATCGATGGCAACATATCCACCAACACCAAATTACTCGCCGCTTGTGATGCCATGCCTGCTGCAAGCAGAATTAACAATGTACCCATCACATTAAATACATATTTCATCGGAATACGAATCAAACCTTGATACAAAGCAAAACCAAACGTTATGCCTGCCAACAACCCAATCAAACCACCTGTTAACATTTCACTGGCTTCCGTTTCCATTTGCATCGCACCAAATAAGAAAAACACCGCTTCGCCACCTTCGCGCATCACGGCCGCCATGGATAACACCAGCAAAGATTTCATCGGCAAGTCGCCTTCCGCTACCGATGCACCTGCTTGTTTTAAACGAATGCTCATATCTCGCCCATGTTTACTCATCCACACCACTGTCCAAGCCAATAATACCGAAGCAATGGATAAAATTACCGCATTAAATACAAACTCACCATCCCCATCCATAGCATTTTCTACTTCGTCCATAAACAATGCAAACACAAATGCACCAAGCAAACCAAGCCCTGCGCCTGCAATAATCCATTTCTTACAGCCCATTACATCTTTAGTGGCAGCAAACAATAAGCCTAAAATGATAGACATTTCCAATACTTCACGAAATACAATAATCAATGCAGATAACATTTAACGTTCTCCTACTTTACACGCTTTGCAAAGCCCAAATAATAATAATTGATGCCCTTGAATGTGGAAGCCACGTTCCTCTGCCACTTTATCTTGCAATGCCTCAATTTCAGGATTGCAAAACTCTTCAATACTGCCGCAGTTTGTACACAGCAAATGGTCATGATGCGCCTTGTCTGCGCGTTCATAGCGTTTTTTATCGGCAAGCTGAATCGACTCAATCAACCCCTGCTCAGCCAAGGCTGACAACCCACGGTATACCGTAGCAATACCAATGCTAATCCCTTGTTCTTTAAGTTTGTAAGCAACTTCATCGGCATCCCAGTGTTTATCTGAGCGATTGATCATGTCCAAAATAGCTTGGCGTTGTGCGGTTAACTTCTGCATAATGTCGAATGATAATCACTATCACTATCATTTTGCAAGTCTTAAGTAACATCATGTAAAATTATGGCATAAAATCGGCTTTTTGTTATGGTGTCGCTCAACTTATCTATAGACACACTGAGGAGCGCCCCTTGAGTAACACAACAAGCAATACATTTGATGCAAAAAACACACTAAACGTTAATGGCAAGGCATACACCTATTACAAACTTGATGCCGCAGGGGATACTTCTCACCTTCCCTTTTCCCTAAAAATTCTTTTGGAAAATTTATTGCGTCGTGAAGATGGTGTAAATGTGACCCGTGAAGATATTTTGGCATTGGTGAACCGCAAACCCTCCGATGAACCGCGTGAAATTGCTTATATGCCAGCCCGTGTATTGATGCAGGATTTCACTGGTGTACCTGCGGTTGTCGATTTAGCGGCAATGCGTGATGCCATGGCAGACTTGGGCGGCGACCCATCCAAAATTAACCCACTTGCCCCCGCAGAACTTGTGATTGACCATTCTGTGCAGGTGGACAACTTCGCATCCAATGATGCAGCGGAATTAAACACTGCCATTGAATATGTACGCAATGAAGAGCGTTATAAATTCCTTAAATGGGGTCAAAATGCGTTTGAAACCTTTAAAGTCGTACCTCCAGGTACAGGCATTGTACATCAGGTTAACCTTGAAAACTTAGCCCGTACTGTGTTTGTAAACGATGATAATGTAGCTTATCCCGACACTTTGATTGGTACCGATTCACACACCACCATGATTAATGGTTTAGGCGTACTTGGTTGGGGCGTGGGTGGCATTGAGGCAGAAGCGGCTATGCTTGGTCAGCCTGTGTCTATGCTTGTACCTAAAGTGGTTGGTTTTGAACTCACAGGTGCGTTGCCTGAAGGCGCATTAGCCACCGATTTGGTGCTTACCATTGTGCAAATGTTACGCAAACTTGGTGTGGTGGGTAAATTCGTTGAATTTTATGGTGAAGGTTTGGATGCTTTACCACTTGCAGACCGTGCAACCATCGCCAATATGGCACCTGAATATGGTGCAACATGTGGTATCTTCCCCGTTGATGATGAAACATTGAATTATTTGGCGCTTACAGGTCGCGGTGATAACAACGCTTTGGTCAAAGCCTATTATCAAGCCCAAGGTATGTTCCACGAAAGCGGCGAAAACAAAGCGGTATATGATGAAACTATCAGCCTTGATATGCGCACAGTGGTGCCATCAATTTCTGGGCCCAAACGCCCGCAAGACCGCATCGCCTTAACCGATGCCAAGACTGCATTTGAAAAAGATGTGGAAATCATTAAGTCCGAAGCAGGTTTAAATCCTAAACCCATAAATACCACCATCAACGGCAAAGCAGTGACCATTGAAGATGGTGCAGTCGTCATTGCAGCGATTACATCATGCACCAACACATCCAACCCAACCGTGATGTTGGGGGCAGGGCTTGTGGCTAAAAAAGCGGAAGCACTGGGTTTAACCGCTGCCCCTTGGGTGAAAACATCATTGGGCCCCGGCTCATTGGTGGTGACTGAATACTTAGAAAAATCCAACTTGATGAACCCATTAAAAAGCCTTGGTTTCCATGTGGTGGGTTATGGTTGCACGACTTGTATTGGTAACTCTGGTCCATTGCCTGTGGAAGTGTCCAAAGCCATTGTTGATGGTGATTTGTCAGTTACAGCCGTGTTGTCGGGCAACCGCAACTTTGAAGGCAGGGTTCACGCTGAAGTGCGCATGAATTATCTTGCATCACCACCACTGGTGGTGGCATACGCCATTGCAGGCACGATGAACATCGATATCTTTAATGAGCCTTTAGCGCAAGATAAAAATGGCAATGATGTGTATTTGAAAGACATTTGGCCAAGTCAGGCAGAATTGGCTGCATTGGTTCACGATTGTGTGACCAAAGAACAATTTGAATCATCCTACAAAGATGTGTTTGCAGGTGATGAACATTGGCAAGCATTAGAAGCGCCAACCGCTGACCGCTTTGCATGGGAAGATGATTCCACCTACATCCAAAACCCACCTTATTTTACAGGCATGAAACAACAGCCTGAAACAGTGGCGGATATTCAAGGCGCACGTGTACTTGCAGTGCTTGGTGATTCCGTGACTACCGACCATATTTCGCCAGCAGGCGCAATCAAAACGGATTCACCTGCGGGTCGTTATTTGGCTGAAAAAGATGTGGCACAAAAAGATTTCAACTCCTATGGCTCGCGCCGTGGTAATCATGAAATCATGATGCGCGGCACATTTGCGAATATTCGTTTGCGTAACCAACTTGCACCGGGCACAGAAGGTGGTGAAACCATTCATCAGCCATCGCAAAAGCCAATGAGTATTTATGATGCAGCCATGAAATACAAAGAAGATAACGTGCCAGCCATGATTTTGGCAGGTAAAGAATATGGTTCAGGTTCATCACGCGACTGGGCAGCCAAAGGCCCTATGCTTTTGGGCGTGCGCGCTGTGATTGCAGAGTCTTACGAGCGTATTCACCGCTCAAACCTTGTCGGTATGGGTATTCTTCCATTGCAATTTAATGATGGTGAAACACCGCAATCATTGGGTTTAACTGGGCAAGAAAGCTATGACATCATCGGGCTTGGTGATGGCTCTGCCAAGTCTGTGACCATCAAAGCCACGGCAGAAGATGGCAGCGTGAAAGAGTTTACGGCTGTAGTGCGTATTGATACGCCCAAAGAAGTCGAATATTATCAACACGGCGGCATTTTGCGTTACGTGCTCCGCCAAATGAACAGCTAAGAGATTGGATAATCATTAAACCGCAGAGGACGCGAAGTTTCGCAGGGTAATGCAAGTGCATCATGGACTCCCGCCTACGCGGGAATGACGGTATGAAAATCTGCATACTCTGCGGTGAAAGAAAAAAGGAATAACGAAACATGAACATAGAAAAGTCACAAAAAGATTTCGCAGCAGCACAAAAAATTATTCCGGGCGGTGTAAATTCACCTGTTCGTGCTTTTAAAGGCGTGGGTGGCACACCCCGCTTCTTCGACCATGCCAAAGGCGCATACGTCACCGATGTGGATGGTAACACCTACATCGATTATGTGGGTTCTTGGGGTCCTATGATTTTGGGGCATGCCCATGATGCAGTGATTGCTGGCATCACCGAAACGGCGCAAAAAGGTGTTTCATTTGGCGCACCATGCGAGCTTGAAATTGATTTGGCGCAAATGGTCATAGATATGGTTCCTTCAATCGATGTGATTCGTTTTGTAAGCTCTGGCTCAGAAGCCACCATGAGTGCATTACGTTTGGCACGCGGTTTCACAGGTCGCGATAAAATCCTAAAATTTGACGGTGGTTACCACGGTCATGCCGATGGTTTGTTGGTGAAAGCAGGTTCTGGCGCTGCAACATTTGGAGAGCCTGATTCAGCAGGTGTGCCTGCCGATTATGCCAAGTTAACCCTTACTGCCCCATTCCAAGATTTGGATGAAGTGAAACGTTTGTTTGCAGAAAACAAAGGCGAAATCGCATGTATCATCGTTGAGCCAATCCCTGGCAACACGGGGGTAATGGATTTGTATTCCAATGGTTTCCTACAATCATTAAGAGACATTTGCACCGCAGAAGGCGCATTGCTGATTTTTGATGAAGTGATGTGTGGCTTCCGCGTTTCATCAGGTGGTGCACAAAAATTATTTAATATCACCCCTGATTTAACTTGCTTGGGTAAAATCATTGGTGGTGGTTTACCTGTGGGCGCTTATGGCGGCCGCGAAGAAATCATGCGCAAAATTTCACCCGATGGCCCAGTCTATCAAGCAGGCACTTTATCGGGCAACCCGCTTGCCATGCGCGCAGGTCTTGAAACATTATCTCGTCTGCAAGACGACTCACTTTATGCAGACCTTGAAGCCAAATCCAAACGTTTGTTTGAAGGTTTACTCGCTGGCTGTAAAGCTGCGGGTGTGCCTGCCACGGGCAACCGCTTTGGTTCTATGTTTACCGTGTTCTTCACAGAACTCGAACATGTAACTTGTGGTGCGGATGTATCGGGTCATTGCGACTTGGCATTCTTCGGTAAGTTCTTCAATGAAATGTTAAATGAAGGTATTTATCTCGCCCCCTCGCAATATGAAGCAGCATTTGTGTCAGCGGCACACACCGATGAAGATATTGACAACACCATTGCTGCGGCAGAACGTGTACTAGCAAAATTAACAGCATAATATGAACCACGAAGTGCACAGAGAACACGAAGACAAACATCGTCATTCCCGTGAAAACGGCAATCCATACCTTATAAATCTTCGTGCCCTTCGTGGTAAAACAAAATAGGGAAAAAACATGAGTAAAAGCGAAAACAAAGATTTGATTATGCCCGTTGAAAAAGTAGAGCCACAAGCGCCTATGGGCTTGGATAACCTACTTAAAGACATCAAGTTTAATGATGATGGGCTTGTGCCTGCTATTGCCCAATCTGTGGACACTGGGCGGGTGCTGATGATGGCATGGATGAATGAGGAAGCTGTCAAACAAACACTAAACACAAACTATGCCCACTATTATTCCCGCTCGCGCAAAACCCAATGGAAAAAAGGCGAAACTTCAGGGCATGTACAAAAGGTATTGGATATTTTCTTGGATTGTGATGGCGACACCATCCTGCTGCTGATTGAACAAACAGGTGCAGCATGCCACACTAACCGTGCATCTTGCTTCTTTAGAGAGAAGCGCGGTGATAAATGGGTTACGTTTGAAGAGCCGATCGAATAATGGTTCATCTTCCCCTACTTCGTCATACCCGCACAGAGCTTGTCCCCGCGAAGGCGCGGGACGGGTATCCATGCTTTCAATTGCCTGTCGAAGTAACTAAGGCTTATGGATTCCCAATCAAAGCCTGCCGTCAACTTGATTGGGCGTTAAGAATGACGGGGTTTACTACACCCTTGGAGCAAGCATGAGCAATGATATTCTAAAAGAACTCGCAGCTATTCTTGAAGCGAGGAAATCAGAAAGCCCCGATGCGTCTTATGTGGCTTCGCTTTATGCCAAGCCTGATAAGATGTTGGAAAAGATTGGTGAAGAAGCCACAGAAACCATTATCGCAGCCAAAAATGAAGATAAAGAACAAATCATTTATGAAACAGCAGACCTTTGGTTTCACACCATGGTGATGTTGGCGCAAAAAGGCTTAAGTCCTGATGATGTACTCAATGAACTTGCTAGACGTTTTGGCGTGTCTGGGCACGATGAAAAGGCTTCTCGAAAATAAAACGTGTCAAGGGGGGCGCAAATGGGAACACAAAAACTAATTTCAACAACTGCTTTAGCCAAACGTCTTAATATCAGTAAACGTGAGCTAGATATCAAATTTGATAAAGACAAGCTCATTCAAAAAGGTGCGGATAACAAATATATTCTAACTGAGCTTGGAAAGAAAATTGGTGGAAGTTATAAAGAATCCAAACAATATGGACGCTATATTGTTTGGCCTGAGTCTATTGCTCGTGCTCCCACTATTAAAAAACAAGTGGAATCGAGACTAACTGCAAAATCCTTGGGGACTAAGTTCAACCTCACAGCCAACAAAATTAATTTTATACTATCTGAGCTTGGTTGGATAAAAAAAGATATTAAAGGTTGGAAAGTAACCAGCCAAGGCCTAAAACAAGGTGGTATTCAAGACGAAGATTCAAAGTCAGGTGTTCCCTTTGCGCGCTGGTCAGAAGCTATTATTTCTAATAGAACATTGCTTTCTTCTATTCAAGAGGTAAAAGGAGAAGCTGAGGTTTCAACGAAGAAAAAAGTTGAGTTCAGAGAAAAGTTTAAAGCTGAATTTAGAAGTACCGATGGTCACTTCGTTCGCTCGAAAGCCGAAATGCTAATTGACAACTGGTTGTATATGGCTGAAATTATCCATGCATATGAACGAAAACTTCCAATTGAAGAAGATGTTTATTGTGATTTTTATATTCCGACCGGAAAAGTTTATATCGAATATTGGGGATATGAAAATGATTCCAAATACTTACATCGCAAAAAAGAAAAGATTGAAATTTATAAAAAATATGGCTTTAATCTTATCGAACTGAACGATGAAGATGTTCAAAACCTTGATGATAAATTACCACGCCTATTACTAAAATATGGTATTCAAGCATATTAATTCGGAGAGAAATTATGGCAGAAATTAATTACGGACCATTAGCACAACTGATTGGCACTTGGAAAGGTGACAAAGGCACAGATATTGCCCCAGAACCCAACGGCGAAGAAAACAACCCCTACTTTGAAACCATTACTTATGAAGCCATTGGCGATGTGAGCAATGCGGAAACACAAACCCTTGCTGTGTTACATTACAAACAAATTGTATCTCGCAAAGAAAACAGTGAAGTATTCCATCATCAATCGGGTTATTGGTCTTGGGATGCTGAAACAGGTGTGATTACCCATTCATTTACCATTCCTCGTGGTGTTGGCGTGGTGGCATGTGGTAAAGTTTTGGACACCGAAGATGATGTAAGTGGCACAGTGATTGGAGTATCAGCCGAAGAAAGTGGTTTTGATGGTGGCATTGCCCAATCATCATTTATGCAGAAAAAAGCCAGCACCACAGCGTTTACCCAAACCGTCACCATAGATGGCAATACCATGAAATATGAGCAAACTATTATGCTGGATATTTACAGCAAAACTTTTGAGCATACCGATACCAACACATTAACACGCCAGTAAGCTGTCATGTCGAGCGCAGTCGAGACATCTCGTACCGCAAAGATTTCTCCATTTCGCTACGCTCCAGTCGAAATAACAATGTTTAGATCCGTCATTCCCGCGCAGGCGGGAGTGAAGCAACGACCATCGAGGGAGCTCAATACTACGCTATGGATACCCGTCTGCGCGGATATGACGAATAGTTTAATATGAATAAACAGAGTGTTATAAACCATATCATCACCCAACTTGAAGCCAATATCAGCGTAGCGCAGCAAGCTGTGGACGTGGCGCGGGATACGGCAACGCATAAGGATTGTTTGGGTTCATCCAAGTATGAAACCATGGGCACAGAAGCATCGTATCTTGCCAAAGGGCAAGGTGAGCGTTTGTTGGAATTGCAACGTGCGCTTGCCTGTTTCAAGCAATTATCACCGCAACCATGCACCACAGCCAAGCTTGTATCGCTGGTAACATTAGAAGATGAACAAGGCAAAAGCCAAACCCTACTTTTGGCAGGCGATGCAGGTGGTTTAAAAGTTGAGGCGCAAGGTACAACCATCACCGTGATTACCCCGCAATCACCACTGGGCAGAAGTTTAATGGGGAAATCTATTGGTGATGATATTGAGCTAAAAATAAGTGGCAAAACAAACTATTTTGAAGTTATTGATGTTGCATAAGATTTCTACTTCACTGTCACCCCGACTGGAATGGAGGGGTCTTAAGGTGTCTCGACTACGCTCGACATGACAATAAATAAATTTTGTCATTCCCGCGTAGGCGGGAGTAACAGGGAGTTCAATCCATTTACCTCAAAATTTCGTTACGCTATGGATACCCGCCTACGCGGGTATGACGAATTTGTATGACTGATAAGATTTGGTATTTATACATGATTCGCTGCAAAGGTAATGTGCTTTACACAGGCATCACCACAGACGTGCAACGCAGATTTTCAGAACACCAAACGGGCAAAGGCGCAAAATTCTTGCGCGGAAAAACACCCCTTTCCTTGGTATTTTCACAAAAAGCAGGTAATCATTCCCAAGCCCTGAAATTAGAATTGTGGCTAAAAAAACAACCCAAAATCAATAAAGAAAAAATCATTCAACAAGGTTTACTGCCTGAGATACAGGCATGATGAATGCAGATTAATGCAATAGCTGTGGTTCAAACAAATAAACATATTCCAAGCGTGAGCAAATGGGCTGTACAACACATTGCTCCTGCATATCCGGGTGTTTTTTCATAAATACATCCGCTGCAAATTTTGCCTGTTCTTTTGAATGGTAAGGTCCATAAGCATCTTCATTCACCAATAATCGATATTCATCCATAACGCACATCCTTGAAAACATATTGCTGTTCATCACCTCGTCATAGCTCATCTATCGCAGTTTATGCCTTTCAATTTAGACAAAAAAACAAATGCTTACTTTTTTACCTGCCGTCATGATATTGCTTATCGCAAGTGCTTTGTTAAGCTACAAGCCTGCGCTCAACCACTACACATACAAAGAGGAAGATACCATGAGTGATTGTTTATTTTGTAAAATAATCGAAGGCAGCATTCCTTCAGATAAGGTGTATGAGGATAATACGGTCTATGCTTTTAAGGATATTCATCCCAAAGCACCCACCCATGTATTGGTGATTCCTAAAACACATATCCCTACCCTTGCCGATGCCCAAGACCCTACCATGTTGGGTGAGTTGATGCTTAAAGTGAACCATGTGGCAAATGATGTATTAAACCTTGAAGCTGGTTATCGCGTGGTGATTAACGTGCGCGAAGGTGGTGGGCAAGAGGTGTTTCATTTACACGCACATATTTTAGGCGGGAAAAAGTTACCCTTCTAAACGAACCTATACATCCATATGGCAACCCATCGTAGAACCCGCAAACCTTCCGAACTTAAACCACTCAAATTAAACTTGAGCAAAGTATTCAATGCAGAACATATGCAGCGCTTAAATAGCATTGCTTTGTTACGCAGGCATTGGCACGACATTGTCGGCAGCATGCTGGCTGAGCGCTGTGAACCTGTTGCCATGGAACCACAAGCCGATGAGTCACTAGGGTTGTTAATTGCAGTCAATCACCCCGTCATTGCCAGCCATATTCGACTGCTGCATGAAGAAATTCGTAAGGCATGTTTTAAACGGTGTAAACTTCAAGGTTTGAGCAAGGTATGGACACGTGTGCAAGCCGATGCAGGTATCCGCGAAGAAAAAAAAGTGCGCATTCGTAATGATATACACTGCCAAGATTTACGCTTACTTGCCCAAAGCCTACAAGATGTGAAGGATAAGCCGCTGCGTCGGTTAATGTTTCAAGCTGGCGCTGCGCAATTAAGATATTCCAAAGAAGTATAGGACGTTATAAAACATGAAAAAAGCAATGATATTCAGCTTGTTAGCCATATTCATTAGTGTGACTGGATTAAGTACCACAGCAGATGCCAAACGATTCGGCATGGGTGGTAGCTTCGGCAAATCATTCAGTAAACAAAAAAGCTTCTCAAAACCAGTGCCTAAACAAGGTGTCAATAAAGCCGCACCAGCGCGTTCTGGCTCACGCGCTGGTGGCATGATGGGTATTCTAGGCGGATTGGCGATGGGTGGTCTTTTGGGAGCCTTGTTCTTTGGTGGAGGTTTTGAAGGCATCAACTTTATGGACATTCTTATTTTTGGTGGTATTGCCTTTGCGATTTTCTGGTTTATGCGCAGAGCAGCGGGTGGTCGCAGAGAAGCATACGCACATGCAGGACACCACAACCAAAGCTTTGGACATGATGCACAACCTAACTCTGAGCATCAAACCTTCACCAGCGAAGAAACAAGCACATCAGCAAAACCTGCCATTGATGAAGCCCACTTTGTGCAGGCTGCCAAAGATATTTTTGTGCGCATGCAACAAGATTGGGATGCCAAAAATGAAGATGATATTCGTTCATTTTGCACATCCGAAGTTGCACAGCATGTACTCGATGATATGAAACGCATAGGTGACAACAAAACACATACTGAAATTGGTATGTTGGATGCTGAAATTGCAGAAACATGGGTAGAATCAGGCATGGAATGGGTTGCAGTACATTTCCAAGCCAAACTTAAAGAAGAAACATTGAATATGGCTGGTGCTGTGGTTGATACCGAAAATTCCGATGTAAATGAAATATGGATTTTCCAACACACACCAAACAGCGATGACCCAACATGGTACCTCGCTGGTATTCAACAAGCTTAATGACATAACAGAAAACGCACGAGGAAAGATAAGTATGAACATTGCAAAAATGATGCAACAAGCCAAGAAAATGCAAGAAAACATGAAAAACATGCAGGAAGAATTGGCAAACTTGGAAGTGACTGGCGAATCAGGCGGCGGCATGGTTAAAGCCACTGTTGCAGGTAACCACCAAGTCCAACGCATTGATATTGATGATAGTTTATTGGCTGATGATGATAAATCTTTGCTTGAAGATTTGGTTGTGGCAGCTGTGAATTCGGCAATGATTAAAATCGAAGAAACAACCAAAGCCAAACAAAAAGATATGATGGGTGGCATGTCGCTACCACCAGGATTTTCACTATAATGTACCACTTGGCAGGCATGCCTGAGCCATTGGCGCGTTTGGTGGAGCAGCTTAGTGCATTCCAAGGCATTGGTCCTAAAACTGCCATGCGCCTTGCTTTAAACATGCTGGAACAATCAGAAAATGAAGTAAAAAACCTAGCGCATTCATTGGAGCACCTACACACGCAGGTAAAGTTTTGTGATACCTGTGGTGGGTTTGCTTCTGCCAACCATTGTACGATTTGTGATAATGTGAAACGCCAACATGAACTTGTCTGTGTGGTTGAACAACCTGTGGATGTATTGATGCTAGAGCGTGGTCACTTTCAAGGCAGTTATCATGTCTTACATGGTCGCCTCAGCCCTGTGGATGGCATTGGCCCTGATAAACTTCGGTTTAATAGCTTGGACAAACGTATTGCAAACGGCAATATCAAAGAGTTGATTATGGCAACCAGCGCAACGGTGGATGGTGAAGCCACTGCTCACTTTATTTCCCGCCGCTATGCCCATCATCATATTCGCATCTCTCGTATTGCCCGTGGTGTGCCTGAAGGCGGCGAATTGGAATATTTAGATGAATACACATTATCACGTGCTTTGGAGCAACGGGTTTTGTGGGAACAAGAGCGAACCATCGCTTCATAAACACAATTAAGGATTAGGAAGATAGTTATTTATGTTAAATTTTGCAGATAGAGATGGAATGATTTGGTTTGATGGTGAAATGGTACCTTGGCGTGATGCCAAAATTCATGTGCTCACCCATACCCTGCATTATGGCATGGGTGTATTTGAAGGTGTTCGCGCTTATCATGCTGAAGAAGGCACTGCGATTTTCCGTTTACAAGAGCATACCGACCGTTTGTTTAACTCTGCAAAAATCATGAATATGGATATGCCTTATTCTAAAGATGAGATTAACCAAGCCCAATTGGATGCCGTTAAAATCAACAACCTTGATTCAGCTTATTTGCGTCCTATGGCGTTTTATGGTTCTGAAGGTATGGGTTTACGCGCTGATGGTTTGAAAACACATGTTATCGTTGCCGCTTGGCATTGGGGTGCATATTTGGGCGAAGATGCTTTGAAAAAAGGCATTCGTATTCGCACATCTTCATTCACTCGTCATCATCCAAATATCGCCATGTGCAAAGCCAAAGCCAATGGTAACTACATCAACTCTATGCTTGCGCTCTCTGATGCACTCAAAGATGGTTATGATGAAGCGTTGTTATTGGATGTAGATGGTTTTGTGGCTGAGGGCAGTGGTGAAAACTTCTTTTTGGTTAAAGACGGTGTGATTTATACACCAGAACTATCCAGCGCTTTGGATGGCATTACCCGTAAAACCGTGATTCAGCTTGCTGAAGAAGAAGGTTATAAAGTGATTGAAAAACGTATCACCCGTGATGAAGTTTATATTGCTGATGAAGCATTTTTCACAGGTACAGCTGCTGAAGTCACCCCAATTCGTGAACTTGATGGTCGAACCATTGGTTGTGGCTCTCGTGGTCCGATTACTGAAGTACTGCAAACCAAATACTTTGATGTGGTGCATGGCAGAAGCCCTGCACATAAAGATTGGTTAGCTGCTGTTTAAATGTCCAGCGACAGAGTATTGGTCTATTCTAGTGAAGATGGGATGATAAATAAATCATCTCAGCCTTCAGCCAAAGTTGGCAAACGCGGTAAAAAGAAAAAAGGCACTGCCCCTTCACCCATTAAAAACCCTAATAAACAAGGCGTGCGTATTATGCGTGAAAGCAAAGGGCGTGGCGGCAAATCGGTATCTGTGATTACAGGTTTAAGCTTGGATAAAGATGCACTCAAGAAGTTGGGCAAAACACTCAAAGCCCAATTGGGTACAGGTGGTGCAATCAAAGATAACAACATCGAAATTCAAGGCGACCACAGAGAAAAGCTGCTTGAGCTTTTGGATAAACAAGGCATCAAAGCAAAAATAGCTGGCGGTTAACATGGAAACCAAAGTTCACTTTGAATCCTTAGAACATGCCGACCGCATCAAAGGCATTGCCAAGCTTTTATTACGCCGCAACCGCTTAACCCCACATGTATTGGTGCTTTGCCCTGATGAAGATTTTATGCAACAACTTGATGAAACATTGTGGACAATTCATCCCGAAGCCTTCCTGCCGCATGCCATCGCCAGCGATGATGCCGCCAACAATGCCAAACAACCCATTTTATTGGCGACACATATCAACCGTGATAATCAAGCAGCAGTGCTTATCAATGGTGGTTTGGAAATACCACCCGAATTACAAGGTTTTTCGCATATTGTTGATTTTGTTGATGCTTGGGATGAAAATTTAAAACAAGCTTCTCGCGAAAGGTTTAAAACCTACCGTCAACTATCTTTTAAACCGAGCTATATTCCACCGAGCAAACAAAACCAATAGTTTTAAGCACACAGTCCTTAAGATGCTTGGTATTTAAACAACATATACCGTTTACTTTCAAACAATACATCACTCATCTTTTCACGTATATTTTTAGGTAAATTGCCCAACTCACCTTTGGCTACCACCACATAAAAAGTTGGCACCACACCAACGACTTGTGTTTGAAATTGCTGCCAAGTTATCACCTTGCTGTGTTTCATGGTTCGCGGAGCCAACTCTACCAACACAGCTTGGTTAGCCGAATAATACTGCGCCGAAAATGGGCGCGTATTGATATAATAAATACCTTGCGCATCGGCTTGATGCATTTGGTAATATGCAATCAAATTTTTCTCTGTAGGTAATTTTTCTTCATGTTGGCTAAAATAAATACCCGCCACAAGAAAAATGATTGGGGTAAACAATACAAATACACTGGTTACAGGATAAGAGCCTACCTTTATTTGATGCCCTTGTTTTGCCCAATACATCGCCAGTAAGATTGCCAATGCAGGCAGTGCGGGCAAAATATATGTTGCTAAGATATTGGCAGAAATCGTGAAGAAAATAAGTGTAAACAACGACCACATCACAAAATAACTTGTTTCCTGATGGTGGCGCAGTGTATAAAACCATTGTTTAACACCCGATACACTTACCATACGCTTGCCCAATATTGCCAAAACCATGAATGAAAAAGGAAGGGCTGCACCCAGCCACATCACCCAAATATAACCTTTGGGTTCTTTATGCGCAGTGCCATACAAATCGCCTTTCCAACCCGAATCGATAAAACGCATAAAATGTTCGCCCACAATAAAGTAGTCAATAAAACCTGGAGTTTTTAATTCCGCCAGCACATACCAAGGCAAAGCTAAGAGCAATACAATCGCTATACCTGCCCACCAAGAAAAAGCAGAAAGAAGTTTCAATCGTTTGAAGTCCCACATCAACCACATGCTTAATGCACCGCCCACCAGCACAAAAATCAATGGCCCCTTGGTCAACAATCCCAAGGCAATACCAACAAAAAATAAATGACTCCAATAATGCTCTTGCTTACGTATCACCATGATAAAAGAAATCATGGTTAATGTACTGGCAAACGTAAGAAAAGGGTCGGTTAGCACTGCACCACTCAATACAAATACCAACACCATCGACAAATAAATCAACACACCCAAATAGGCTGTCGCCTTGACATAAAATGTGACCAAATAACGGAAAATCAACCATGCCGTAAGCAATGTAAATATAAGCGAAGGAATACGTGGCACAAAATCATGCACACCAAAGACCTCATAAGACAATGCAGCAGCCCAAAAAGAAAAAGGTGGTTTACCCCAAAAAGGAATACCCACATCAAAATATGGCGTAATCCAATCATTGCTCATCGCCATCATTAGTGCGATATTGGCATAACGCGCCTCTGTCGTATCTGTCAGTGGAAAAACCACCATCATATACACCCGCACCAGCACTAAAATGGCTAAAAGTAATAAAAAACGCTGTTTGGTCATATATTCTTGCATGTTTTTTCCTTATTTAACTTGAAATGTCCAAAGCTTATGAATGACAAACGATACCAATGGAATCACCATCACAATCAACAGCGTTTGTATATATTGGTTGTCCAATCGAAACCATGTTGACGACATATATGCCAGCACAAATGCCCCACTTTGCACAGCAAAAAAACGTACAAACTTCTGTGCATCAAAGCTTGCTTTAAACACATATTTGCTCTGAAAAATATATGAAAACATAAAGGCAATGAGAAAAGCACAGCTATTGGCAAGCAATACCGATGTGCTAAGCCCATAAATTAACAACCATGCCGACAACAAATGAATCAGGGTCGCAATGATACCAAAAAAGCCATACCTACTTAATTGCAGCAACAGTATTTTAATATTCGCGCTCCACGATATAAATCGGCCTACGCTTGGACTCAAGGTAAATCCTGCCGATATATTCACCCAAAATACCAATACCCATCAATTGAATACCACCAAGGAATAACACAATGGTAATGATTGAAGCATAACCTGGGCTATCCACCCCAAACATCAGTGTTTTGAGCACAATCCACGAGCCATACACAAAAGCAATCAACGCTAATACACTGCCGACATACAACCAAACGCGTAACGGAGCCGTTGAAAAGCTGGTGATACCATCGAGTGCAAAATTCCAAAGCTTCCAACCATTAAAACTGGATTCACCTGCTACACGTTCTTCGCGTTTGTAGGTTACAACCGCAGTTTTAAAACCAAGCCATGCAAAAATACCTTTCATAAAACGCTGGGTCTCGGGTAGTTGTTTTAGCGCATCAACCACACGCCGTGACATCAAACGATAATCCCCAACATTTTGTGGGATTTGAATATCTGATATTTTATTATGCATTTTATAGAAAAATTCAGCGCTCATCCGCTTGGCAGTCGAGTCAGTTGTTCTGTCTTCTCGCTTGCCGACCACCACATCGTAACCTGCTTCATATTCACGTACAAAATCTAAAATAAGCTCGGGTGGGTCTTGCAAATCCACGTCAATGGGCACCACCACTTCACCTTGGGCATGGTCAATACCCGCAGTAAGCGCTGCTTCTTTACCAAAATTCCGTGCTAGGTTTAAAACACGAACTTCATCGTGTGCTTTGGCTTTTTCAATCAAAATATCCAATGTGTTATCGCGGCTTCCATCATTCACAAACACAATCTCAAAGTCACGATTCAAACGTTTTAAAATGACAAACATCTCTTGCAAAAACACATCAATCACGCCTGCTTCATTATAGCAGGGTGCAACAATAGATATAAATGGAGTTTTATTTTGCATGAATCGCTAACCGCCTGTGTTCCCAATGTTGAAAGTGTAATTCGTGCCATTGCCTAAAGCAAACATACACATAACTTTATATGGCTGTTCCTAAACTCTCACATCTTTATAACCCTATAAAAAACAGAAAAACTACACATTAGGCATAACAATTGCTTGTTACAATCAACAATCAACATTGATACCGATAAACAAATAAAAAAGTTGAGGCAACAGTAAAATGTGGCGTTTATTTAAAAGATTTTTTGCAAGTAAACAAAAAGAAACCTTTGAGACTGAAGAAAGAAAACATAATCCTTTTAATCTCGATTTAGGGACCAGAAGTGGCTTTGAAGCTAAGCAATTATTGGAAACAGTCACTCAACCCGAACGCCTTAAAATGTATGCCGATGCAGT
Organism: Ghiorsea bivora; assembly: GCF_000744415.1. NCBI lineage: Bacteria > Pseudomonadati > Pseudomonadota > Candidatius Mariprofundia > Mariprofundales > Ghiorsea > Ghiorsea bivora. The sequence goes on from NZ_JQLW01000006.1 coordinate 169,196, forward strand.
CAGAAGACTACCTATGCCTTCTGCATTATGGGATGAATACCAACGCCTTTCCCGCGCAGGCGCATCCAACCGTAAATTATCATCCATCATCAAAGGCGACCCCGTGCTGTCAGCTCAAATCCTTAAGGTTGTGAATGCACCAGCTTTTGGACTGAGAAAACCTATTGTTGATTTAAACAGAGCTATTTCACACTTGGGCAACAACTTGGTAAGAAGCATCGTCGCCAAACATTGTTTTTCTCAAGTGATTCCCCAAATGCGTGGTGCTTACAACCTAACTGACCTTTGGAAACACGGCATGGCAGTATCAGCACTGGCTGAAGTTGTAAGCAAACATATACCCAAATGTGAAGCCAAAACTGCAGCAGCGATAGGTCTGTTTCATGATATTGGACGCATGGGTCTTAACTTTGTTAAAACAGAGCGTCAGCCCATTATGTTTAACCATGAAAAAGGTATACTTGTCCACGAAGCTGAACGCTTTGGCTGCACACATGTTGAAGTCGGTTGTATTTTTGCGGAACATTGGAACTTACCTGAAAAAATACAACAAGGTATCCTCTGGCACCATCACCCTGGTGCTGCTGACAAACAGGTTGTGCCTGAATCCATCCGCGCTGAAGTTTTTGCTGTTTATATTGCAGATTTATTGGCAAAACACTTGGAATTTAGTGGCGGGAATGCAAGTAAGACCCTACCCCATGAAAGTTACGCACCCTTATTACCCAAAACAACACTTTATGACCTGATGCAAAATAAAACCATTAGCAAAGAGCTTTGGCGTATCAACTGCATTGATTTTTAAGTTATGAAAAGAAAGTATCTGCTTCTTACCTACAAAGGAGAAGCAATGAAGAAACTTATGATTTTACTCACCATATTGGCTGCAATCACAGCCTGCAGCGAAGAAGAACGCCCTGCAGCACAAGCCAAACATGCACTTGATGCAGCTCAGCAAGCGGCAGACCAAGCCACACAACATGCACAAGATATGGCAGATAAAGCGCAAGAAATGTTAGATAATCAGTAAGTATCCAAACGCTTGAGCCAGCCGTTTAACCAGCGTTGCTCATTGCGCTCTGGTGGTGAAAGACTGACCCGCTGCTGTAACATTTGTTTTGCTGAGCTCACGAATGCCCTAAGTGCATTACCTTCATGATCCATATTGAGTAACACTTGCGCCAAGCCCCAACCTTTACCGTGGTAACGCTCGGTTTCTTTAATACCTTCACCCTTAAAATTCACATAATCAATCAAGGCATACCAACCATTCGGGCTGGCTGAAACCCGTTCAAACTGGTGTTTGATTTTATCCTTTTCAACTTGGTTTTGCCCAATCGCCAACATCTTGGGCAAAGCATCCGCCAACCGCTGCATGATAAAGGATGCTTGTACATCTTGAGTATCTGCCAAAAACTGACGCAGCTGTTCAATTTGAGGCTTGTTTTCATCTTGTAGAAATTCAGCTTTATTCTGCCAAGGACTAGATTGATTGGGCTGTAATATATTTGAAAGCCTTTCAGGAACGATGACACCCTGCTGCTGGTACCAACGCATTAAATCAGGAAAACTTTCTTGAAATGGTGCATTCGAGCCTTTGGGAAACCAAATAAAATGCCCTATGCCCAAGGATGGAAAATCTTCACCATCATTCCAAGACACCAAACACTCAAACTTGCGATTGCATTCATTCTTAAAAATTAAATCCGCAATGCGACTTTGTTCTGCTTTGGATATATTGGAAACATCAGCAGCTTGCGCTTGGCTTACCAAACTACAAAGCAAAAAGACTACCCATAACCTTTTTTTACCGCAGAGGGTGCAGAGTAACGCAGAGAAAATGTTTTGAGACATATATTTCATTGGCTTAAATTAGCTCGTCTCTACTTGCTGTCGCTTTGTCTTAGCACAAGGCAAAAGCGCAGAGCTTACTAACAATAAGTGAGCACTTTTAACGCAGTGCTTAGGCAAATAAGGCACAAGCCCTACGATGCAAACACAGTCCCTACACCTTCGTCTGTAAACATTTCTAGCAGGATTGCATGCGGCACACGCCCATCAATAATATGCGCTTTTTCCACACTGTTTTCCACTGCATCTAAACAGCAATTCACTTTGGGAATCATGCCACCAGCAATCGTACCATCAGCTATCCATGCTCTAGCTTCATCAGTGGAGAACTTGGATTTGAGTTTTTTGTCTGCATCCAACACACCCACAACATCCGTTAATAAAATTAATTTCGCCGCACCCAAAGCTTGGGCTATCGCACCTGCAACCAAATCAGCATTAATATTATAACTTTGCGCTTTATCTTTATCATAACCCACAGGCGCAATCACAGGCACAAACTTATCACTTTCAAGCACATTCAAGATTTCCGTATTGATTTTGTGCACTTGCCCAACATGCCCCAAATCAATAATTTCAGGCACATCCAACTCAGGTGAGTTTTTGGTCACTTTCATCTTACGCGCACAAATCAAACCACCATCTTTACCCGATAAACCAACAGCTTTACCACCTGCTCTATTGATATTGGCTACGATTTCTTTGTTTACCTTGCCCGCAAGCACCATTTCAACAATATCCATGGTCTCATCATCGGTTACCCGCATACCATCAATAAACTCAGCTTGTTTACCGATTTTTTTGAGTACATTCCCAATTTGTGGCCCGCCGCCATGCACCACCACAGGGTTGATACCCACTTGTTTAAGCAGTGTGATGTCTTTGGCAAAACTTTCTTTCAGGCTTTCTTCCACCATGGCGTTACCGCCATATTTAATCACTATGGTTTGGTCTGCAAAACGCTGCAAATAAGGCAGCGCTTCGACCAACATGGAAGCCCGAGAATTCATGTGTTTCATGCCGTACTAACTTTCCGTTTCTTTTTCTTTTCAGGTTCCACATCAAGCAACATTTGAAACAATAACAAAATACCAACCACAGCCACTGTTGCCCCAATGGATACCAAAATCAACGAACCTTCAGGGTGTTCCAACTGTTTACCCATAGGTATAAACACGAGAATACCTGGTAAAATCAATGCCAAACGTGTCATTCTTAATTCCAAACTAAACAAGTTTGCTGCAATGCCTGGTGTAGATAAAAGCGCATATAATGTAAGTGCAATCCAATGGTTTTCACCATCAACCGATGTCATACGCTCCCAAATACCAGACTGTAAATTGGGGTCCAACCGCATATCAAATGAGGCAGCAAAAAGTAAAATCACAAAACCCAAAACCGACCACAACAATATGGCAATAAACCGACTTTCTCTTGCCCATTTGTTCACCCATGCAGCATTACCAACCACGTAAAAGATACCTGCAAAAAGTATGCCCCAAAAAGCATGATTATAATTCAAATCCATGATGTGTTCGTCCCTTGTGAAATATTCGTTGCACGCACCCTACAAACAAAGCTGCGATTCGACAAACTGTTATCCATTTCCATTAAAAGCGCGTGAAACCTGCTCTATCTTAAAGAATAGGTGATATTTTGTTCTGACTTGATTAGGGTGCGCGACCATTTTAAGTTTTATTGAACATATTTAGGAGTACAAGCCCATGGCATTAAACGTTTATTATGATAAAGATGCAGACTTATCCATCATCAAAGGCATGAAAGTTGCCATCATTGGTTATGGTTCTCAAGGTCACGCTCATGCGACTAACCTTAATGATTCAGGTGTAGACGTTGTTGTTGGTCTTCGTACGAATTCTTCATCTGTGGCTAAAGCCGAGGCACATGGCTTGAAAGTAAGTAATGTTGCAGATGCTGTTGCATCAGCTGATTTGGTGATGATTCTTACCCCTGATGAATTCCAATCAGTATTGTACAAAGAAGAGATTGAGCCAAACATCAAAAAAGGTGCAACTTTGGCATTCGCTCATGGTTTCGCAGTTCACTACAACCAAGTAACAGCTCGCGCTGACCTAAACGTTGTGATGATTGCACCCAAAGCACCAGGTCACACTGTTCGCTCTGAATTTGAGCGTGGCGGCGGTATTCCAGACCTTATCGCAGTGCATCAAGATGCAACTGGCAACGCCAAAGACATTTGCTTGTCTTACGCATCAGCGATTGGTGGCGGTCGTACTGGTATCATCGAAACAACATTTAAAGATGAAACTGAAACAGATTTATTCGGTGAACAAGCGGTTCTTTGTGGCGGCGCGGTTGAATTGGTGAAAGCTGGTTTCGAAACATTGACTGAAGCGGGCTACGCACCAGAAATGGCATACTTTGAATGTTTACATGAATTGAAATTAATTGTTGATTTGATGTATGAAGGTGGCATCGCCAACATGAACTACTCAATCTCTAACAACGCTGAATACGGCGAATATGTGACTGGCCCTAAAGTGATTAACGAAGAGTCTCGCAAAGCCATGCGTGAGTGCTTGCACAACATTCAAACGGGTGAATATGCAAAACAATTCATCCTTGAAGGTGCAACCAACTATGCTTCAATGACTGCTGCACGCCGTAACAACGCTGCACATCCAATCGAGCAAACAGGCGAAAAACTTCGCGCTATGATGCCTTGGATTAAGAAAATCGTAGATAAAGAGAAAAACTAAGTTTTCTTAACCGTCTGAATGATTCAAGAGGCTGCCGCGAGGTGGCCTCTTTTTTTGTGCTTTTAGCATATGTATCATGAAAGAACTTGCAATATCATAGGTAATGGGTAATACTGTCATTACATTCATACATAGAGGTTTAGATATGCAAACAGCAACAAGTAAACTAACCAGTAAATATCAGGCAACTATTCCTAAGCCTGTTCGTAAAGCCCTTCATCTTCAAGCAGGCGATGCCGTGGCTTTCGATATTCAAGATAATTCCATACAGCTTAGGAAAGCGCAGCCTATTGATTTCGCATTTGCAAAAGGCATTGAAGCCACCCTAACCGAATGGGCAACCGCCGAAGACGAACAAGCCTACAATGACCTTTGAGGCATTTGATGTCGTTGTTGTTCCCTTTCCATTCACGGATAGAGCAACCACAAAACGCAGGCCTGCACTGGTACTTTCTGATGCAAAAAGCTTCAATCTTCCCGTGGGTCAATCTGTATTGGCTATGATTACCAGCGCCAGTAATTCTGATTGGGTATTGGATGTTGAAATCAGAGACCTTGATGCCGCAGGTCTATCATCACCTTCCATTGTGCGCATGAAATTATTTACACTAGACCATCAACTGATTCTAAGAAAAGCAGGCACGCTCAATAAAAAAGACCAAACGCAGGTCAAACAAGCTTTAAACAAACTATTCCCTATCAAGTAACCCTTACCCTCGTCATTCCCACGATTAGGTGAATTGCGTAGCAAGAGAGTATCCCCTGAGGGAAGACGGGAATCCACAGGCAAGCTACGCACTCGAAAGGCCTTTCTGTTTTGAATATACCTTGACTATGCTCAGTATGACATCTCTCTCATCCTCTCGTCATTCCCACGGAGGTGGGAATCCACTACCAATAATGGATACCCGCCTACGCGGGTATGACGCACTAGAAAATTATTTAAATATATCCAAGTTTAGTGACTCTATACTGCCCATCCACATGGTATGCTCGGTATGGTCTTTAAGGTCATCGCCTGTGTTTCCATGAATAAACACAGTTAAACCTTTTCGGTTAAGCATTAACCAAGGCACAACTTCTGCAAACTTCTCAGCCGTTAAGCTAATCTGACAGCTCCACATGGGGTGCGGACCCACAGGTTGTTGGTGTTTAAAACCAACAGGCACATCAAACAATACACCCACTTCATCGCAAAGCTTGGATGCTTGCTCAAAAGTGCTTTCATTATAATAAATATGCGCGTGATAGTTCATTATATTGGTGTCCATTCATTCTCCCATTACTTGCATAGCCCTGTGGATAAGTTATGATTTAAAAGGTAATCTCTATTCAAGTAAATTGCCACTGATATACCATATAAATCTTTCGATATTTTACCTACACTCAATTAGGAGGGTAGATTAAAAAAACTAAAACCTTTAGCTGTCACAGGTGGACTATGGAAAACTTAACAACAATGGAAGTAATTATTTATATCGCAGGTATTGGTATAATATTCATAATAGCAATTATCTTGAAACTACTTTTATCTCATAAAGGGATGGTCAGTTAAACAGCAATAACAAGGTGACTATTAAGTGAAAAAATAACCTGCTTCACTCTTTCAACTGTAGCTTGCTCTCGCTCGGTTCTATTACCATTTAACATGCGCTGAAAATCATCATAAATTTGTTGTAAGTCTTCCACCGCTTGTTTGGGATATGTTTCACAACCACTATCTTCAAAGGCTATGCTTTCAATCGTGTTCCCTGTTTGATGCTTTACTACCTTTTGCCTATCAGCATACAATTCAGGCTCACCTTCTGCGCCCATAAACACCAAAGATTCCTTTTGACCAAGCAATACATTCGCTTCTGCCATATAATCGGCATATGGGGTATGAAAAAAGCCGTTGAGTTGTTTGTCGCACTGCATGGGGTTGAGCAACCTAGCAACCGTGTTGACAAAGGAGCGTACACCCAATCTATCGCGCAAATGATAAATTCGATTCAAGTCAGGGCATATATCCTCTAAATCCATATACACCATGCCATGTTCATCCATGATATTCTTGGCTTCAGATAATGTGGTCGCAGCTTTAATGCCCACTGTTTGTAATACCTGCCAAGCTGTGACACGTCCTTCGATGTGGGATATGCCATGCACAAAAATGGGAATACCTTTGTCTTTGGCTTCCAGAGCCGCAATCAAATAAGCATGTGCTGCGCGACGTTTACCCGCATAACAAGGTAAATCCACCGTACCTTGCGGGGCAATGGTATGATTAAAATGAGACACATGCTCACGGGCAGCTTGGACAAAACCTGCAAGCTCAGCAGAGGTTTCCCCTTTCATGCGCTGGGCAATCAAAAACGCACCCAACTGCAATGCATCAGCTTGTGGATTTAATAACTCGGAGAATACAAAACGCGCTTCATCCTGATTCAAATGCTCTGAGCCATGTTTACCACGGGCTACACGTTTAATTAAAGATGCTACTTCCACTTCAACTCTCCCTTTGTCATTCCCTCGCCACCCCAGGGTGGTCTCTCTTGCTATGCAATTCACCTTCAGGAGGGAATCCACCTAAGCTACTCAACACACATGGATACCCGCCTTCGCGGGTATGACGAGTTATTTCTCGATGATAACCTGTCACCTTGAGCGAAGCCGAAAGGTCTTAGATGCCTCCACTACTCGGCATGAGAAATTATTCGCACACTTCCTTCGCGTGTCCTCTGCTGTGGAAAGTTACAGTGGATACAAACAAGCTACGCCATCCTTAAGCTGCATATCAAATAATTTACACGCATCTTGAGCAAAGGCACAACGCGGCGCAAAGGCACAACCAACACTTGCCACACCTTCATCCACAGCAATCACATCTTCATCACTACGTTGGCTAGGGTGACTGATGGGTTTGGCATCCAATAATGATTTGGTGTAAGGATGTTTAGGATGATTAAACACCGTATCTACATCGCCCTCTTCCACCACAAAACCTGCAAACATGACCATTACCCGCGTCGCAATATGTTGCACCACGGATAAATCATGGGAAATAAACAAATATGCCAAACCTTTTTCTTGTTGCAGTTGTTTTAATAAGTTCAAAATCTGGGCTTGTACAGACACATCCAACGCAGATACAGGTTCATCCAAAACCAACACTTCAGGCTGCACAATCAATGCTCTAGCAATGCCTATACGTTGCCGTTGCCCACCTGAAAACTGGTGTGGATACCTATCCAAAGCTTCTTCACCCAAGCCACATAACTGTAATGTTTCAGCTACTTTACGCCTGCGCTCTGCCTTGCTTAAACTTGGCTGATGCACACGCAAACCTTCTGCCACCGTATCCACAATTTTCATTTTAGGATTTAGCGAGGCAAAAGGGTCTTGAAATACCATTTGCAAATGTTTACGTTTTTCCCGCAAAGCTTTGCCCGTTAACAAACTAACATCTTCGCCAGCCCATATGACTTGCCCTGCATCGGCATCCAATAAACGCATGGCTAATCGTGCTGTAGTTGACTTGCCACTACCTGATTCACCCACAATCGCCAGTGTCTCACCCCTAACCAAATCAAAGCTTAAATCATTCACCGCAATTTTTTCTGCACCACCGCCAAAGAAACCACCACCCTTAAACACTTTGCGAATATGTTGAACGCTTAACACACTCATGATTCAGCAACCCTAATACAACGTGCTTGATGCACCCCACTATGCCAAGCATCAAGACGAACAGGTGCAGCAGCACACAATTGACTTGCCCTATCACAACGCGGTGCAAAACGGCATCCCTGCGCCCAATCACCAGGGCTTGGCACATTGCCAGGAATCACCGCCAGTTGACCATCTTTGGTAAACTCAGGGCGACACTTCATCAACGCTTGGGTATAAGGATGTGATGGTTTATCAAAAATATCCATCACCGATGCTTGCTCAACAATTTCACCCGCATACATCACAGCCACTTCATCTGCCATTTCAGCAACCAGCCCAAAATCATGGGTGACCAACAACATACCTAAACCCTTTTCTCGTTGTAGACTACGCAACAAAGCAATAATTCGTTTTTGTACCGAAACATCCAAGGCTGTGGTTGGCTCATCAGCAATAATAAATTCAGGCTCACCTGCCATTGCCATGGCAATAAGAATACGTTGACGCATACCACCTGAAAGTGAATCTGGATATTGCTGCATCAGGTGCTCACCATCTTGCAGACCAACATCAGCCAGTAAAGACAATGCTCTTTGAACTGCGGCACCTTTATCCAAGTCTGTATGTAAATGAATCACTTCTAAAATTTGGCTACCAATCGAAAATACAGGATTGAGCGCAGTCATCGGCTCTTGGAAAATCATGGAAATAACACCACCACGAATCTTGCGTAGTTCATGTGCAGATATATCAAACAGGCTTTTGCCATGAAGCAAAATATCACCTGATTCTTTATTCACACCTTGAAACTCACCAAGCCTTAACATGGATTGTGCCGTCAAACTTTTACCACAACCCGACTCGCCCACCAAGGCTAATACTTTGCCCGCTTTTAAACTTAGCGATACATCAGATACTGCTTTAATATGCTGACCTGACACTGGAATGGACAACGATAGATTACAAATCTCAAGCATGTATCAATGATATTGTTGGCAATTTAACATCTGTTTTCACTGTTTTTCTTCACGCATAGATGACATCATAACCATCAACCACAAATGCATCAGCTGCTCACTTCTTGTGCTACTTGCTGCGCAGCTAAAGCTTCTTTTTTCTTTTGCATACGTATATTAATAAGATTTACACCTGCCAAAATAAAACCAAGCGCAATAAATGCTCCTGGTGGCAAAATAAAGACCAATACATCAGGATAATCTGCACCAAACACATCAAAACCAAACAAATGACCTTGCCCTAAAAGTTCGCGTACACCACCAAGAAGTAACAAAGCAAAAGTGAAACCTAAACCCATACCCAAAGCATCCATAAGTGAATCTGACACGCTATTTTTACTGGCAAAAGCTTCGGCTCTGCCCAAAATTGCACAGTTCACCACAATCAAGGGAATAAATAGCCCTAAAACTAAGTACATCTCATGCATCCAAGCATTCATGACCAATTCAACCACAGTCACCAAGGATGCAATAATGACAATATATGCGGGAATACGTACTTCACTCGGAATAAAATCTCGAACCAAGGATACAATCAAGTTGGAGCCCATCAGTACCAATAATGTTGCCAAACCCATCCAAAAACCATTCTCAGCCGAGGTGGTTACTCCAAGCAATGGACACATACCTAATAACTGAGCAAAAATGGCATTATTATACCAAAAACCATCATTAAATATCTCTTGCTTACCTATCTCTGTACTGGATGATGATGAATTCACGATGAACCTCCAGACTTTTGATTCGCCAACTGTTTATCTTCTTTCTGCTGCTGGTTGGCCTTGTATGCTTTATAAAAACCTCGTCGGCTTTTTTTGTACATGCTTAAGCCATGATGTACTGCTTTTACCACGGCACGAGGGCTAATGGTCGCCCCAGTGAACTGGTCAAAATCACCACCATCTTTTTTCACTTTCCATGTAACATTATCTAGTGTCTTGCTCACAAAACTTTTTAACCATGCTGTGTTTTTGGTAATACCATCACCCAAACCTGGGGTTTCTTTATGCTCAGTAATACGAATCGCTACAATTTCACCCGCAACACGGATACCCATCAAAATTCGAATCGTACCTGAATAACCATCGGGTGCAATTTGCTCCCACGCATAGCCAATCACACGCCCGCTTTTGTCACGCGCAGGAAATACTTGAAGCTGCTTAGTATCCGACAATGAATACACAAAAGCATCTTTTACAGGGTCGTTATCATGCTCAGGCAAGACTTGCACCAAACCTTTATGCAAAGCCGCTCGTTGTGCTTCCGCAATCGGTTCTTGCGTAATTTGGTCTGCTATAGCCAACAATGATGCCGCAATTAACCCGACTATAAATAATGCCAGCACCATTCGTTGCTGTGTTTTATCCAAGCTTATCATGATTTTTCACCACGTTTATAACCATACACGCGTGGTCTGATATAATAATCAATCAGCGGAGTGGCACAGTTCATGAGAACCACTGCAAACATTGCACCTTCAGGGTAGTTACCAAACGTACGAATCACCCATGTAAGCAAACCACAACCCACACCAAACACGATTTTACCTATGCCTGAAGATGGTGAGGATACAGGATCGGTCGCCATAAAAAACGCGCACAAAATCAAACCACCTGCCAACAAATGAAACAATGGCGGTGCATACACATCAGGATTAATCAGGTTGAAAATACCTGCAAACACAGCCACTGTTAACAAATAAGATACAGGGATATGCCAAGAAATGGTATGCCTTGCCATCAGCCAAATACCACCCATCAACAACGCCAAGGCGCTGCCCTCACCCAAGCTACCTGCTTCACGACCAATAAAAGCATTAAGTGTGGAATACTGATAATTGGCTAAAGCTTCACCCACAGTAACGCCTTGGGTAAGCTCTGTTTTTACATGCCCTAATGGTGTCGCCATAGTAATGGCATCCCATGTTTGTTTCACGGCATCAGGTCCTAAGAAAAAGAAGGATAGACTGTTGCTGAAATCATACATATCCAGCACTGCACCCATATGCATGGGAATTAACCATGATGTCATATACAGCGGAAACGAAATCAACAATACCACACGCGCTGCTAATGCAGGGTTAAACAAGTTATAGCCCAAACCACCATACAATTGTTTACCCAAAAGAATGGCAAAAACCGCGGCAAAAACCGCAATCCACCATGGCACTGCCGCAGGCAACACCAATGCTAAAAATAAACCCGTTAATGCCGCAGAACCGTCCCAAAGCCTTGCTGTATCTCGCTTCATCATACGCAGCACGACATATTCAGTGAGCAGACTCATACCGATGCAAGTGGTCAGTAAAAACACTGCCAGCCAACCATACAAATACACACTGACCATGGCTGCTGGAATTAAAGCAATAATAACCGAAAACATGGTTAATTGTATGCTGTTGCCGCTATGCTGATGGGGAGAACTTAAAAAAATCATGACTCAGCCTCAGGTTTCTTAGTTTCACCCTCAGCAGCTTCTTGGGCTTGTTTTTCTGCCAAAGCCTTAGCTCTTGCTTCTTTTTTCTCTTTGGCGATACGGCGTTTTTCTTCTTTTTCAGCCAGCTCTTGCGCAATGCGTGCATCACGCGTTTCAGAGCGTTTGCGTGACTCTTCAGCAAACGCTTTTTCACGGCGAATTTGTGCCACTTTTCCTTTACCAAAACGGAAATAATGCACCAAAGGAATATGCGATGGGCAAACATAGCTGCATGCACCACACTCAATACAATCAAAAAGATTGTAATCTTCAGCTCTTTCAAACTGTTCTTCTTTGCAATGCACAGCCAACAAATTGGGCATCAAACCTGCAGGACATACATCACCACAATCCCCACAACGAATACACGGGTCTTCTTGGTGATGTGCTTGCATCAATGTTGATATACGCATAGCAAGAATACCATTACTCGCCTTAACCACAGGGATACGCATATCTGTTAAAATATCACCCATCATCGGGCCACCGTGAATCACTTTAATGCCATCCGTATCATCTAAACCACATTGCTCAAGCAGCCATGCAACAGGTGTACCCAAACGCACACGCATATTGGTTGGGTTGGGCAAGGCATCTCCACTCACTGTCATCATACGCTCAGTTAAAGCTTCGCCCAAACAAACCGCATCATAAATGGCTTTGCTTGTACCTACATTTTGCGAAAGCACGCCAACCTGAATAGGCAACCGACCTGCAGGAACTTCTTTACCCGTCAACACTTGAATCAGCTGTTTTTCACCGCCTTGTGGGTATTTGGTGGGCAATACTTCAATACGTACACTTGCATCAAGCCCCATATCAACCAAGGTTTTCTGCATCACTTCTACGGTATCCATTTTGTTGTCTTCAATGGCAATAATACCCTGCTGTGAGCCTACCATATGCATCAAAATATCCATGCCTGTGACAATCTCATGCGCTTTTTCCAACATGAGTTGATGGTCATTGGTTAACCAAGGTTCACACTCAATACCATTAAGTACAACCGTTTCAATTTTATTTTGTTGATCCAATACCAGTTTGATAAATGTCGGAAAAGCTGCTCCACCCAAACCGGCTAAACCTGCACTTCTGATTCGCTCACGCAGTTCAATAGGGTCCGCACTGCGGTAATTGGGTAGTGGATACAAAGACTCATCTACCTCATCTTTGCCATCAGGTTCGATAAAAATACATGGTAAACCCAAACCTGATGGATGTGCAATCACATGATCTTCAATTTTTGTTACCGTGCCAGAGGTTGATGCATGCACAGGCACGGATAAATAACCTTGAGATTTCGCAATTTGTTGCCCGCGCAACACATGATCCCCCACCTTAACCAAGGGTTCACAAGCATCACCAATATGTTGTTTCATGGGCAAAATTATTTGTTTAGGCAGCGGGCAAGTCATGCTTGGTAAACCTGCCGTCTTTTTCAACTCTTGTGGATGAACACCACCCGTGAAGCTGTGTTGTGGTTTAAGGTGCAGCTGTTCACCCAGCCCTTTAAGCATCTCAAGCAACTTAGACATGTTCTTCCTCATGGTGAACCGCTCTACGTTGCTCTGCCACTTGAGCACGCAACGTGCCTGGCACAGGCCAAGACCAATGCTCTAAAGGCTCTAGCACTTCCACCATTTCAATGCAGTCCACAGGGCATGGCTCCAAGCATAATGTACAACCCGTACACTGATCTGCAATAATTGTATGGTATTGTTTGGGTGCGCCAATAATACAGTCCACAGGACAGGCTTTAATACAAAGCGTGCAACCAATACATTCATCTTCTCGAATATACGCAACCATAGGGGCAGTTTCTTCTTCTTCAATTTCTTTAGGTTCCACACCCATAATACTAGCGATTTCTTGCATGGTGCGCTCACCACCAGGCACGCACTGATTCACATCTGCTTCCTGTGACGCAACTGCATTGGCATAGGGGCGGCAACCGGGATAACCACATTGACCACATTGTGTCTGTGGCAACAAGGCATCGATATTATCCGCCAAAGGGTCACCTTCCACATGGAAATACCGTGATGCTAAAGCCAATGTCACGCCAATCAACAAAGCAAGACCTGCAAAAATGAGAATCGCATAAAAAACATGCATAACTTAAACTTTAACCAAACCTGAGAAACCCATAAATGCCAATGCCATCATACCTGCGGTAATCAAAGCAATGGGCGAACCTTTAAATACCTCAGGAATAGGAGCAGCTTCGATACGCTCACGCAAACCAGAAAAGAGAACCAATACCAAGGCAAACCCCACAGCAGCACCAAAACCATACAACACCGAAGCAAAAAACGAATAATCTTGTTGAACATTTAAGATAGCCACACCCAAAACTGCGCAATTGGTGGTAATCAAAGGTAAAAAGATACCCAGACCTTGGTGCAATACAGGGCTGGTTTTATGCATCACCATTTCCACAAACTGCACCAGTGCCGCAATAATCAGAATAAAAAACACGGTTTGCAGATATAAAATATCCAATGGGATGAGAATCCACTGTTGTATCAACCACGACATGGTCGAAGCTAAAGTCATCACAAACATCACCGCAAACGACATACCAATCGCCGTTTCAAGTTTACCCGAAACACCCAAAAAAGGACAAATACCCAAAAACTTGGTCAGCACGTAGTTGTTCACCAACACGGCAGACAATAAGATTACAGCAAATTCAGTCATAGGCTGCACTATACCCGAAGTTTAAATTGTGCCAACCTTCAAAATACTTCGTTAAAGCCTATTCCTTCATCCCGCTTGTATTTAGCCTGAATTATTCGCAAAATACTGGCGTACCCTTGCTTGCCCCTGTATTGAAAACAAAGGTTCTGCGCAATTATCACCATGATTGATGAATAATTCGGACTAAAAGCTATAACCCAACAACACCGAAGTTTTCGTATCCGTAGGCACCTTGCCCACTGGTGGTTTTGTAATGGTTCGTTCTTCATGGCTAAAATCAACGGTAAAACCATGGAAAAGCTGGTGAACCCAAGTGATTTCACGCAATAAAAAATCATCGTCATTGCCAAGCTCACCCGAAATTTTCACATTCACCTTATTATCACCATCAAAAACATATTCACTCATCAAAGCCACATGTTTACCATTATCGTGGTCAACTTTGAGTTTGTTCACTTTCTCGGTTATCCGCTGCCCATAACCAAGCTCTACATCCACCAAAAAGTTAGGAACATCTGTAAAAGCATGGTAACCCAAGGCTACGACATAAGACTTTTCACTATAAATACCACTAAACTCATCTTGCCGATAACCCAGCTGAATCACAGTATATATATGATTCACAATATCATAACTACCACGCAAATATGCCTCATAATAATCAGAGGTTAATACACCATCTTCTTTTGTTTGCGAGGCTTTGAAGGTAAATGTTGAAGCCCAATCTTGATACGAATAGGATAAATCCAAGTTACCATCAAAGTTATCCGTATTGGTATTACCTGAGCTAAGGTTGCCTCCAAAATTCACACTTCCCGAAAAAGTTTGCGCTGGTGTTTCATCAGCATAACCAACTTGTGCAACCAACAACATCAACCCACAACAAGCACCAACCACATTATGCTTTAACATGTTTACTCCTTTAAACACACAGCTTTTTTCAAAAAAGAAACCTATGCACCACCAACTGGGATGCAAACATTTCCTATTGGCGTAAGCTTCGCCCATGAAATTCAAACTCGCAGGCAATTTTACACCCCAAGGCGATCAACCCGCCGCGATTGATACGCTTGTACGCGGACTTGAAAGTGATGAACCTCACCAGGTCTTGCTTGGGGTCACAGGCTCAGGTAAAACCTACACCATGGCATGTGTGATTGAACGTTCACAAAAACCAACTCTAATCCTCGCTCCCAACAAAACACTGGCAGCCCAACTTTATGGCGAGTTCAAGCAGTTTTTCCCTGAAAATGCAGTGGAATATTTCGTATCTTATTACGACTATTATCAGCCTGAAGCATATGTGCCAGCATCGGATACTTTTATCGAAAAAGACTCTGCCATCAATGAACATATTGATAGAATGCGCCACGCTGCCACCCGTGCTTTATTGGAACGCGAAGATGTGATTATTATTGCTTCTGTATCATGTATTTATGGTCTAGGTAGCCCTGAAGCGTATGCTAATATGTTGCAATATTTTGAAGTAGGACGCGAACAAGACCAACGTGCCGCCGTCAATAAACTGGTCGAATTACAATACACCCGAAATGATATGGATTTCCACAGGGGTACATTTCGTTTACGTGGTGATGTGCTTGAAATTTACCCTGCCGACGCTGAAGACTCTGCCATTCGCGTCGAATTTTTTGGTGATGATATTGATGCTATTTCCCGTTTCAACCCACTCACTGGGCAACGCATAGAATCTTTGCATAAATACACAGTTTTTCCAAAATCGCACTTTGTTACCCCCAGATCCACCTTGCTTAACGCTATGGAAAACATCAAAGTCGAGTTGTCTGAACGTTTGGCAGAGCTGTACGACCAAAACAAACTGGTTGAAGCCCAACGCTTGGAGCAGCGCACCATATTTGATTTAGAAATGATTCAAGAAATTGGACACTGCACGGGTATGGAAAATTACTCGCGGCATTTATCAGGGAGAAAAGCTGGAGAAGCACCACCAACTTTACTGGATTATTTACCCAATAATGCCGTGGTCATGCTGGATGAATCTCATGTGACTGTACCCCAAATTGGTGGTATGTTTAAAGGCGATAGAGCACGCAAACAGACCTTGGTTGACTTTGGTTTTAGGTTACCCTCAGCACTGGACAATAGACCCTTACAATTTCACGAGTTTGAAGCCATTGCACCACAAATTATCCATGTTTCAGCCACACCTGGCAATTATGAAATGGAAAAAACAGGCGGTGTATTCATTGAACAAATCATCCGTCCAACTGGGCTTATTGACCCTGAAATTGAAGTCCGCCCAGCAAGCACGCAAGTTGATGATTTCATTGGTGCAGCCAATGAAGTGATAACCAAAGGTGACCGTGTCTTAGCCACTTGTTTAACCAAACGTATGGCAGAAGATTTAACTGAATATTTAACCGATGTAGGTTTAAGAGTACGCTATTTACACTCTGATATTAAAACCATTGAACGCATGGAAATCTTGCGTGACTTGCGTCTGGGTGAGTTTGATATCTTGGTAGGTATCAATTTACTTCGCGAAGGTTTGGATTTACCCGAAGTAAGCTTGGTTTGTATTTTTGATGCCGACAAAGAAGGGTTCTTACGCTCTGTGCGTTCACTGATTCAAACCATTGGTCGCGCTGCACGCAATGCAGAAGGCAAGGTTATTTTGTATGCCGACAAAATCACAAAATCCATGAAACAAGCCATGGATGAAACCAGCCGTCGCCGCGAAAAACAACTGGCTTACAATGCACAACATGGCATCACCCCTTTAACCATTAAAAAAGAAATCCAAGATATTCTTGGTTCGGTTTACAACTTGGATTATGCCCACATCCCAGAAATCGCAGAACCTACCCCGTTAACGCCTTACGAGAAAAGCGTGCGTATCAATGAGCTTGAACGTTTAATGACCGAAGCTGCTGCTGATTTAAGGTTTGAGGATGCTGCCAAGTACCGCGATGAAGTGGCAAAGCTTAAAGATGATGTTTAAGCTTATAATCCTCTAAAGATGGAATTGTATTAATCGTCATATCTCTTGCTTCTCTATCATCCAAAACTGCACTAAGCACAGCTCTGTTTTCTTTCAGTTTACGATAAACCTGTCCATAAAGCGCATAACCAAAGTCGGAATAACGCCCGCTCCAAGCTGCAATACATGCATTACGCAACGCCAATACACGCACAGGTTCTAAAGCCTTCACAGTTGCACCATGTGGATACCCTGTAATCACGGAAATTTCTCCCAACTCATCACCTGAGCCTTGCTCCGCCACTACAATTTTACTATCAAGTTCGCTTGGATGCTGAAAACTGATTTCAACCCTACCTGCTAAAATTAAGAACATAAAAGAAGCTTCATCACCTTCATGAATAATGACCTCACCTTCTTTTACACTGACATATTTCGCATTGTATAATGCAACTTCGCGTACTGCCATGGGTAAGGTTGAGAAAACAGGGTTAACCGCTAAAGCACTGGCTGCAGCACGTCGTTCTGCCAGCTGTGTAGTCGCCCTAAGGAAACGTTCATTACTATCAAACAACATATGTACAGTTTCTGCTGGAACAGCATACAACTCACAATCATCTACAGCCCTAACTTCTGCGCCAGCTGTGCCTTGATACAACACAGATGCCTCACCAAACACATCACCTGGTGTAATCGAACCAACTTCATACACATTATCTTCATGGCGTTTATTCACCAACAACTGCCCTGATTTCACAAGGTATAAAGACTCACCCTTCTGCCCTTCTTCAATCACAGGTTCATCGGCTTCAAAACTTATCAGATCGGCAGAACTAAACAAAAGTTGCAACTCATCAGGGTATAAAACACGCAAATCAGGGAATGCATTTCCTTGAAAAACCTCATGATTTGCCGCATTTGAATCAATCATTATGCCATTATCGATGAATTTTCAAAAAGCTGCAAGTTTTTACTCACTTTCTTTCTCATCCAGCAAATGAAATTGAGTTTTTATACCCGAACTCATATGAACCAACATGTCTGGGTCCACCCATATCGCCTCAACATTGGGCATACTTTCAACAAGTGACATCCCTTTCTCAAAACCCAAAATAAACAAAGCTGTACTCAAGGCATCGGCTTGCATTGCTGTGGGTGCTTGAACAGTCACACTTACCGACTGCATTGCAGGAAAACCCGTTTTAGGATTGATAATATGGTGGTATCGCTTACCCTGACTTATAAAAAAACGTTCGTAATCACCCGATGTTACAATGCTAGTATCTGCTGATATATCCAACCAGCCCAATGCTGTATCCTGCCTAGGATGACGAATAGCAATACGCCATGATTGACCGCCATGGTCACCTAAAATACGCATATCCCCGCCAGCATTAATAATAGCATGTTGTATGCCTAGATGCTTTAATTTTGCGATACCTTTATCAATCGCCAAACCCTTGGCAATCGCACCAAAATCAAGTTGAATCCCTGCCTTATCTTTCACCCATGTACGGGGTGCAATACGCCGTATGTTATCCACACCTGAGCGTGTTAAGGCTTGTCTCACTTCTGCTTTTGATAACACTTGCCTTGGTGCCACATCACCAGAAAAACCCCAGCGCATGTTCAAATCACCTAGCGTAGGGTCAAAGGCTGCTTGTGTTTCGCGCCAATATTTTATGGATTGCTGCAATAATGTATCCACAGCTGCATCTAACTGCACAGCCTCACCAACCGCAGCTTGGTTAAAGGTTTTCACGGTATTCAACACATCACCATGGGTAGTAAAAGTGTTTTCTACCGCTTGCATCGCTGCCGCAGCCTGCGTGATTGCCTGTAAAGCAACATCTTCTGGTTTACCAGTGACTGTAAAAGTTACCACTGTGCCTAATAATAAACGTGTTTCTTTAATATCTTGCAGCTGAGGCTGACAAGAAACAAGTAGAAATAAGGCAACCACTGCCCATATAAATTTTAACATCTGTAATGCACGATACCCTGTTTAACGAACTTGTTTATGCTTTTGTGCCAAAATCTCCCAAGTCGCGCAAACGTTGCTCTCGCTGCTTCAGCAATGTGTTGGCGGGCACTTTTAGCAGTTCACTTAAACTTTTATACAATGTATCAGCCATCATCTCTGCTGCCTGCTCTACATTACGATGTGCACCTTCTTTTGGCTCATCAATAATTGCATCAATTAAACCTAAGTTTTGCATATCTACAGCTGTTGGTTTCAAGGCTTCAGCGGCTTCTGGTGCAAACTTACGATCGCGCCAAAGAATAGCAGCACAGCCTTCAGGTGAAATCACGGCATAGGTTGAAAACTTTTGCATGTATAACCTATCACCCACACCAATCGCCAGCGCACCGCCCGAACCTCCTTCGCCAATCACAGTGGCAATCACGGGTACTTTAAGCTTGGCAAGCTCTTGCAAGTTGCGTGCAATGGCTTCACTTTGACCACGTTCTTCAGCATCAATACCCGGCCATGCACCTGCGGTATCAATAAATGTAAGCACAGGCATCTCAAATCGCTCAGCAAGTTTGAACAAGCGCAATGCTTTGCGGTAACCTTCAGGTTTTGCCATACCAAAATTACGATGCAACTTTTCTTTGGTTGTTTTGCCTTTTTGATGCCCTACAATCATCACCGAATGTTCACGAAAACGTGCAACACCGCCAACAATTGCTGCATCATCAGCAAAGGCACGGTCACCGTGCAACTCTTGAAAATCATCAAAAATCAAAGGCACATAATCCAATAAGTTTGGACGGTCTGGATGACGCGATAGCTGACAAATTTCACTGCGTGTCGCCTTGGCATATACCCGTTTTACCAAGTCATCACGTTTTTTATGCAAACGTTCGACTTCTTCTGCAATATTAATATCCGCATCATCGCCCATCAGTGATAACTCCTCAATTTTGGATGTCATTTCTGCAATTGGACGTTCAAACTCCAGATATGTCGCCATGTTTTACCCCTGTCCTGCCTGATAAACTTTTCTTTTCTCTGCAAACTTCACTTGCCACGGTTTGCATACAATCTTTATGGACGATTTATCCACATACTCTTTTAACCAATCTTGGCTTCTTTGGTGCCATAAAAATGAGCTAGTCATGGTTTCCAACTCGGCAATACTGCCATCAGGACGGCGAAGCGCAAAGTGTAAGGGTACTTGCGTGGTTATTTCTTCACGATTCGTATCCCCTATATCTTTCACAGCCACAGGTTTAACACAAAATTGCTTCACACCATCAATCATACTTTCGTCCCAAAGCGTAGTGCTACTATGGACACACACTTTTTCAATCAGTTGCGGCAGTATATCTTCCAACAATGTGACATGCTCTGCAATAAGCACAGGGCTGTTTTTGCTAGCATCCACTTTCGCCGCCAGTAAAATCACTTGGTCGGGTTTAATCATTTCCCCACACTTTTCATAAGTTTTGGCAAATACAATCAATTCCGCAGTACCATACAAATCATCGACCTGTACAAAAGCCATATTGGCACCATTTTTGGTTCGATAATCACGCACGGATGAGATATACACAGGTAAAATCACAGTGGACTCATGTTCCAACTCTTCAAGCAAACTTAAATTGGTATCACCAAGGTTTTCAAGGTTGGACAAATGCTCTTCTAAAGGGTGACCTGTCAAAAAGAAACCAAATACTTCTCGCTCTGCCTGTAAATTTTCGCCCATACCCCACTTGGGCACATCAGGGAATAAATCAGGTTCATTTTCACGAATAGAATCCACGGAGAACAAGGCAGACTGCCTATCATTCTGTTGTTTCCTGCGCTGGTTCGCCGTATTCAGTGCAGCATCCAAACCTTTGAGGCCTGCTGCAATATGTGGCACAAGCCCTGCCATTGCACCCGCTTTAATCAATGCCTCACCAATACGTTTATTAAAACAGCCTTTGGGAATACGCGTAATCAAATCCTCAAAACTCTCAAAAGCACCATGTGCCTTGCGTTCTTTCACAATTGCACGAATCGCAGCTTCACCCACGCCCTTGATGGCTCCCAAACCAAAACGAATACCTTTATCGCCATCAGGCGTAAACTCCCAATCCGATTCATTGATGTGTGGTGCCAAGATTTCTAAACCCATATGTTCACAATCTGCAACCAAACCCATGACTTTTTCATCCGAACCCATATCGCATGATAATGTCGCTGCCATAAAAGCTTGCGGATAATGCGCTTTGAGATATGCCGTTTGGTAACAAATCAAACCATATGCAGCTGAATGTGATTTATTAAAACCATAACCCGCAAACTTTTCCATCAAATCAAAAATTTGCTCAGCCTTGGCAGGGTCATGCCCATTTTTCTCAGCGCCTTCCATGAAAATTTCGCGCTGTTTCTGCATTTCTTCAGGTTTTTTCTTACCCATAGCTCGGCGCAGCATATCGGCTTGTCCAAGCGAATAACCTGCCAATACCTGCGCAATTTTCATCACCTGTTCTTGATACAAAATCACGCCATTGGTTTCTTCAAGAATAGGCTTTAACTCAGGCAGCGCATATTGGATTTCTTGGCGACCATGTTTACATTCCACATAGGTATCCACCATGCCTGATTCCAAAGGACCTGGTCGATAAAGTGCTACCAAGGCAATCACATCTTCAAAGCAATCAGGTAAAAGCTTGGTTAATAGCTCTCGCATACCTTGGGATTCAATCTGGAATACCGCTGCGGTTTGCCCGCTTTGCATCAATTCAAAACTTGCCGTGTCATCCATAGAGATATGATTAATATCAAAATCTGGGTTACCCGTCTCACGCACCAAACGCACAGCCAAATCGACCACAGTCAAAGTTTTTAAACCCAAGAAATCGAATTTGATTAAACCTGTTTTTTCAGCGCTGCCCATATCCCACTGCACCACAGGACTTTTATGTGCGTTTTCTCCACCTTTGGGGTCGCGGTTCAGCGGCGCTGTTTCTGCCAGTGCCCAGCGCCCGATAATCACACCCGCTGCATGTTTACCAATATTGCGATTCATACCCTCTAACTTGAGCGCCAAATCAAACAAAGCTTGCACCTCATTGTCTTCTTCACACATCGCTTCAAGCTTGGGCTCTTGCTCCAAAGCCTTTTCCAGCGTGATGCCCAAATCCGATGAAATCAGCTTGGCAATAGTATTCACCTTAGCCAAATCAATGCCCAATACCCGCCCAACATCACGAATCACCGCCTTGGCTTTCATCGCGCCATAAGTAATAATTTGCGCCACTTTATCTTCACCATATTTATGGGTGACATAGTCAATCACTTCTGCCCTACGGTCGCGGCAGAAATCAATATCAAAATCGGGCATGGAAATACGTTCTGGATTCAAAAATCGCTCAAACAGAAGCCCGTACTTAATCGGGTCAAGGTCAGTAATTTCAAGCACATACGCCACCAATGAACCTGCCCCCGAACCACGACCTGGACCCACAGGAATACCTTGTTCTTTCCCCCAAATAATGAAGTCGGATACAATCAAAAAGTAACCGGGGAAACCCATTTGAATAATAATATCCAACTCAAATTTGAGCCGCGCATCATACACTGCCCTATCGGCATCAGGCGTACCCTGCGTAATGGCTGCCCAGCGTTTATCCAGACCTTGCTTAGATAATGTACGCAAATATTCATTCAAATCCGAGCCATCAGGTGTTTGAAAATCTGGCATTTGCCAGTTGTAAAACTCAAGTTCCACATTGCATGATTGGGCAATAACCACCGTGTTTTCCAATGCTTCAGGCACATCTTCAAACAAACGATTCATTTCTTCGGATGTTTTTAAATGCCGTGCATCGCTCAAGCCATTCAAGTCATCGGCATCCAAAGTCGCATTATCCCGCAATGCCGACAGCACTTTAAAGGCCTGTTTATCATCTTCATTGAGGAAATGAACATTGTTGCTAGCAACCAAAGGAATATCGGTTTCATGCGCCAAAGCAATCACTTCTTGATTCAGTGTTTCTTGCCCATGATAATTTAAACGCTGCAACTCAAGGAAGAAACTGTCTTCTTCAAAAATATCTTTGTATTCTAAGGCAAGTTCTCGGGCAGCTTCTTTATCACCTTTTCTTAAAGCACGCTCAACATCACCATCCCAACCCGAAGACAACGCAATCAAACCTTCGCCATACTCGCGTAACAAATCTTTATCAATACGCGGTTCATAATAATAACCTTGCAACGAAGCAATCGACACCAGTTTAATCAGGTTATGCCAGCCCACATTGTTCCGTGCCAATAAGACAATAGACGGAAAATCAGGGCGACGCGGCCCTTCGCTGACTTTTTCTTGAATCGTATCACAAAGGTTAAACTCACAACCCAAAATGGGTTTAATGCCTCGGCTCATGGCTTGCGAATAAAATTCAATCGCACCAAATAAATTACCATAATCAGTTAAAGCCACAGCGGGCTGCTGCAAAGATGCCACCAAGTCCAACATCTTTTTCACCTTGGCAGTGCTGCGTTGCATGGAATAGTCCGAATGCGTGTGCAGATGAACAAAAGGATTATCGTAGGTTTGCGGGATTTGTTCAGATGACATGACGCAAGCTTAGCCGAGTTTCAAAACATAGTTAAGCGTATTTATCACTTATTCACCTAATGCTTTACGCAGTGCCTTTTTCAACTTCTTTCTGTCATAATCTTTGGGTGATTTTTGCACTTATGTGTGTGTTGCAAGCTTTTTTCGCACCTTAATATCGTGCACTTTTATTTTACCAATTTTAATCTTTTTCATGACTCAAAAATTGTAATACAAATGATGATAGCAATATTAAAAATGTGCCCACCACACCAATCATCATGGTATGCAATGGGAACGTTAAATCCATTTCAACGCCAAACTTCGCCAAACTTGCCCATGCCACAAACACCACGCCAATCAATGTCGCAATCATAGCTAGTTTGGATGAAAGTTTGGGCAACAACAGTGCTGATAAAAACAAGCCCAACATACCCCCACCAAAAATCGCCGAAATTTGCCACCAAACATCCAAAGCCGTTTTCACATCAATCATGGCAAGGCTGGCAAGTGTTGCCACCACACCAATGATTGCCGTGGTAAAACGAATCATGCGCAATTGTTTGGCATCATCAGCCTGTGGATGAAACACCCGCTTGTAAAAATCAATCGTGACCACCGTTGCTGAGCTATTGAGTGATGAGTCCAGTGTACTCATACCTGCCGCCATCACCCCCGCAATCACAATACCCACCAAACCTGTTGGCAATTCATGCACAATAAAATACGGAAACACTTGGTCGGCTTTGGCAGGAAAATTTTCAGGTTGAACATTGAGATAATACACAAACAACGCCGTACCAATCATAAAAAACAAAGCTGAAATTGGGATATAAAGTAATCCACCCAACCACAATGCTTTTTTCGCTTCATGTTCTGATGGTGCAGACAAAAAACGTTGCACATAATTTTGGTCAACCGAGAAGTTTTTTAGGTTTTCCACAATACCGAAGATGAAGATGACCCAAAAACCTTGCACCACCAAGTCAAAATCGAATGTACCCAAATCAAACTTATGCGCTCGGCTTGCTTCTGCGGTCAGCACTTCAAAACCACCATCCATATTGTTGATAAGCAAGAACAAACACAACAAACCACCCAATAGTAACACAATGGACTGCACCACATCCGTCCAAATCACCGCAGCAAAACCACCCAACAATGTATAAAGAATAGTCAGCGCACCCAATGCTAAAATCAGCGTGGTAATATTCATGCCCAACAAGGCCGCCAAAGCCAGTGCAGTTAAATATAACACCACGGCAAAACGACCGACTTGCAACAACACATACGCCACACCCATATACAGCCGCGCCCAAAGCCCAAATCGACTTTCCAAGTATTCATAAGCCGTGGTCTGCACATGATTACGATACAAAGGAATAAACCACTTGGCAGCAATCCAAATGGCAATGGGTAATGTCAGCGAAAACACAAAAGGTCGCCAATCCGAAGCATACGATTTACCAGGGTTGGCAAGAAAACTAATACTACTCAAATACGTTGCCATGAGTGATAAACCAATCGCCCAACCGGGAATCAATTTACCCGCCAAGGTAAACCCTTTCATATCATGGCTACCTTTAACAAACCACGCCCCAAAAGCGGTAGTCGCCACGATATAAATCACGATAATGGCTAGGTCGATACTGGAAATACTGCTTTGCATAAACGCTCCCTTCCGAGCCAAACCGTAGCAGTTATTTCGGCTTTAATGAACCGCAGTACCCGCAAGGGGGGGGGGGGGGCAGGCTTCTTGCCTACGGCAATTCATCACGGAACACAGAGTTACGCAGAGGAACAACGCTATCAATTATACGTCTTCCCACGCAGATGGGAATCCACTTCCCTTTGTTTAGCTACGTCGAAGCCTTGGTTTGCAATATTGCAATATCAAGAAACATCATCTTTTCCCAACGCATAAAATCTAAATGCAAACCCAATACTAAACACCACCAAGGCAATCGCTGCACCTCCCCACCATGGCAAGGATCTCACCTCAAACCAGTTCAGCATAAGATTCAAAAGCCATACCACGAAAAGCAACTTACCCAGTGACGACAAATAATCACCCAGCTTTAACATATAATCTATCCTCCCATCATGAAGCTATTATCCCATAACATTCACAAACGCTAATACTGAAGCAAGTAGCCCTTCCTCAGCCTCAGCCTTTTGCTCCAGCACCCAAAGCGGTTTGCTGTTGTCCCAAAGTGGTAAAAGTTTTACAGCATCTTTACCCGTAGTCACAATGGTTTGATTGCCCTTCATCAGTTTAGCTACGACATCTTGGGTGTAAGCATGGTGGTCATCAAAGATTTCATGATTCATCACTTCAAACCCCAAAGTTTCCAAATCATTGCGCACTCGCCTTGGTCTTGCCACCGAAGTCACCAGTGTCACCTTACTATCGACACCAAGCGGCATACCCTGCACACCCATCCAGTCCACAACACCCGCCGCTTTTGCCGACCAATCCCATTCTTTAGCATCCGTCAACGGTTCAAACCCACCATGCCCCGTGCGTACCACAACATCCGCCCGAGCAAGCGCAGAAACAGGCTCTCTTAAAGGACCTGCAGGCAACAAATAACCATTACCCACGCCCTCTTTGGGCACAAGCACAATATCACACACCCTATGCAGTTGGCGATATTGAAAGCCATCATCCAAAATCAACACATCGCCATACTTAGCTGCCATCTCAGCACCTTTGATGCGGTCGCGCCCTGCAATCACTGGACACCCACTTAACCTATATAATAAAACAGCTTCATCACCCACTTCTCTAGCTTTAGAATACTGCGACACCACATGCGGCTCTTGATTATTTGCCCCATCACCTCGTGATAATAAAACAGGATTAAACCCTTGCGCTTTTAGCTCGCCTGCAAGCCAGACGACAAAGGGTGTTTTGCCACTGCCACCGACTGTAATATTGCCTACTGAAATCATAGGAATGGATGGGCAAACTTGGGTTTGAAAGCGTTTGTTTTGGTCGTATAACATGACCTTCTTATAAATACGCGACAACAAGCGCAGCCCAATATTGGGTTTACGGCGTTTGCTCCACCACATATGTTCAAACCATTGTTGCATAGCTGCACTTTGCTTGGCTTCAAAAGTAATTGCAACGGTATTACTTTTTTGAACCGCAGAGGACGCAGAGGAACACCAAACTTTCACACCCGCTTTCCCCTTTGTTAAGCTGCGCCGAAGCCTTGCTGTTGAAGAAGGAATAAGCGAAAAAACTTTTCGCCCCCATTTTAACTAACACAGATAAAGAAAAGTTAATATACCTCTTGACTTTCTTACCCCCCCCATATTTTTCGCATAAAACTAGTGAGGGGAGAATATTAACCATGAATTTTAAACAAACTATTACTTACGCAACCATACTTACACTACTAGCAGCCTGTGTGCCACCAAAGCAGACTACAACAATAAACACCAAAACTGAGCCTGCAAAACCAGTCACTGCGGTAGCTCTTAACATCACACCACTAAAGCAAACAAAGCTATCTCAAACAAAATCTAAAGTGACTGTACGCATCGAACCGATAAATGAGTGGTCATACCATTGGGTTTATACTAACTTATACACTCAAAAACCCGATGAGATTAAACTATTTACACTTAAAATCGAAGATGGAAAAAAGGATTACATTAAAGAATCAAAGCCCAATCTATTTTACGACAACGAAAACGTTCGGTTCAAGATTACAATTAGTAATCAATCGGATAAAGTTATTAGACCTTCTGGCAGTGTTTTAACCATTGATGCTGATGGCAAAAACCTTCCCGTTCAAAAATCCCAAATGCTAGATTACATTAATGCAATAATTGTGCCCAACTCATCCAAAGAAATGATTATTTCGCCTTTCACAATAAAAGCTCTAACATCCAAAAATCATGGAACTATTCGTTTTGGGTTATATGAGTTAAAGGTTGGTGATAAACTAGAAACATTTGAATGGTATTATAATTTCAAGAAGGTTTTTCATACTATAAAAGGTCAATCAACTATCCATACCGAAGAACGCTTATATCCATTCAATGTCCCAGCTCGCCAAGGACAACGGACACCTGGACCAAAAGCGGTTATTATCGACTAACTGAAAACATTGCCATTAAAAAGGAAAAAGGAATAAGCAAAAACTTTTAGTCCCACTTCAAAGGAATCTGTCATATCCCAAAATATACTATAATCTTTTGGGATATGTCGGTTCGTTTCTTTTTCGGAAAAGAAATTAACAAAAATCTTTCTTTTACTCATGGATTCCCGCCTGCGCGGGAATGACGACCCTTGTTTATCTTCGTGACCATCAACATAAAAAGCAGTAAGTTGTGCCTTATGAACAACAAGGAAAATAACGATTGGAAAGCTGGTATTCAAACATTGTTGAGCAACACCCGCATTGCTTTTTTAAGTACGCAAGGCGACATATCGCCTGAAACC
This sequence comes from Ghiorsea bivora, assembly GCF_000744415.1. Taxonomy (NCBI): domain Bacteria; kingdom Pseudomonadati; phylum Pseudomonadota; class Candidatius Mariprofundia; order Mariprofundales; genus Ghiorsea; species Ghiorsea bivora. The sequence goes on from NZ_JQLW01000006.1 coordinate 197,602, forward strand.
AGCATGTGCCCTTATGCTGTGTTTCAAGGTGATATGGTGTTGCACTTATCAGCTCTTGCCAAACACAGCAAAAACCTAAGCAACAGCCAACACGCTGGGCTAATGATTTGCACGCCTGAATCAGCAGATTTCTCTCCACTTGCCCTGCCTCGCTTAAGTTTTACAGGGCATATCGAAGCTGTGCCTGAAGATGAACAAGCAGCTTATAAAAAAGCTTACTTGCAAAACATCCCTGATGCAGAACCCTTATTTTCATTCCCCGACTTTACGCTCTATCGCTTCAAGGCGAGTGCTGTGTTTTGGGTGGGTGGCTTTGGCAAAGCTCGCCAAATTCCTTTAGAAACATGGAAATCTATATGTTAAATTTATTATCCCAAGTCGAAAGCATCGCCAAAGAAGTTGGGCAACATATTTTATTGCCTGCCTTTATCAGCCAGACTTCAATACAATCGCGAAAAAGCGATGGCTCTATCGTCACCGAAACCGATGAAAAAGCACAAACCTTTATCCAACAAGCCTTGCATGACATCCACCCAAACATTGGATTTCTTGGCGAAGAAATGAGCAAAGCCGAACAACAACAAGCTTTAGATGAAGGTGGCAAGTTTTGGTGCGTTGACCCCCTCGATGGCACGGGAAACTTCACTACCCCCATGCCTTTGTTTGCTATATCCATTGCTTTGATTGCAGATGACAAACCCGTACTTGCCTGTATTTATGACCCTGTACGCGATGAAATATTTTCCGCCACACGGGGCAATGGTTTAAGTATTAATGGTGAAAGCTATACACCTATACCTGTGAACAAACCTTTGAATGATTGTATTGGTTTTGTTGATTTTAAACGCCTTCAAACACCACTTGCCATCAAACTCGTGACAAAAAAACATTATCGAAGCCAACGTAATATCGGTACATGCGCGTTGGAATGGGCATGGCTTGCCGCAGGCCGTGCGCAATTTATTGTGCATGGTGGACAAAAACTTTGGGATTATGCCGCAGGTCTATTGCTTGCCGAAGAAGCTGCTTGCACGGTGACTGATTTTGCAGGTAACCACCCTTTTGCACAATCGCGTTTAAGCTGCCCTATTCTCGCCACCAGCAATACGGATTTATCCCAAGCTTGGTTATCGTTGGTTGACGAAAAAGCTTAACCCCCTACGCTTGCAACCCGTGAAAAACGACAACCCTCTCAACCAAGCCATCAAACTGTGTACCGATGACATGAAACGCGTGAATGACTGCATTCATGACAATCTGCAATCGGACATCGCCATGATTCCTGCCATTGGTCACTATATTATTAATAGTGGCGGCAAACGTCTGCGCCCTTTGTTATGCCTTTTGATTGCCAAAATGTTTGATTATAAAGGTGATAGGCATATCCCTCTATCGGTGGTGGTTGAGTTTATTCATACCGCATCCTTATTGCATGATGATGTGGTGGATTCATCCGATTTTAGGCGCAGTAACCCATCTGCCAATGCCGTATGGGGCAATCAAGCCAGTGTCTTGGTGGGCGATTATTTGTTTTCCCGTTCCTTCCAAATGTTGGTACAAGACAACGATATGGGCATGTTAAAACTCATGGCTGATGTAACCAACGCACTGGCTGAAGGCGAGGTATTACAATTATCCCGCACTTTTCACTTGGAAATGACCGAAGAAGAATGCCTAGAAGTGATTGAACGCAAAACGGCTGTATTGTTTGCCGCCGCTGCAGAGGTTGGCGCACATGTCAGTGGTCAATCCGAGCAAGTGATTCAAGATATGACCGAATATGGTATGTGTTTGGGTGTAGCTTTTCAATTGATGGATGATGCTTTGGATTATTTATCCGATGAAGAAGCCGCTGGCAAACCTGTGGGACATGATTTGGAAGAAGGTAAAATCACCTTACCGCTGATTCATGCCATGCACCAAGACCCAGAGCTTCAAGAGCGTGTACGCATCATTTCTGAACGCGATGAAAACCCATACCATGAAGGTGATAGAGCATGGGTTCGCGACCGTGTATTGCAACATGGCGGCACTGAATACACCATGTTTAAAGCCAAAGTTTATGCAGAACGAGCGATGAATTTATTACCCGATGTAGAAAACAAAGAAATTAAACAGCTATTGTGTGACCTAGCTAACTTTTCTGCACAACGTTTATATTAAACTACTACGTATAAGCAGCATGTCGCTTGATAAAAACATCAAGACTGTTTACATTGAGCTTAGAGGAACTTGGAGGAACAACACACATGAATATTGATTTTAATTGGTTGGAAAAAAACTTCTTTGGACAGAAACTTGATGACACACAACGCGACGTGTTATCCACAAAATTTGACGTGGTTAAATATAGCGCTGGTGATACCATCGTAAAACAAGGAAGCATGGGGCAAGCACTCTATATTATCCATTCAGGCACTGCGCATATCGACTGCGATTGTAATGGTGAGAATGTACGTGTTGGCACTGTTCACTCTGGCGACTTGGTTGGCGAAATGAGTTTTTTAACTGCGGCAGAGGCAAGTGCTACCGTGACTGCCCGTGATGACTGTGTAATCTATAAACTACCACGTTCTGCTTTCACCAGCTTAATGAAAGAAAATCAAGAGTTGGCGTATGCTGTGTTTGCACACCTACTTACCCATACAGCTGATGTGATTCGTCAAATGAATGCTGAAAAAGCAGCCATTCAACATTATATGGCAGGCAGCCGCTTCTAAAAAACAACGCTGCTCAACCTATGGCACCAAATCTAAGAACCAAGCAGTCATTCTGCTTGGTTTTTTTTTATCTTACGTTAAGTTCACAGCATGAATCATGAATTTGATGCCATCAGTCGCTTATTTCAACAACGCACCCCTTTTCAACATCCGACAACCCAAGTGGGCAACGGTGATGATGCTTCAACCCATAAAATTCCTGATGGTTTTGAGTTGGTTGTTAGCACCGATACTGCTGTTGAAGCTGTGCATTGGCCTCAAGATATGCCCTTGGATATTGCAAGCAATCGCGCCATTAACGCAGCCCTTTCCGATTTGGCAGCCATGGGCGCAACACCAGCTTGGCTATGGCTTGCCATCATGGCAAAAGATGCTACAAGTTTAAGCAGTATGAGCGATGGTATTGTACAAGCATGTTTAACCCACAAGGTTGAGCTTGCTGGTGGTGATACTGTACGTTCAAGCACCAACACCATCAATGTTACCGTGGGTGGTTTACTACCCAAAGGGCAAGCCATGTTACGCGCCCATGCCCAAGTCAGTGATAATGTTTGGTTGTTGGGCAACATAGGCTTGGCCGCAGCAGGTTTAAAACAATGGTTTAAAGGTGATAAAAAAGGCTGTTTTGTTCCCTATTTCCAACACATCAAACCTTTATACCAGCAAGGCATTGCTTTGCGTAAGCTTGGTATCCGTTGCTGCATCGACATCAGTGATGGGCTGCTCCAAGATGCAGGACATATCGCCAAAAGCTCAGCGCTTGGTTTGCATGTTGATTTGGCGCATATTCAGAACCTAGCTTGCTACCAGCAGTTATTAGCCCACTTTGATAAAGAAACCAGCTTGAAAAAAGTTTTAAGTGGTGGAGAAGATTATGCTTTATTATGCACTGCCCCGAAATCACAGCAGCGAGTACTACAAAATATGCATGCACAGCATATTGGCACTTGTGTGAAAGGTGACGGTGTACATTTGATACATGAGGGGAAAATCGTGGACTATAATATCAAAGGTTATGACCATTTTGCATAATACAACACTATCCACACTCAAATGGCTTGCCGCAGGGCTTGGCAGCGGTTGGTTGCCCAAAGCACCAGGCACATGGGGCAGTCTATTTTCTCTTATTCCTGCTTGGTTTATTTTACAAACTTGGGGGTCTCATGGCTTAGGTATGGCAACATTATACGTCACAGGTATTGGTTTTATCGTGTGTTATTATTTATTACCTCATCTTGTCGCCCAAGGTGAGAACCATGACCCTGGGTGGATAGTCATTGATGAATGGGCAGGGCAATGGCTTTGTATCTACATCATGCTTTTGTTTTACCCTCAACTTGATTTAAACATGCTTTTACCCTTTGCTTTTGTTCTCTTTCGATGTTTTGATATTCTCAAACCTTTCCCGATTAAAACCGTGGAAACATGGGGTGCGGATTGGTTTTCCATTATCAATGATGATTTGGTTGCAGGTATGATGGGAGCAGCTCTTGGACTGTTAATTTTAACTTGGGTTACATAAAATGAATAAAGCACAACATTTAATTCAAAAACTACAGCAAAATCACTGGCAAATTCGTTGTGTAGAGTCTTGCACAGCAGGTGCACTTACCGCAGCGATTGGTAGCATCGCTGGTGCATCATCGGTATTGGATAGAAGCTGGGTAACATATAGCAACCAAGCCAAACATGAAGAAGTGGGTGTCCCCCTTAAGACTCTTGAAACCTATGGTGCAGTGAGCAAGGAAGTTGTACTCAGCATGGCAGAAGGCGCTGTTCGCGGCTGTGAAAATCATACATTATCACTTGCCGTAAGCGGCATTGCAGGCCCTGATGGCGGCAGAAAAAACAAACCTGTAGGCACGGTTTGGATTGCTTGCAAAACACCTTCTCAAGCAGCCTATGCCCAATGTTTTCATTTCAAAGGCAGTCGCACAGAAATACAATTACAAGCCGTAACACAAGCGCTGACTATGCCTTTGTAAAATAAAACGCTATCTTACGACTTATCAATAACCATCTCAAAGGAGTCGCTTATGCGCTGGTCTGGTGTTGTTCCACATGATAATGCTTATTTCCCAAGAAAAAAACTCACCGTTGTTGGCTCTGGTAATGTCGGTGCAACTGCTGCATTTTTAGCCGCTTATAAGGAGCTGGGTGATATTGTATTGCTTGATGTGATGGAAGGTGTGCCCCAAGGCAAAGCTTTGGATATGTATGAAGCCTCTCCCATTTTAGGTTATGATGTGAATGTCAAAGGCACACAAGATTATGCTGACACTGCAAATTCCGATGTGGTTGTGATTACGGCAGGCATAGCCCGCAGACCAGGCATGAGCCGTGATGACTTATTGGCAACCAATGTAAAAATTGTCGCTGAAGTCACCGCAAATATCGTCGAACATTCACCCGACTGCATTATTATCGTGGTTACCAATCCGCTCGATGCCATGGTTTATACTGCCAAACAAGTTTCAGGTTTTTGTCGTAAACGCGTGGTTGGCATGGCTGGCGTATTAGACTCTGCACGTATGCGTTCATTTATCGCCCAAGCTTTGGATGTATCCATCACCGATGTTTCCGCTTTGGTATTGGGTGGGCATGGCGATAATATGGTACCACTTACGCGTTATTCTACCGTAGGTGGTATTCCACTGACTGACATGATGAGCAAAGAAGACATTGATAACATCAGTGAACGCACTGCCCAAGGTGGTGCAGAAATTGTACAGTTACTCAAAACTGGCTCGGCATTTTATGCGCCCGGTGCAGCCGTTGTTGAAATGGCAGAAGCCATTTTAAAAGATCAAAACCGTATTCTACCCTGTGCAGCTTGGCTTGAAGGTGAATATGGCATCAACAATTATTTTATGGGAGTACCATGCAAACTGGGCGGTGGTGGCATGGAAGGCGTCATCGAGCTGGACTTAAATAAACAAGAAAAAACAGCCATGAAAACATCGCTAACATCCGTCAAAGAACTGGTCAAACAAGTTGATAACATGGGTATTTTTTCATGAATATCCACGAATATCAAGCCAAACAATTACTCAAAGCTTATGGCATCTCAGTCCCTCATGGTAAACCCGTTTTACATGCTGATGAAGCCTTTGCCATTGCTGAACTTTTGGGTGGCGACGTTTGGGTCGTCAAAGCGCAAATTCATGCTGGTGGTCGTGGCAAGGCTGGTGGTGTGCGCATTTGTAAATCACTGGCTGAAGTAGAGCAAGCCGCCAATGACTTGATGGGCAGCACCTTGATCACCCATCAAACAGGTAAAGAAGGCAAAGAAGTTCATCGTCTATACATTGAATCTGGCGTTGATATTGAACATGAATATTACCTAAGTTTGCTGATTGATCGTGAGCATGAGTGCATCAGTTTTGTGGTCTCTCCAGATGGCGGCATGGACATTGAAGAAGTTGCAACCAACACCCCTGAGCGCATTTTAAACGTGCAAGTGGATACCGTATCAGGTTTATCGCCCTATATCAGTCGGAAAATGGCGTTTTTCCTAGGACTAAAAGGCGACAATGCTAAAGTATTTGGTAAATTGGCAGAATCACTGTATGCCATGTTTGTCAAAACAGATGCCAGTTTGCTTGAGCTCAACCCTTTGGTGCTCACCACACAACATCAATTTATTGCCCTAGACGCCAAGTTTTCTGTGGATGACAATGCACTTTATCGTCAGCCCAGTGTTGCCAATTTGCGCGACCTAGACGAAGAAGACCCTAAAGAAACCGAAGCTGCCAAATATGGGCTTAATTATATTGCGCTTGATGGTTCCATCGGCTGCATGGTTAATGGCGCAGGGCTTGCCATGGCAACCATGGATATTATCCAGCTCAAAGGACAAAAACCCGCCAATTTCTTAGATGTTGGTGGTGGTGTGACGGTTGAAACTGTATGCGAAGCATTCAAGCTTTTATTTGATGACCAGCATGTTAAAGCCGTATTGGTCAATATTTTTGGCGGCATTGTGCGCTGTGATGTGATTGCCCAAGGTTTGCTCGAAGCGATTAAAACACACCCTATGCGCGTACCTGTGGTGATGCGTTTGGTAGGCACCAATGAGAAAGAAGGGCGAAAACTCATTGCCAATGCAGATTTGAATGTGCAGTGGGCAAGCGACTTAGATGAAGCAGCAACTTTGGCTGCGGAGGCTGTATAAATGGCAGTATTACTTGATAAAAATACCCGCGTCATTTGCCAAGGGTTCACGGGCAAACAAGGCACTTTTCATTCCGAACAAATGATAGCTTACGGCACAAATTTTGTGGGTGGTGTCACACCAAACAAAGGCGGTGCTACCCATCTAGGGCTACCCGTATTTAACACCGTAGAAGAAGCTGTAAACCAAGCTGGTGCTGAAGCCTCAGTGATTTATGTGCCCGCACCCTTTGCAGCAGACTCAATTATGGAAGCCGCTGATGCTGGTATCAAACTTATTGTATGCATCACCGAAGGTATTCCTGTTGAAGATATGCTAAAGGTAAAAGCATATTTAAGGGGCAGGGATAATATCCTAATTGGTCCAAACTGCCCTGGCATCATCACCCCAGGGCAAGCTAAAATTGGTATCATGCCAGGACATATTCATTTACCTGGTCGTATTGGCGTGGTCTCGCGTTCTGGCACACTCACCTACGAAGCTGTAGAACAACTTACCCAAACCAAACTTGGGCAAAGCACCTGCATTGGCATTGGTGGTGACCCTATACACGGCATGACATTCACCGATTGTCTTAAACTTTTTGAAGCTGATACACAAACCGAAGGTATTATCATGATTGGTGAAATTGGTGGCTCAGAAGAAGAAGAGGCCGCCGAATATATTCAACACCATGTATCAAAACCCGTGGTCGCATTTATCGCAGGCGCAACTGCGCCTTCAGGTAAACGTATGGGGCATGCTGGTGCCATTATCTCTGGTGGCAAAGGTACGGCTGAGGCTAAATTTACAGCATTGGAAGCCGCAGGTGTTATCGTAGAGCGCAATCCAACCCTGCTTGGTAAACGTATGACTGAGCAATTTTAAAGGATTTTTATCATTCTTGTCTTTTCCATTTGCAATCGAAACAACACTGGCTATATTGCGCCCCACAACGGAAGGGTGACAGAGCTGGCCGAATGTACCGGTCTTGAAAACCGGCGTAGGGAAACCTACCGTGGGTTCGAATCCCACCCCTTCCGCCAGCTAATGTGGTCTCCGCTGTTTTTCAGCGGAGCTTCTACAAGGAGAGGTGGCTGAGTGGCTGAAAGCGCGCCCCTGCTAAGGGTGTATAGAGTAAAATCTATCGAGGGTTCGAATCCCTCTCTCTCCGCCATGTTTTTAAAAACATTACTGGGCTTAAGTTTAGCAGTGTTTTTAAGCGCATGTGATGGAGAAAAAACGCAGGAAATTGAGTGGCAATTGCCTTTAAGTGTCCCAACCGACCCTCATGCTTCTGCAAAAGCCAAGCAACTCCCTGATTGGGCAATGAACAATCAAGGAAATGCAACTGTTGTTGTCCTGAACAAAGCAACAACACGTATATTTGAAGTTAATGTTCAAAATGGCAGTGAGAAAAAAACCAATGATTGGTCGATTCAACTGCAAGGGCTTGCTCAAGGGCTACGTATCAAAGATAATACACTTATCAATGATACAAGCATAAGCAATCCCGCAGCTTTTGTCGCATTGTATTATCGTGATACATTGATGTATGAAGGCTGGTTGTACCAAGATTTCCCTGAATTATTTGGCATGGATAATTCGCACTGGAAAGTTTGGATAAAAGACGTTACTATGCCGCCGTCTTCGCAAGAAGATGACAACAGCAATAAAAGGCTCCCTTAGCTCAGCTGGATAGAGTATCTGACTACGAATCAGAGGGCCGGGCGTTCGAATCGCTCAGGGAGCACCATTTTTTAAAAGACCTGCAAGCAATTGCAGGTCTTTTTTTATCTCTATTTTCCACTAAAACAAACATAACAGCTTACCTGTTCACCTATCACTATAAAATAATGGCGTAAACCCTTGACACCTATAATGAATTAGTCTTTCATTCGACTATGAAAGTATTGACTACCACCCTAAACCTTCAGGCACTCTTTTTCTTGAAAAGGCATGTGCCCCACACTTTCATCAACATACTTAAAAACTTAACCTACAAAACATCTTACGTCTTATTCTCTTTTGGCTTGAGACTTGCTTGCTTAAATAAAGACCACGGGGCTCAAAATTTTATCTTAAAAATAAAGCATTTACATGACTTCCATATAGAGGAGATGGTCTTGGCTTGTACAAACACACAACGTAAAATCCTACAACAAAACACACAAACCATCTGCCAAAACCTATGCATACAGGGGCAAACATGACCAGTAAGCAGAGCCTAAAAAGGTTCATTTTCACCCTTCTTTACATCTGTATAAGTGTGAATTTATTGGCATGTAGAAGCACAGTTCCACAACCATCCATGCCCTTGCAGGCGCTAAACTCGCCTATTCCAAAATACAAAATGCACAATATAGGTCCACAACAAGCATCTGAATCACAATCAGTGCACTATGTTGACCTGAATCAAGATGGTTATATCGACTTACTTATTGGTGGTCATGAAAATATTGATGGTTTCCATGTTGAATGGGGTGATGGTACTGGCAACTGGACACTACAGGGCGGCCCACTTACAGCCATGCAGCCTCGCGCCATTGCAACTGCAGATGTTGATCACGATAACAACATTGAAGTCCTTATTGGCGGCGAAGGTGACCAAAAAGGATTACAAGTATGGAAACTAAACAATCAAACACAGACTTGGGACCTACACTCGTCCCCCTTGGTTGCGGGCGTATTCCATGCCGTTAAATTTGCTGATATTAATGAAGATGGATGGCAAGATATTATTGCTGTTCGCTCAGATAGCATTGCCGATGGCGGCATTTATGTATTGCTTAATGATGGACACAATGGCTGGGTTCAAGGCACTGGACCTATGGTCAAAGGTATCTTCACAGGTGTATCAGTTGAAGATATTAACGCAGATGGTCACCTCGATATTATAGCTGCGCGTCGTGGCGGTTTGGGTGCTACACAAAACAGAGAACAACTTTGGAGTCAAGCTGGTGGCATTCAAGTTTGGTATGGTGATGGTAATGCACGTTGGGAGCCTTTGGTATTACCCACCAATGCCGACGCTGAATCGGTTACGGTTGCTGATATCAATAGCGATGGCAACTTGGATATTGTGGCTGGTTTATACCAACAAGGTATTCGTTACTGGATAGGTGGTGAAAAAACTTGGACAATTCAAAGCCTTACAACTTCGGGCACTTGGTCAGACGTGCGCGTAGGCGACCTGAATGCAGATGGTGATAAAGAGCTGGTTGCCTCATCCAGTATTGGTCAAGGCATGGCTATTTGGAGTTGGAAAGACAACCGTTTTATCAGTGAAGATCATCAAGTACCCAACTATGGCGTATACCTTGATTTGGATCTTGGTGATGTCAAAAACAATGGTCTATTAGATATTGCCGCAACACGAGCAGATGGTGGGGTTGAAATTTGGTCTTTTAGCAAAGCCAAACCGCTACCCATGAAAAAATTCTTATCAAAACAAGTAGGCAAACGCCTTTCTATCTATTTCGATTCGGGAACAGCACGTTTAAACCCTGAATCCATTGAAAAAGTCAACGCATGGGTTGAATCATTAGGTGTGGATTTAAGTCAGCTTCACCTTGAATTACAAGGTCGTGCTGACCAACGTCCCATTCATTCTGAATTATACCCCAACAACACAGCACTCTCCAGAGCCCGCGCAGATGCTGTAGCGACAACACTTTTAAGGCACAATGCAAAAAAAGAAAACTTAATCATTGATGCTTTAGGCGATAAGTCTCCACTTCCACCAGGTTTAGACCCTGCTTCCTTACGTCAAAACAGAAGGGTGTTTGTAAAAGCCTTTAAAATTGAAAACACCAAACTTCCTTTATCAGCATCCAATATCAATAAGCGTGACTTATATAATATTGATGAGAACAAGGTGTTTAAAACCATTGATGGTGTACCTGAATACAAAGTTGGTATTGGTGACGAGCTACAAATTACTTTTTGGCAGGGTGCAAAGTCAGAGGTACAAAAGGTCATCGTACAAATCGATGGCACGGTATCCCTCCCTTACCAAGCTGCGCTTAAAGTGGCAGGTCTAACACCACGTGAAATCGATAGCCTAACCACAAACATTATTAGGAAGTATGAACGAAACCCACGCGTTGATGTTCAAGTGCTTAAAGCCAAGAGTAAATTTGCCAGTATTTTTGGTGAGGTACAAAGTTTATCACGTCAACCTACAGGTGCAGGCACTTATGCCCTGCGCGGTAAAGAAAGTTTGGTTGATTTTTTATCCCGTGTGGGTGGTCCGACCAAAGAAGCCAACTTAAATAATGTACAAATCATTCGTGATGGTAAAACCGTACTCTTGGATTTAAACCGTGCTATTCGCCAAGGTGATTTATCTGAAAATGCTATTATTGATGATGGAGATACCATTTTTATCCCATCACTTGCCCAATCCAAACGCCAAGTTTATGTGCTTGGGCAAGTTGCCAAAGCTGGTATTGTAGAGTTTACAGGTGATATCAACTTTTTGGATGCTGTTTCTAAGGCGGGCGGCTTGACTAATGATGCCTATTTACCAGATATTCGAATTTTACGTACAGATAGAGACCAACCGCAAATCCTAGCTGTTAACTTCCAACGTTTCCTTGAAGAAGGTGATTTAACCCAAAACCTTGCTTTGATGGATAAAGATGTATTGATTATACCATCACGCCCTATTGCCAATTGGAATAAGTTTATAGCTGATATAACACCTTCGATTACTTTGCTTTTACAACCTGTTAGCATTGCCCAGCAAATTCTAACGCTACGCTTATTAACGGGGCAGATTCAATAATGGCAGCAGCACAACATAACGAAGGCTACGAACTTAATTTATCTGAATATTGGCAAATTATTGTAAGAAGACGTTGGATTATTATCTTTTGTGCCTTATCCATGGGTTTTTTCAGTGGTTTTCTGACTTGGGCAAAACAACCACCCGCTATTTATACATCCAGCTCTGCCATCAAAATTGAGTCATCGGTGAATGTTGCCGACCTGCTGCTTCGCGGTGGTTCAAGACAATCGTACAGTGATGTCAAAACACAACTGGCTATGATTGAGTCTTATGCCGTGATGGAACGTGTGGCGCAACGCATGAACCTTATTCCTCCAGAGTTAAGTTCAGAAGAAATTCGGGCTAACCCCGATTATATGGATGAAGTGTTGAGTATCAAAGACAGTATATCTGTATACCAAGATCAAGTCTCGGGAATTATCACTATCTCTGCCACTTCAACACGCCCCTTATTTGCACGTGACTTGGCACAAGCTGTAGCCGATGAATTTAAAGAATTTAACGTACAAGATAAAAATCGTCGGATTTTCGAAGCAAAAAAGTTTATTCAACAACAGTTAATCATTGTACGCAAACGGCTAAAAAAAGCTGAAGAACAAATTCGTGATTACCGCAATAAACATAATTTATCTTTTTCAAGCGCCGATCCTGAACTTATGGCACGCATTATTTCTGACTTGGAACAAGAATACCGTCAAGCCACAGCGCATTTGGGCGACCTGAAATTTGCTATCAAACCACTCAAACAACGTATCAATAATGGTGATTGGGATTACCAAGCTGTCACCATTGCAGGTAGCGTGAGCAACTACTTTGACCAGCTCAACAAACGTTTGGTTGATATGGCACTCAAACGTACTGAGTTGATGACCAACTACACCGATGACCATCCACAAATCAAAGAGTTACGTGAGCAGGCCCACGATATTTTATCCAGCATGGTCGATGAACTCATCAAACAAATTGAACTCACACAACGGCGTATTTCTGATATTCAAAAAAGTATAGAAAAAACCAAACATCGTTTCCAGGGTGTACCCGAACAAGCCCTAGAACTGCAACGTATGCAACGTACTGTGCGCATCAATGAAGAATTGTTCGACTTGCTTGAGAAGAAATATCAAGAAGTGTTAATCAAAGAAGCCGAAAAAGTGCAGGCTGTGTCTTTGGTGCGCCCAGCCATGATTCCAGTGTTTCGCATCAACCCTGTTAACCCTGTACAAAGTGGTCTGGCAGGCATGATTCTTGGTTTGGTACTTGGTCTGATCGTATCTTTGATTCTTGAAGCGATGGACTCATCTGTAGGCACCATTGAAGAAGTGGAAAGCTTTTTGGATACTTCTGTTGTTGGTTTTGTACCCCAATTGGATCACGATGAAGCCATTGAACTGTTTTCTGGTGTCAAAGAACTCAAAACAAGTGGACACCATTTAGAAAGACAAATCCGTCTGATTAGTCACTTCTCACCGCCATCAACCATTTCAGAAGCTTACCGCAGTTTACGAACCAACCTGCTTTTTTCACAAACAGGTGGGCACAAGGTTATTCTAGTTACCAGTTCTACGGTCAAAGAAGGTAAAAGTACAATTGCAGCGAACTTGGCGGTGGTATTGGCCCAACAAGGTGGGCGTATACTCCTAATTGATGCTGATATGCGCAAACCTATGCAACACCATACTTTTGGTCTCAAACGTGACCCAGGTTTAAGTGAGTGTTTATTAGGGCAATACCATTGGCAGGATGTAGTTAAACGCTTTTCTGATGTAATGTTAGGCGACATGGGTATTGATCAAGCCTTATTAACACCAGGTCTTGATCAATTAGAAATTCTTACATGTGGTATTGTAAATGCCAATCCCCCAGACTTATTGGCAGCACCCATGATGGATACCATCTTAAAAGAAGTACGTGAAGAATATGATATGGTAATTATTGATATGCCACCACTATTGCATACCACTGATGCAACCATACTAGCTTCAAAAGTAGACGGTGTATTGCTTGTATACCACATTGGTTCTGTGGTTAGAGGTGCTTTGAAACGTGTGAAAACCAACATTGAAGCTGTGGGTGGCCATGTGCTTGGCATTATCCTCAATGGTGTTCGCGGTGAGCTATCACCCGATTATGCAACGTATAAAATGAATCGCTATTATGCTTATGCATATGGTAATGATGAACAAATTCGAGGAAATATATTTGAGCAATGGATTGCAAAAATGAAACGTCGCTCTCTGCGTTTATGGCAGGCAGTGAAAACACGTTTCGACAAGGAGTAATCATGCAAAGAGATTTTGATCACTTCGTAAAACATAAAAAAAAACGTAACCGTTTTATTGCGATTTTTATCTTAACCATGTTAGCTGCTGGCATTGTCGTTTTGATTCAAGAATGTAGCCAAAGCTTTAATGAGCCTTACAACAAAGACTATCAGCCTATGGATAAAGCAAGACACCTTGATGCAGGTAAACAACCCTGAGTATTCGAAGCATTCGTGTCCCTATACCACCAAACATTCTACTAACGTTTGTTTTAACCACGTTATTACTTTATAGCGCTTATCTTTTAGCACCTCAGCTTATTCAAGGTCCTTTGCTTCTTTTTGCGGGTTTAATGATTGTCGTCATCACATTCACCAGCATTGAGTTAGCACTCTACTTCCTTATTTTGTCCACCCTGCTCTCACCTGAGCTAACCTTTGGTGGCGCATCAGCCCAAGAAGTTGCTGCAGGCATGAGCAGTACTACTGAGTCCCGAGGTATCACATTGCGCTTGGATGATATTATGTTAACCCTGATTTCATTCACATGGTTAGTACGTATGGCTGTTCGCAATGAGCTTGGTTTCTTACGTCGCACACCCATCAATCAAGCCGCTTTTTTATATTGGGTCGCCTGCGCCTTTTCGACCATGATTGCTTTCTTCTCCGGCAAGGTTGGTTTGTATGGTATATTCTTTGTTATCAAATATTTGGAATATTTTATTCTGTTTTATATCGTAGTAAATCATGTACATGATGAAGCCATCATCAAACGTTTTTTGATGGTTATGATTTTCACATGTTTGGTTGCATCACTTATTGGTATCGCACAAATACCTTCAGGGCTTCGTGTTTCCGCACCTTTTGAAGGTGCTGAGGGTGAACCCAATACCTTTGGTGGTTACTTGATGTTTATGTTTAGTATTATGTTGGGTATTCTTCTGCATACAACAAACAAAAAACAACGTTTTTTACTCTTTATTGCCATGGGCATTATTCTTATACCCTTTGCATTTACAGAATCACGAAGTTCTTACCTTTCCTTTATTGTGGCAATCATTTGTTTTCTTTTCTATTCTCAAAAGAAAAAACTACTCTTTTTTATGTGTTTAACAGGTCTGGCTCTTGCCCCCTTTGTTTTACCGCAAAATGTTATTAACCGTGTCATGTTTACATTTAACCAAGCCGAGCAATCGGGCCAATTGCAAGTGGGTAATATAAAAGTTGATACATCAACAACAGAGCGGTTGCGAGCTTGGGAGGATGTCATCACCAATGACTTCCCTAAAAATCCTGTTTTTGGTGTAGGTGTTACAGGTGGTAAGTTTCTTGATGCACAATACCCACGTGTTTTATTAGAAACGGGTATTGTTGGGCTTGTACTCTTTATTTGGTTCTTACGGCGGGTTTGGGTATTACTCAAAAAAAGTAGCCGTAAACTTCAAGACCCTGTGATGCGCGGTGTAGCCTTGGGGGCACTGTGTGGCTTCGCTGGTTTATTGGTGCACGGTATTGGCGCCAATACCTTTATTATTGTGCGAATCATGGAACCATTTATGATTATTTTAGGTTTGGTTCTTGCCATGCAAATCTTGGAAAAAGAAAAGAAACAACGTGAAGAAGATACCACATCAGAGAAAAACAACGAGCCTATTAAGGCCTCAGTTCGTTTCTAACACCACATCTTTAATCACAAATTGCACCGCATCACCACCCCGATAGTCATCGGTTTGCAATTGCCCCAAAACCGAGACACATACACCTTCTTGTAAATCATCTGCCAAAACACCTGCACCAAAAACCACAGCATTGATAAACTGCAAACCATCCGTCAGTCGTACACGCATCACACCACCCTTAAGTTTTTTAGCATCAACCACAGTCACATCATGAATCACCCATAAACACGCGGGGTTAGACTGCCCAACAGGTTCAAAACGCTGCAACCTTGCTGCCAAACCAATATGCAAAGCAGATAAACTTAATACACCATCAATCAACAAATGATTTTGAATCAGACCATCCATTTGTTGTTGCTTGACTGCTCTTGTAAAATCCAAGACAAAAGCATCCCAGCTGCCCGATTTAACCGTGCCACCCCCAGCACCAGCATGCCCACCAAACCCATGCAAATGCTCCTCACATGCTTGCAATAACTGACCTATATGGAAACCTTTTACACCACGCAATGATACACGAATATCTTGGTTGTTATCCACAAAACCTACGGCTGCGGGTCGCCCATGTTGCCTAGCCAAACGCCCTGCAACCAAACCCACCACACCAGCATGCCAACTTTCATCATAAACAGTGAGATGTGTATTCTTTTCTTGGTTTTCACCTGTGCTGTTTGGGTGGGTTGCCTCAAGTTTAACCAATGCTTGTTTATATGTTTCCACTTCAATTTTTCGCCGTTCTTGGTTGCATACATCCAAAGACGCTGCCAATGCTGCCGCCTCACCTGCATCTTGGCAGCACAATAAACGCATCGCCTCTTCACCATGCCGCATACGACCCGCCGCATTCACCCGAGGTGCCAAATAAAAACCAATGCTCTCAGTTGAAATGCGTTTACGATTTACCTTTGCAATGTCTAACAATGCTGCCATGCCTACAGAAGGAGCAGTACGCAGTTGTTGAAGCCCAAAATGCACCAATACGCGATTCACACCCTGCAAAGGCATCACATCAGCTACCGTTGCCATTGCCACCCTATCCAGCAATTGTTTTAAATCATAAGCAGGGCGCTGTTTTTTATCAGCAAGCAGCTTCCAAGTCGCCATCAGCAAAAAGAAAGCAACCCCTGTACCACACAGTACGCGCTCAGCAAAACCACAGTCTTCGCGTGCTGGGTTTAATAAAGCATATGCATTGGGTAATATCTTGTCAGGCAAATGATGGTCGGTGATAATTAAATCAAAACCTAACGCCGTCGCCTTATCGCATGCATCCAAACATGTGGTACCTGTATCTACACTTAACCCCAATGTAGCCCCCGCTTCATAAGCCATCTGCACAGGCTCTACACCAATACCATGCCCATCATCGGCACGGTGTGGAATGGAAAAACAGACATCTGCACCTGCACTTCTTAAGGCTTCTACAAGGATAGTGGTACCGCTTACCCCATCGCAGTCAAAATCACCAAACACATGAACTTTTTCTTTCTTTTCTATGGCGAAAACCAAGCGATCTGCCGCTTTTTGCATATCTTGCATGAGGAAAGGGTCTGGTAAATCAGATAATGCAGGCGCAAAAAAAGCATCTTGCTCAGATAAGCCTCTCGCTTTGAGTAAACCTTGCCACGCACTTAATGGGTTATCCGCTATCAGTGGCTCATGTCGCCACTGCAATGTGCGCCCCTTTCGCGTGCTTTTCCCTTGGCAATCAAAAGTCATATTTTGCCACCATTACAGCGCGTTTGGGTGCTTGATAACCTTCAATAGTTTTTTGTGTGTTTTGCGGGTCTAAGAAATTAGGTAATGACTCAAAAGTCATCCATGCTGTGCTGCGTTGTTCTTCTGTACTGGTTGTATTTAAGGCCACACAACGTATCTCTTTAAACCCTGCCCGCTGTAACCAAATTTTCAACATGGAAACCGATGGTATAAACCATACATTACGCATTTTGGCATACCGCCCACTGGGCACCAAACACGTGGTTTCATCACCATCGACCACCAAGGTTTCCAGCACCAACTCACCACCTTTTTTTAATAAACTGCGTATTTTATACAAATGTTCCAAAGGTTCACGTCTATGGTATAAAATCCCCATGGAAAACACTGTGTCAAAACACTGCATACCATCAGGCATTTCATCGATACCCGTAGGAATTAAAAAGTTTGCAGCATCGGGTTGATAACGTTTAATACTGGCAAAATGGAAAGAGAATAAAGGTGAAGGGTCAATGCCAAGCACCAACTTCGCACCTTCACCCAACATGCGCCACATGTGATAACCCGAACCACAACCAATATCCAACACCATTTTATCCTGAAGCGGAGAAATATGTGGTAGCACCCGTTGCCATTTCCAATCTGAACGCCACTCCGTATCAATATGCACACCTAAAATATCAAAAGGTCCTTTACGCCAAGGGTGGAGCTGTTTTAAAGCTTTCTCCAACTCACTTTGATCAACACTGCTATTTTTTCCATCACCAATGCGCACTTGTTGCGCAAAATCAACGTCCTGCACATGTATATCTGGCAAAACATTCAAGGCTTGGGACCAACGTAGAAAATCACCATGTTTAAAAATTTTATGCCAGCCCTGTTGGTTTAACTTTAATAAGGCATCGGTGTAAGGCGCGAAGTCTAGACAAGATAAAATATGCGCTAGGTTTTGATATTCTCTGGCTTGATAAGCTGTTGTAAAATCCAATGTTTCCTCACATATATAAAAAGCCAAAGCGTAAACCTCCCATCAGCAAAAGAAAGTAAAAAGCAAGGCAGAGTATTGTAGTCAGTCATATCATCTACTGAGATATTACCAATCGACTTATCAAGCAAAGATAATGATGCCAGTGTTCTTTTTATAACGCTGATTTGGGATGTTTCTTGTCTTACCCCTTTTTTTAAAGGGGTAACATCAACCAAATACTTTTCTATAATTTCACTGAATGTTGTGTATTCAGCTTTAAGAATACCTTTAAATGAGTTGTTCATCATTGCATCTTCAATGACTTCTGCCCATTTGATAGCCTCCAGTTTTGTTTCAAAGGTTTTAGCCCGCTGAGGGAATCCTTTCTTTCTTACTTGAGCCTGCCACTGGTGTTTTCCACGCTTCCTTATTGTTGCCATATTATTATCTAAGCCTCTTAAATATATACCCTTTAGAAGGGGTAAAAGTCAATAGGCTGATGAAGATTTATTGTGACAAATGGTGTGACAAAGCCCTTTTTTAGACTTTTTTCAAACCAAAGAATTGAATCAACTGTGACAAGAATTGTGAAAAAACGAAAAAGGGACTTAAGCCGTTAAGCGTAAGCCCCTATTAATGTTGCGTAATTTGGTTGCGGGGGCCGGACTTGAACCGACGACCTTCGGGTTATGAGCCCGACGAGCTACCACTGCTCCACCCCGCGTTATTGGGTGTTTGCCTCAAAGGTTTGAACCCGAAGCGGGGCGAATTGTAGCGTCAACTTTTTAAATAACAAGCCTTAAGATTTTCACCTATATCCAAAACTTATCCAGTGTAAGCTTTGGCAAAAATAAACGACAAAACTGCAACACCTTAATTTTGGAGAACCTCACATGCGTGATATGTTACCTTTACTTAAAAAAACAGACTTTCCAGCTCTTAAACGCGCTCGCATGCACACCTTGCAAGTCAACCTCGGTTATTTATGCAATCAAACCTGTTTTCATTGTCATGTGAATGCTGGCCCTAATCGCAAGGAGTTGATGGATGAAGCCAATATCAACTTACTTATTCAGTTGATGGAAGTGTCAGGCATCAAAACTTTGGATTTAACAGGTGGTGCACCTGAAATGAATCCGCACTTTCGTAAACTTGTGCTTGCCGCACGTAAACTCAAAATCAATGTGATTGACCGCTGCAACCTGACTATTCTTAATGAAGAAGGGTATGAATGGTTGGCAGACTTCTTAGCAGACAACCAGGTCGAGGTTGCTGCATCCTTACCCTGCTACTTAGAAGACAATGTGGACAGTCAGCGCGGCAATGGCGTATTCCAAAGTAGCATTACAGGCATTAAAAAACTTAACGCATTGGGCTATGCTGAAGAAGGTAGTAAACTTACATTAAATCTTGTGTACAACCCGCAAGGCATCAGCCTACCCCCTTCACAAGAGGAACTTGAAGCGGCATACAAAAAAGAATTGTTAGCCCGATATGACATCCATTTTAATGAACTCTTTACCATCACCAACCAGCCCATTGCTCGGTTTGGCAGTACGCTTGTCAGCAAAGGGTTATTTAATGAATACATGACATTACTCAAAGACAACTTTCAACAAGCCAATATGAAAGGTGTGATGTGTCGAACCTTAATCAGTATCGACTGGCAAGGTTATGTCTACGATTGTGATTTTAATCAAATGCTAGGGCTTCATGCACCTATTGAAGGTGAAGAAAAATTACATATCGCCCAACTCATCGCTCAAGAAGAGTTAGCACAAACCCTAGGTTATGGTTTAGCAGGGCAACCTATTGCCATTATGGATCATTGTTATGCCTGCACAGCAGGGCAAGGTTCAAGTTGTGGTGGCGCGTTATAAGCACAAAAAAAGCCCTCTAGGTTTTAGAGGGCTTAGTCGTATTAATTAGATGCGGTCTCTTTTTGTTCCCATGGTAATCCTGCATATTTGGGATAGCCCTCAATGTATAAAACCTTGGCTTTTGTACTATCGTGAATATATTGCATAGCTTCGGATACTGTTTGATCCACAAAACCTTGCGGTGAACCCGCCGAACCCGCAATCGCAGATCCAAGTTTCTTGCCTAGCTCAAGAGGGTTTAGCGTAAAACCTTCTTTCGTTGTATAGGAAGCATAAAAATCTAAATGATAACCTTTAGTGTATGGGAACAAACAAGCCGTAAACTGAATTCCACCTGTAGTTCCTGGATGAGGTCGATGCGCACTTCCTGTCCACGCGGCACCTTCACATTGCACACTCTTCAATCCTGCTTGACCTGCTCTCGCCATAAAAAATGCCATATTACCAGAAAGTTTTTGTGTAACCACCTTAAATCTTCCTGCTTTCTTTGGAAGCGGCGAACCATCTGGAATAGGTCTTGTTTCGCTCATATCTGACACAGAACGACCAATTCCGTCACTAACTAAATCTGACATATCAAACCGTGATACGGAAGTTTGAACATCAAAAATTCTATAATGTTCAACAGTTTTATACTTGTTTGTCATTGCATTATTTGTAGCTCCACAAGATGCCAAAAGTAATGAAACTGATAAAAGCTTCACTCCTAGTTTTAATTGTACTCTCATTACTATCTCTCTCCTTTTCGCGCTTAAGATATTGGCAAGATATTTGCGGGGGGCTAGTCAAGTTTTCCATAAGCAAAACAAAACATTGCTTTAAAGTGGGTTCAACCTCAATCTTTCGCCTTCATTCATTTTGGAGAAAAGTACCGTGGCAAAACAACAACAAGATTCACAAAACATCAAACGCATCGTTTCAGGCATGCGCTCATCAGGCAAATTACACCTTGGGCACTACAAAGGTGTGCTGCAAAACTGGCTAACTTTGCAAGAGGATAAAGAATGCTTTTTCTTTGCCGCAGACTGGCATGGTTTAACCACCGAATATGCGAATCCTTCTGTGGTTAAAGAAGGAATTTGGGATATGTTGATGGACTGGTTGGCGGTGGGCATTGACCCTGAAAAATCGACGATTTTTATCCAATCTCAAGTACCAGAACATGCCGAATTGCATTTATTGCTATCCTTTATGACTCCACTTTCATGGCTAGAGCGCGTACCCACCTATAAAGACCAAATTGCGCAACTACGCGAAAAAGATTTGGGAACGTACGGTTTTTTGGGTTATCCATTGCTTCAATCGGCTGATATTATGATGTATCGCGCCGATGCTGTGCCTGTGGGCGAAGACCAAGTACCACATATTGAACTGACCCGTGAAATTGGACGCAGATTTAATCACCTTTATCGCCAAGGTATTCCGCCGCTATTTCCAGATTGCCAAGCTTTATTGATGCCAACATCCAAGCTTCCTGGGCTTGATGGGCGCAAGATGAGTAAATCATACGGCAATGCCATTACGCTATGCGAGCCTTGGAAGGACACTGAGAAAAAAGTTAAAACCATGCCAACGGATCCTGCGCGTGTTCGCCGCGAAGATGCTGGCACCCCTGAGCTTTGCCCTGTTTGGGATTTTCATAAAGTCTATTCTACTGAAGAAGAACGTAACGAAGTCCGTGAAGGTTGCACCACAGCAGGTATTGGTTGCTTGGATTGTAAAAGTATCTTACTCAAACACTTGAAAGATGAATTAGAACCCATCCGTGAGCGTAGAGAAGATTTAGCCAAACGCCCAGATGATGTGAAAGACATTGTGCGAGCAGGCAATGAAAAAGCACGTCGTGAAGCACGAAAAACCATGGATAAAGTGCGTAAATCAGTCAAGTTGGATTACAAGCTTTAAAAAGAGCGTCACTCCCGTGCAGACGGGAGTCCATGATTCAAACGGAATGGGTTCCCGCCTTCCCCCAGGGGATACTCTCTTGCTACGCAATTCACCTGATCGCGGGAATGACATATAAAAATACAACTGTCACCTCTAGCAAAGTCGAGAGGTCTTGAGATTTTTCCATTCCGTTCGCACTCCAAATCGAAATGATATAAAAAACCGTTTAGATACAATATGGCAACCTTTTGCTAAGCTGCGCCGAAGTATCTTGTGGCAAAAGGATAAAGCGCAGTAACACGCACCCTTTTGACACAAGTAAACGAAGGGAACAAGCAGCTTATAAAAGGCAGTTTCTTTGTTGACAAAGAAATGAACAAACACATACAACACGTAAGTGGATTTCCGCCTTCGCGGGGATAACGTATAGAATACAACTGTCACCTCGAGCAAAGTTGAGAGGTCTTGAGATACCTCCACTGCGGTCGGTATGACAACCAAATAACATACAGTGGGGACATTGCATGAACGATAAAAGAAAACAACCCGAAAAGCCTGAAAATACAGGCGTTCGCATCAATAAATACCTTGCCAGTTGCGGCCTTTGCTCTAGGCGCGAAGCCGATAAAATGATTGAGGCTGGGCGCGTACAGGTCAATGGTGAAGTTGTTACCCAAATGGGTACCAAAATTCAGCCCAATGATTTGGTATTGGTCGATGATAAACCCGTGGACAACAACCAAGAGCAAATCTACCTGCTTTACAACAAACCCCGTGGTTTATTGTGCTCGCGCAAAGATGATAAAGGTCGCCCGTTGATTTATGACCATTTGGACATCCCTGCGCATGTGCAATCAGTTGGTCGCTTGGATATGGATAGTGAAGGTTTATTATTGCTCACCAGCAATGGTGAAATCTTGCAAACATTGATTGCGCCAAAAAACAAAATTCCGCGCAAATACAAAGTGAAATTCACAGGTTCTTTAAGCTTAGAAAGCATTGAAAAGTTACGCAATGGCGGTATCGATTTGGGTAAAGGTGAATTAAGCGACCCTTGGGATATGAGCATTGACTCCGATAATGGTGGGCATAGTTGGATAACCGTAACCATCAAACGCGGCAGATGGCGCGAAATCCGCCGTACTTTGGATGCAGTGGGCCACATTGTGCGCCGCTTGATTCGCGTACGTTTTGGTCCGATTAAACTTGAAGAGGGTATGCCCATAGGCAGCTGGCGTAATTTGAGCAGCAAAGAAGTCGCCGCCCTAAAACGCCTGCATAAAGACGCTTCAAAATAAAAAAGGGCGGGCATTGCTGCCCACCCTTTCGTCATGTTTTTCCATCAAGTTATTTGATGATTAAACCTTCGTTTTCATCATAATCCACAGTAATGCTATCACCACTTGCTTGTCCACCAATCAAGTATCGCGCCAAAGGCGTTTCAACCGCTTGTTGGATAAAGCGTTTGAGTGGACGCGCACCATACACAGGGTCGTAGCCTTCTTTCGCCAACCATGCTTTTGCAGCATCGGTGACTTCAAAGTTGTAACCTTGCGCTTTGATGCGTTTGGCAAGTGATGCCACAAGCAAGTCCACAATATGAACCAAATCATCTTGTGTAAGTGCTGCAAACAAGACCACATCATCCACCCTGTTTAAAAACTCTGGGCGGAAGTGGGCTTGCAATCTCGCCATCACTTTGGCTTCCACTTCATCATCAATGCCTTCCAGCATTTCATCGCTGCCGATGTTACTTGTCATCAACACAATGGTATTGCGGAAATCTACCGTTCTACCTTGTGAATCCGTCAAGCGACCATCATCAAGCAATTGCAAGAGAAGGTTAAACACATCGGGATGTGCTTTTTCAATCTCATCAAAGAGCAACACCGAATAAGGATTACGGCGCACTGCTTCAGTGAGTTGACCACCTTCTTCAAAACCCACATAACCTGGAGGCGCACCAACCAAACGCGATACGCTATGTTTCTCCATGTATTCCGACATATCCAAGCGAATCATATGCTCTTCACTGTCGAACAATGCATTGGCAAGCGTACGTGCAAGCTCAGTTTTACCCACACCAGTCGGACCCAAGAAAATAAATGAGCCCATCGGTCTATTCGGGTCTTGAATGCCCGCTTTAGCGCGAAGAATGGCATCAGACACAGCTTTGACGGCTTTATCCTGACCAATCACCCGCTCATGCAACACAGATTCCAAACGCAAAATTTTCTCGCGTTCGCCTTCCAACAATCGTGTCACAGGAATATTGGTCCAACGCGCCACCACTTCTGCAATTTCATCGTCGGTCACTTCTTCCTGCAACAAGTCGCTTGAAGACTCTTGCGCTTCCAATGCTTTAAGTTTGGCTTCCAACTCAGGAAGTTTGCCATACCTAAGCTCAGCTACTTTCTCCAACTGATAATTGCGCTCTGCTTCCTCAATTTCTAAACGTGTTTTATCAAGCTCTTCACGCACAGTTTGCAATGCATCATGGGCAGTTTTCTCACTTTCCCACTGTGAATACATGACATCTCGTTTTTCTTTTAAGTCAGCAAGCTCTTTGCGCAATACTTCCAAGCGCTCTTTACTCGCATCATCGGTCTCTTTTTTCAAAGCTGTTTCTTCAATTTCAAGGCGCATCACTTTTCGGGTGATTTCATCCAGCTCTGCTGGCATAGAATCGATTTCAGTTCGAATCGATGCACATGCCTCATCAATCAAATCAATAGCTTTATCGGGCAAGAATCTATCATTGATATACCTATCCGACATGGTTGCCGCTGCTACAATTGCCGCATCTTGAATGCGTACACCATGATGCAATTCAAAACGTTCACGCAAGCCGCGCAAAATTGAAATCGTATCTTCCACATTGGGTGCTTCGACAAGCACAGGTTGGAATCTACGCTCCAATGCCGCGTCTTTTTCAATGTATAAGCGATGCTCGTTTAAAGTTGTCGCACCAATACAATGCAATTCACCACGTGCCAACATAGGTTTGAGCATATTACCTGCATCTGCTGAACCTTCGGTTTTACCAGCGCCAACAATGGTATGCAATTCATCAATAAATAGAATGACACGACCTTCCGATGCTTTGATTTCATTGAGCACCGCTTTGAGGCGTTCTTCAAATTCACCACGGTATTTCGCACCCGCCATTAAGGATGTCATATCCAAAGCAAAGATGGTGCGGTGTTTCAATCCTTCAGGCACATCACCCGATACAATACGTTGCGCCAAACCTTCAGCAATCGCAGTTTTACCCACACCAGGTTCACCAATCAACACAGGGTTGTTTTTGGTTTTACGTGATAAAATCCGAATCACTGCCCGAATTTCGCTATCGCGCCCAATCACAGGGTCTAACTTGCCCTGCCTTGCCATTTCAACAAGGTCAGTGCCGTATTTTTCCAACGCTTCATATTGTGCTTCTGGCGTATCACTGGTTACCCGTTGATTACCGCGCACAGCTTGCAATGCCTCTTCAAATTTAGGCATATCCAAGCCTGATTCAATCAGAATTTTTGCCGACTCCGTAGATTTGTCATCAATAATCGCCCATAAAATATGTTCCACAGACATATAGGCATCGCCCATTTTCTGCATTTTATCCATGGCTTTCACAACCATTTGGTTCAATTCATGGGTGACAAAAATTTTGCCTGCTTCGCTGCTACCTGTCACTTTAGGGCGTTTACCCAAAGCAACCGATACTTTGTTTTTTACAGCTTCAACATCCACGTCAGCCTTATTCAGAAGCTGCGTTGCTAAACCCTTATCTTGACTTAAAAGCTCAAACAAAACATGTGGCGTATCCACCTCTTGATGGGATAACCGTACTGCAGTGGCCTGCGCTGCTTGTATTGCTTCAGCGACTTTTTGTGTAAAACGACTTGTATCCATCACTGCTACCTCTCATATATTTTTTAACCTTACTTTTCTTGCGTCCTTTATGCTATAAGGTCGCATAATAATGAATTCAAGGGGTTAAAGTGATGTTATCTATGCTGCAAGTTATTCATACCAATAGTGGTGAATGAACAATATATGATACCCTCCACTTCCATGACTTATTCTATGCTTGACACTTGATAGCCATCTCGCAACACTTCGCGCCGTCTTACCAACGCACGAGTTGATTAAAAGTGCACAATGCCCGAGTGATGGAACTGGTAGACTTGGGGGATTCAAAATCCCTTGCCTCACGGCGTGGCGGTTCGAATCCGCCCTCGGGTACCATTCATGAGCCTGCAAACTTTTCGAAGTTTGCAGGCTTTTTTTATTTCTCACTACACCTTACACTTGGCAGCAATGAACAATCCAATCAACTGGTCAGAACTCAGTAAAAATATTCAAACATGCATGTTGTTTAAGCGTAGGTCATTTTCAAATCGACTAAGAAAACTGCGTGGGCTGAGCAAAAAGAACAAAGATATAAGCACCCAGTTACAACGTTTACAGACCGACATCAAACAATCACAACAACAGCTGTTGGATAGACAAAACAATATCCCAAACATCAACTATCCCGAAGACTTACCCATCAGCCAGAAGCGAGAAGTCATTGCAGATGCCATCCAAAGCAATCAAGTCACCATTATTGCAGGTGAAACAGGCTCAGGGAAAACCACCCAAATTCCTAAAATTTGTTTAGCGCTTGGGCGCGGCATCATGGGAACGATTGGACATACCCAACCACGCAGAATTGCCGCAAGAAGTGTGGCAACCCGTATCGCCGAGGAACTTCAATCACCATTGGGTAAAGATGTGGGTTATAAAATTCGTTTTTCTGACCACACCCAGCCCAACACCTATATCAAGCTGATGACCGATGGCATTTTATTGGCTGAAATTCAGCATGACCCTAGGCTTTTGCAATACGATACGATTATCATTGATGAAGCCCATGAACGCAGTTTAAATATCGACTTTTTATTGGGTTATATCAAAAATATTCTACCCAAGCGTCCTGATTTAAAGGTTATCATCACATCCGCAACTATTAATACCGAACGGTTTTCCCAGTTCTTTAACCATGCGCCTGTCATTGAAGTGTCTGGTCGTAGTTTCCCTGTGGATATTGCATACCTACCAGCTGATGAAGACGATGATAAGTCGCTCGAAGCTGCCATTATTCGAGCTGTTGATGAAGCGGCTGACTATGAGCCATTGGGTGATATTTTGATTTTCTTACCCGGTGAGCGTGAAATCCGAGACATTACCCATGCCCTGAACCAACATGCCATGCGCAACACCGAAGTACTACCCTTGTTCTCAAGGCTTTCCCCTGCCGAGCAAGACAAGATTTTTAAAGGGCATAAAGGGCGGCGCATTGTGCTGGCAACCAATGTAGCGGAAACATCGCTCACTGTGCCCGGTATTCGTTTTGTCATTGATTCAGGACTTGCCCGTATTAGCCGCTATAGCCCTAAGTCTAAAGTACAACAACTTCCCATCGAACCTATTTCCCAAGCTTCTGCCAATCAACGCGCAGGTCGTTGTGGGCGTGTGGCGGCAGGTATTTGTTTTAGACTCTACAGTGAAGAAAACTTCAACAATCGTCCTGAACATACCGACCCTGAAATTCTCCGCACCAATCTCGCCAATGTGATTTTACAAATGGTAAGTTTGGGTTTGGGTGACATTCATCAATTTGATTTTATGCAACCACCTGAAAAGCGCAGCATACAAGATGGCTACAAACTGCTTGAAGAGCTGCAAGCGATTGATAAAAACATGGCTGTCACTAAACAAGGAAAACAACTTACACGGCTACCTGTTGACCCTCGCTTTGGGCGTATGTTATTGCAAGCCAACCAAGAGCGAAGCCTACGAGAAGTATTGATTATTGTTGCCGCCTTATCCGTACAAGACCCTAAAATACGCCCCGCAGACAAGCAGCAAAAAGCCGATGAAAAACACAAGATTTTCACCGACAAAACATCCGACTTTTTATCATGGCTTAAGCTGTGGTTTTGGTATCAAGAACAACGCAAACATTTAAGTAAGTCTCAGCTTAGAAAAACCTGCACCGCACATTTCTTATCCTATTTGCGTATGCGTGAATGGACAGATTTACATGGACAATTGCTTGGCATCGTCCGTGAATTAAAGCTCACCCCCAATAAAGAAGATGCCAAACCCGATGAAATCCACAGAGCTATGCTTTCAGGGCTACTTAGTCATGTGATTAAAAAACGCGAAGAAGCAAAAAAAGGGGACGCACCATTTATTGGCGCACGAGGTTTGCAAGTCCACTTGTTCCCAGGTTCGCCTGTGAGCAAAAAACCAGCACGTTGGTTGATGGCAGGCTCACTGGTCGAAACCTCTCGCCTATTCGCCCGCAGCCTCTCACCCATCAACCCTGAATGGTTAGAAGTTTTAGCACCCCATCTGCTCAAACGAACCTATAGTGAACCACATTGGTCAAAAAAACGTGCCCAAGTTTGCGCCTATGAAACGGTGACTTTATATGGCTTGCCCATTGTGAGCCGCCGTATTGTACACTTTGGCAGCATAGACCCTGAAATATCCCGTGAAATTTTCATTCGTCATGCTTTGGTTCACCATGAGTTTCACAGTTTTGGCAAATGG
Source organism: Ghiorsea bivora (assembly GCF_000744415.1). Lineage (NCBI taxonomy): Bacteria > Pseudomonadati > Pseudomonadota > Candidatius Mariprofundia > Mariprofundales > Ghiorsea > Ghiorsea bivora. The sequence continues at coordinate 226,262 of NZ_JQLW01000006.1, forward strand.
TTTAAACACAATACAAAACTTTTGGCAGAAATTGAACATATGGAAGCCATGCACCGCCGCCGTGATTTTATGAGCGATGAACAAACCCGCTTTGATTTCTTCGATGCGCTTATTCCTGAACATGTGTATAGTGGAAAGCTATTTGAGCAATGGCGTAAAAAAGCTGAGAAAGATAAACCAAAACTACTTTATTTAAGTAAGGACGTCTTGTTAGAAGATGCAACCCATACCATTGATAGTCGGCAGTTTCCTACACACTTGGAAACCCATGGTTTAAAACTCAAACTACAATACCACTTCGACCCCAGTCATCATGCCGATGGCATCACAGTGCAAGTGCCTATTATGGCATTGGGTCAGCTTAAAGCAGAGCCGTTTGAGTGGTTGGTACCAGGCGTGTTAGAAGAAAAAATTACAACGCTTATCAAAGCTTTGCCTAAATCGCTACGCAAAAACTTTGTGCCAGCACCTCAGTTTGCCGCAGCTTGCGCAGGTAATCTAAGTTTTGCGCAAGGTTCACTATTGCTTGCCTTATCACGAGAGTTGCAACGCATGACTGGTATTTATATCCCTACGCAAGATTGGCAAATTGATAAATTGCCTGCCCATTTATGTATGAAATTTGAAGTACGTGATCAAAATAACAAAGTCATCACCACTGGACATCAGCTGGGTTTATTACAAAAGCAATACGCACACCTTGCCCGCGTGAATACAGGGCAACAAAAACACACCGCGATTAAACTACAACAAAATATCACCCGCTGGGACTTTGGCGAGTTGCCTGAAGTGGTCACCAGCCAAAAACAAGGCATGCATATTGCCCAGTTCCCTGCTTTGGTGGATAAACAAAACAGTGTATGCATCAATCTTTTAGAGAGCGAAAATGCTGCGCTAAAAGCCACACGACAAGGTATAAAACGTTTGCTTATGCTTAGTTTGCACCAGCAAGTAGATATGCTGCGAAAGAATATGCCCAAACAAAAGGAGCTGGCTTTGTATTATGTCAGCCTTGGCAAAGCCGAAGATTTGCGTGAGTCCATCATTAGCCAAACATTTGAGCAGGTATTTTTATCTGACCTAAAAACATTGCCCCGCAATGCCAAAACTTTTCAAATGCTTTTGGATAAAGGCAGAGCCAAGCTGGTTAAACAAGGGGCAAACATAGCCGAACAAGTATGCCAAACATTACAAAACTATGCTGAATTACAACATAAACTTCGTAGCGTGAAAGCCGCAGCCCTTGCCCCTGTGGTACAAGATATACAACAACAAGTGCAACATATGATATACCCTGATTTTGTGAAACACACCCCTAGCCAGTGGTTGCCTCACCTGCCTAGATTTATACAAGCTGCTTTATTACGCTTGGAAAAAGCAGGGCAACAGTTGGCGCAAGACAGTATTAACACCAAGGTGTTACAACAGTTTTGGTTACAATACAGGCAGCAGCTAGAACAATGTGAAAAACATAATGAAGACACCGCACAACTGGTGGAATTTCGCTGGTTGTTAGAAGAGCTTCGCGTTTCATTGTTTGCCCAAAGCCTAAAAACATCCATGCCCATATCCATTAAACGCATAGAAAAACACTGGACATCCGTATTATCAGTATAATTTATCAACATAAATGGTGCTACATGTCACTAGAGATTTCCAATCGCCATAGTAGGCTTGCTTCCCCCCGTTGAGCAAGTTTAGGAGTTTAGTGTTCGCAATGAAGAAAATTAGCTTGATACTGTTGCTTGGCATAAGTATATCATTAACGGCTTTTTCGGCAGTTAAACAGTGGGAAGAAGGACAACGCCAGCAACAATACCAACACCGTGCTGATGCACATACCGCAGCGCTCATCGCTGGGTTTCAAAACATTGCAAAACAACTCGAAGATATGCGTTACCTACTCGAATACAATATCAATAATAAGAAAGATAAACCAACAGAGCCCCGTGAACTTTTGGATATGTTTACCCCTATATTAAGTCATGAACCTGCACTTATAGATGTAGACTGGGCAGTGTTTGACCCCAACACAGGACAAGCGCACATCATTTACAGCCTCAAACATCGAAACAACATTGAAAAAATCCCCGTCACCCTGAGCAAACATCCTGTCACCGCACATATCACGCAAGAAACGCCAGACCACTATGTACTACAACTTATCAGTCCAATCAGTAACCAACTCAATCCCATCAATCAACCAGAGCTTGAAGGCAAACTTGTTGCCGCACTTGTTACCGAATGGGATATCAAAACCATTATCGAACAAGCCTTAAAACATACGCCTGTGGCTGCCCAAGACATCCATATTATTAGCATCGAAAACAATAAAAAAACAGAGCTCTATGTTCATGCATCTCGTAGCCGCACTAAAGCAGATAAACACGTACACACCGATATTCATTACACCACCACCTTCCCTTTTGCTAACTTAACCTTACAAGCAGAATATGAGGCTGCACCCAAGTTTCTTAAAGATTTCCCTATTGTACTTGCTTGGCAAACCCTATTGATTTGGCTTGCTGCCACCTTTTTACTTGCTTGGTATATTTATAAAAAAGATAAACATACCGAACATGTCGAAAAACTCGTCGAAGAGCGTACTAAAGAACTCAATAAAAAACGTAAGAAACTGCATCAAATCATTGCAAACCTACAAGATATTTATTACGAAATAGATCTTAAAGGTAATATAAAGATGATATCCCCCTCCATTGGTTCACTTGGTTACACCGTGGATGAGGTGCTAAATAAAAGTATGCAAACATTCTGTATTGATAGCGACGAACTCAAAAACCTCTTGCTTGCTTTACAAGGCAGCGGCGATGGTAAAATACATAACCGCCATATCCGTGTCAGACACCACAATGGTAGTTTGCGTTGGGTATCGATGAATGCACAATATAGGTATGATGAGAATCGGAAAGTTGTAAGCATCGAAGGAACATTACGAGATTTCACAGTATCTAAGGCACAACAAGAGAAGATTCAACAAGCAGACAAACTTGAGCTTTTAGGGCTGATGGCAGGCAGCATTGCGCATAATTTCAATAATATTCTTACTTCTATTTTAGGTCACGCCTCTATGGCTCGTATGTCTTCTCAAAGCAATCCAAAACTCAACCAACATATGGATGCAATTGAAAGTTCGAGCACCAAAGCTGCTGAAATATGTAAACAAATGCTTGCTTACACAGGGCAAGGAAATTATTGCTTACAACCACTACACTTAAGCCAATGTCTTGGCGAAGTTAAAGCAATGATTCGCGCTTCTATTCCTGAAAACATTCAGCTCGATTTTTCCTTTACTGATGACTTAGCTGCTATCCGTGCCGACAAGTCTCAAATTCAACAACTGGCTATCGACTTAATTCTAAATGCCGCAGAGTCTTATGAACAAAAAGCAGGAACCGTGCGCACCTCAACTGGTAGCCAAGTCTTAAAAGCACAAGACTTGAAGTTATGTATCGAATCAGAACAGTCATCGCCTGGGAGTTATATCTACCTTCGTATTCAAGATACAGGCTGTGGCATAGCAAAAGCCATGCAAGAAAAGATATTTGAGCCTTTTATCACCACTAAATTTATGGGTAGAGGACTAGGACTAAGCGCTGTGCGTGGCATTGTACGCTCCCAGCATGGTGCTATTTTATTAGAGTCTGAAGAGGGTAAAGGCACCACCATCACCGTATTTTTTCCTGTTGACAACCACCAAGCATAAACCGACCTTTCGCTGTCTTATGAACAGTGCAACTGCAACAAAACGAATCACCAAGCTATGGCTTTTGCTATCGGCTGTGGTTTGTTTTGTTTAACGTTTACACTTTGTAATACTATACAAGCAACCGCAGAAATTCTGCTTCGTTGCTTGTTCACCTTCCAAAACATCTAACTAACAGTATTTCTCGGTTGCTCTAAATATCTAATTGGAGTAATACCATGAACGCTACCGTTCAATCACAACAAAGAAACATACAAATAGGCTTTTTACTTGCTACGGGCGCTGCCCTTGGCTTTTCCATCAAAGCTATTTTTGTCAAACTGGCATACGCATATCATGTCGATGCCATCACCATGCTTATGTTCCGCATGATGTTTGCCCTGCCCTTTTTTATTGTGATTGTTTGGTTGGAAGAGCGTAAAGCCAAAAGCCGTATTCGTCGTAAAGATTTTATAAATATCACCCTATTGGGTTTGGTGGGTTACTATTGCTCCAGCTTATTGGATTTTATGGGCTTAATGTATATCACCACGGGATTAGAGCGCTTAATCTTGTTTCTTTTCCCGACCATGGTGGTGTTTATTTCAGCTGTATTCTTAGGCAAACGCATCCAAAAAGAAGCTTATATTGCTTTGGCTTTAAGCTATATGGGTATCATCGTAGCCATGGCGAATGATGTACAAATATCGGGTGAACATGTGTTGCTTGGTTCAGCATTGGTATTTGTCGCCACCATCACTTATTCAGTATTTTTGGTGGGTAGTGGTAAAATCATTCCAAAGGTTGGTGCGCGAAAGTTTACTGCATATGCCATGATTGTGTCGTGTATTGCTGTGATAATACAATTTGGTATCACCCACGACACAGCGAGCTTCAATCAGCCAGTAGAAGTGTATGCTTATGGATTTGCTATGGCTGTGTTTTCCACCGTGCTTCCTGCATTCATGTTGGCTGCTGCCATGCACAGGATTGGCGCAAGCAAAACATCCATCATTAGCGGCTTAGGCCCTGTAGCGACCATTGTGTTGGCTGCCATATTCTTGGCAGAGCCCTTAACCTTGATACAAGTGGTTGGCGCGGCATTGGTGATGGCTGGTGTGCATATTCTAGGCAAAAGTAAAAATAAGTAATTAGGGTTTGTAATTATTGTGGCACAGTTTCGACTGATGGCGCAATAATTACCTTGGAGTTTTCATGTTTAAAGTTTTATTCGTAACACTAATTGCGTTTGTTTCGCCTGCTATGGTAGGTGCAACAAACCTTACCTTGGGTGAGTTTTCTAAAGGTTCGCTTAGTGGTTGGGAAGAAAAAGAATTTGAAGGCAGCACCCAATACAGCTTTATATTTGATGAGCAAATCAAACAGCAAGTGCTCAAAGCTGAAAGCCATCAAGGTGCATCGGGTTTATTCCGTGAACAACGCATTGATTTAAACAAAACCCCATACCTTAATTGGTCTTGGAAAACATTTTCACACTTTCCAAACATTAATGAAAATGAGAAATCTGGCGATGATTTTGTTGCCCGTATTTATGTGGTTGTGGATGGGGGGGTCTTTTTCTGGAAAACCATAGCGCTTAATTATGTGTGGTCATCTGCCCATCAAAAAGATGAAAATTGGGATAATCCTTTTACATCTAATGCCGCAATGTATGCTGTAGAATCAGGGCGCTCCAACCTTGGTCAATGGCAATATTACAAACGTAATATCAAAGAGGACTTGAAAAATATTGTCGGCAAAGACACCCAATACATTGATGCCATCGCTATTATGACCGACACGGATAATGCGGGTCTAAAAGCCATTACATACTTTGGAGATATTTCTTTTACTTCTGAATAAACATCCTGTCATACCAACCAGTAGGAAAACATGCTTTAAGCAAGTACTGATTTATTCACTGTTTCCGTGCAATGACATTACCTTGCAAGCCATCTAAGCTTTGCCCATGAGTGTACGTATTGATAAATGGCTGTGGGCAGCTCGCTTTTATAAAATGCGTAGCCTTGCCACCGATGCATGCAAAGGCGGGCATATCATGGTCAATGGTATGCGTTGTAAACCTGCCAAACTGGTTCAGCTTGGTGATGAAATCCAAATTCAAAAAGAACAAGAGTCTTTTACTGTCATCATCACGGGCTTGGCAGAAAAACGCAGCTCAGCCAAAATTGCACAGGGACTCTATGCGGAAACACCAGAAAGCATCAAATACCGACACGATTTAAACGAACAGCGCAAATTTCAAACTTACCTTGCACCCTCCCCAGAAAAAAGACCAGACAAACGCGACAGGCGAAAGATTCAACAGTTCAAAGGGCGCTAATGTCCAGCATTAAAATATCTTAATAAAATTTCTTGTTTGTGACAAAATACCTGCTAAGAATTGCACTCGAAAAAGTAGGAACACCCTACTTTTTAATTGAACGCAAATATTTCTCGGAGGGGAACTCAATGAAACACATTTCAACTGCACTTGCATTAAGTGCAATGCTTGCAACACCAGCTTTCGCAAGCGACCACGGTAGCCATGAAGGAGGCATGCATGGTCATAAAGCAGTAGCTAATAGCGTGATTGCAGCGCAACGTGCAGCACTGGCTAAAAACACCCAAGGTAAAGGTTTTGGTCCCCAGTCACCACGTGATATCGATCATGCAGCGGGTAACAATAAACGTATCTTTAGCACAGCACCTGCCTACACCCACATGAACCTATGCAACATCCATTTCCATAAAAATGCAGAACATAAAGGTGGTGAATTCACAATTTATGCAGGTAACGGCAATGGTGAAGGTTATCAAAGTGGTTACCGCGCAGATATTTCGCACTACAGCCACGCAGAGCTAAAACCAACCAAACATGACATTTGTCCAAGCTCACACAGTCACTTGGTACCTGGTGACACCATTGAAGTTCATTATGTATACACCACTGCACAAGTAAAACCTGGTCCAACTTTGGGCGCTTGCTTGAGCGATGCAATCAAAAACCCCCAGCTTCGTGTTGAGACACAAGTTTACACTGTGGTGAATGATAAACATGCTGCAAATTTCATGGACTTAACCAAATACGGTAAAGTTGGTGCATACTACCAAGCAACCAACATCCCTAACAACACGGGTACGCCTGTAGCTTACGAAGGCTCAACAACTGGCCCTGGTTACAATGAAAAAGGTTCACCTTTTCAAGTATCTTGGAATGTTCGCCCGAAAGTGATGAAAGTAAATATCGAATCTGTTGGTGAATGGTGCAAAGGTAATGACTTTAAAGAAGACCATGCACATGGTGTTCGTAACCTTGTGAAAAACCCTGATTTATTATCTGAAATTAAATAATTCACACAAAATATATCAAAGCTGTCTTCTCATGGAGGCAGCTTTTTTATACCTGAAACATATTAGAAACGTCAAAAAACAAACATATCTTGCCAAATAAATTATCACTGTCATTATTTTGACCATCTGAACACCATCTCTGGAGGGGAAAATGAAGCAGTCGGCATATATGTTATTGGTTGATGATGAAGAAGAGCTTCGCGCCACCCTTCAAGAAACCTTAGAACTTGCCAACTACCATGTCATGACCGCCAGCAATGCAACCCGCGCCAAAGATGCTGTGGACAATGGTAAATTTGATGTTGCCATCCTTGATATTCGTTTACCTGACGGCAGTGGTTTAGACTTGCTCAAATCATTCAAAGAAAGCGACCCTGATATGGGTATTATTCTGATTACAGGTTACTCCGAGGTTGATTCAGCTGTGCAAGCCATTGAATTGGGCGCTGATGACTTTCTCAAAAAACCCTTTGAGCCTGATGAACTACTGATTCGTATTCAAGAGTTACTTAAAAAACGTGTTCTTAAGCAAGAAAACAAAAAACTCAAACAAGAAATTCGCTCTAGCAAAAGCCAACATGGGCTGGTTGGACAATGTGATGCTATCCAACGTATCCGAGATACCGCATTATTACTTGGGGATTCTGATAGCACGGTCTTAATCACTGGCGAATCGGGCACGGGCAAAGAAGTGCTTGCCAATATGTTGCACCAATCAGGCAGTCGCGCGGATAAACCCTTTGTATCCATCAACTGTGGTGCTATCCCTGAAGAACTTTTGGAGTCTGAGCTTTTCGGACATGTCAAAGGCGCATTCACAGGTGCAGTGCGTGCTCGCGCAGGACGTTTCGAAGTTGCCAATGGTGGCACCATTTTTCTTGATGAAATTGGTGATATGAGCCCTAAATTACAAGTGAAGTTACTGCGTGTACTCCAAGAGCGCACTTTTGAACCTGTAGGTAGCCACCAACCTATCCATATTGATGTACGTGTTGTTGCAGCCACCCATAGAGACTTAGAAGAAGAAATTGAACAAGGTCGATTCCGTCAAGATTTGTATTACCGTTTGAATGTTATTCCCTTAACATTACCTGCTTTACGTGAGCGTGAAGATGATGTCATTATTTTGACCGAAAAGTTTCTGGAAAACTTTAACAAGCTCAAAAATAGTAATATCACAGGTATTTCAGATGCCGCAAAAACTATTCTTCTTCGCTACAACTGGCCAGGTAATGTCCGTGAATTACAAAACTTAGTTGAACGTGTCACCACCCTAAAACGCAGTGGTAAAATAGATATTGAAGACCTTCCTTCACGCATGCTTGATGCCGCTGAACGTACCGTCCAAGGCTTTAGTATTGATGTAAAACAACATGATACCATTGATTTCAAAGGTATTGTTGATGAGTTTGAAAGCCACCTGATTACCAGTGCTTTAGACCGCTTTGGTTGGAACAAAAACCAAGCTGCAAAATTTTTATCTATGAATCGCACCACTTTGGTGGAAAAAATCAAAAAGAAAGGTCTAGTGCCCTCAAGCTAAGCAATACCATTTCACCCCCACTTTAAATTCGGCATAGCTCTTGCATTAAGCTGAATATGCCGAATATTTATCGTATCCTATTCTCATCCTTATGCATGGTGGTATTGCTACATATACCCACTTTGCATGCTGAAAATATTAAAATCACCAGAGCTGCATCCTTTTTACAACAAGGTGCCCCCAATAAAACCATCTCTTTTGCCCAGCAACTTCTCGCCACCCCTCAGCTAAGTGAAAGCGAGCGCAAACAACTCTTAGAACTTATTGCCCAAGCCGAAGTGATGATTGCATCAGCTCGCCACTATGAAGACGTTCATCGTGCTGTAGCTGCTATTGAAACCCTCATCAAAGAGTTTCCTGAGCAGGTAGATGAACCAACCCTACTAACACAAATCATTGATTTATACTGGAAACAAGATGCCCTAGAAGAAGCCCAAGCCAGTATTCTTGACTTACAAAGCAGGTTCCCTGCTTCACAACAAGCCCAAGATAGTATGCTGACCTTAGGTAAGATTTATTTTATTCATCATCGTCTAGCTGATGCTCGTCGAATGTTTTTACGTTTTGCACTTCATGTAAAGCGTGATTCAGCACAAGGTCGTGAAGTTCAGCTGTGGACAGCACTTGTCGACTACGAAGAAGGGCGATATGACCAAGCTTTGCCTGTATTCGAGAAGATTTACCGTTTAAAACCTGAGCTGATTACTGCACACGACAATATTTATGCCCGTTATATCAATTTATTAAACATCCAAGGTAAAAAACGCCAAGCATTGATTCAAACCCGAGATTTTCTCAAAACATTCAAAACCAGTTCACACTCTCCCTCCATCCGCTTATTACAAGCCGACCTATTACTTGGTTTACCCAACCCTCCTATTGAAGATGTGGCTCGGGTTTATGAGTTACTGGCAGATAAAGAAGCCAATACAGTAATAGGTAGAAAAGCTTTTATGCGTAAACTTATGATTCAAATGCGTGACAAACATACCTATTACGACATCAAACCCGCCATTATTGCTTTAAAGCGGATTGCCAACCAAAATCAAATGTCCATTGTTGAAGATGAAGCTTTTTTGCATGAAGCAGAATTATGGGAGAAAGTTGCCCAACACGACCCTAAAAATAGCCCCAAAGCTGCAGGTGATGCTGCTTTGCAACAGTTCACACGTGCATCTAAATCCATTGATCAACCCATTGCACAACAAGCCAAGGCTCTAGGGCATCAAAGCTTTAAGCGGCAAATGAATACGTTTATTCAACAGCAAGCATGGCTAAAAGCCATCACTTTATGGCAACGATTTCCCAACTTTAGACCTCCTGCACAAGATTCCACACAGTTACGTTTTGCTGTTGCCCACGGCTTGCGTTTATTGATGGAATATGAACAAGCTGAACAAATGCTCGCATCACTGCAGCAACAAGCCCAAGGCAGTGTATGGGGTGAAAAAGTGATGTTAGAACGCGCCAAACTTTGGTTGGACCGTCAAGACCCCCAAGGTATTCAAAAAGTGTTGCAATGGTTGGATAAACATGAGTACACATTATACCGACCTGAAATGTTGGTCATCGTTGCCCATATGCAAATTCAAAACAAGGATGCCACTTCTGCATCCCACACCTTAGATAGCGTTGCTCCCGAAGACTTGACAAAAGAAACCCGTGCTGAATATTGGAAGGTTCAAGCTTTAACTTCCGAAAAATTATCGCGTTGGCATGTTGCCGCACACGCATGGCGCATGTATGCCAAATACCAGCCTGATGACATCGACCAAGCCATGCTTAACCAAGCCAATGCCTTGTTTAAAGGCAAAGATTATCTACGCGCAGAACAATTATATCAGCAAACACCCCAAACCTTACAAAATCCTGAATGGCAATACCGTTACAGTGTTTGTCAACTCAAAAGCGGCAAGTGGAATCAGGCCATAGAGCGCCTCAAAACACTCAAAGCCAATCCCGATGCTGGTATTTACGCATCCATGGCATCGCTCACACTTGCTGAGCGCGAAGCCGAACGTTTAATCAAGGAGAACCCATGAACGAGCAACATCATATCGCCATTGTTGGTTTCCCTATGCAATACATCTCTGATGTACAAATCCAACTGGGCACATTGCTGCCCGATACACCTGTAGATGTACTAATGAAGTTTGAATCTGAAATGCTGGATCAATTCAGTCTTATCTTTCTTTGGGATGATGTGACCATACTTAGTGTAGTACACCGCATCTTTAAGCAACGCCCCCAAGCCAATATTGTCATTCTTGCTGAACATGGGCATGCCGAACGCGCCCAAGAACTGATGGACATGGGTATTATGGACTACCGTACTTTGCCGTGCCCTGATGAAGTCTTAGAAATTTATGTGCGCAAATCAGGGCATCAAACAGCCCTGCATTCGGTTGCCAAACAACAGCAACAGGGTTCAGATATTTTTGTCACTGAAGACATTGAAACCCGCCGTTTACTCGACCAAGTTGCACTGGTTGCCCCTAGCAACGCATCCGTGTTTGTGGTCGGTGAATCGGGCACGGGCAAAGAACGCATGGCACGGTATATTTATCAGTGTTCAGGGCGCAAAGACAATGCTTTTGTTGCCATCAATTGCGCCGCAATCCCTGAAAACATGCTTGAATCTGAATTGTTTGGTTATGAAAAAGGCGCGTTTACAGGAGCGGATAAAACCAAACCAGGCAAGTTTGAAATCGCCCACCAAGGCACACTTTTACTCGATGAAATCACCGAAATGCCCCTGCACTTGCAAGCCAAACTACTGCGTGTATTGCAAGAAGGTGAAGTAGATAGGTTGGGCGGTAATAAACCCATCAAGGTGGACGTACGCATCATTGCCACTAGCAACCGCAACTTAGAGCAAACTGTTGCTGAAGGAAAATTTCGCCAAGATTTATACTTTCGTTTAAATGTGGTGACCGTGGTATTGCCACCACTACGCTCACGTTTAACCGACATCAAACCACTTGCCGAACACTTTTTACAGCATTTTTCTACCATGTATAATAAAACAGCCCCCATACTAAGCCCTCAAGCGCTACAAACACTGATGCAACATGGTTGGGAAGGTAATGTTCGTGAGTTAGAAAACTGTATGCACCGCTCATTTTTGATGTGTACTCAGGGTGAAATCAAACCCGAACACTTGGGTATTGGTGGTTTGAGCACATCGGCTTCATCCAGAAACGAACAAAAAAGCGATGTACAAGCTGGCATGAGTATTCGCAATATGGAGCGCGCATTGATTGAGCAAACATTAGAACATGTACAAGGCAACCGCACCGAAGCTGCCAAACTGCTCGGCATCAGCATTCGAACTTTACGCAACAAACTCAAAGAATACCAAGGCGAAGCTGCGGCTTCTGTCGCTGTCTGAGGTTTTATTTAATATGAAAATTCAATCCACCAACAACAAACAACATGTAAAAAAAGCACAAAAAAAACAAACACCATCCACATCTTTTGGTGCCATGCTCAATGCTACATCCATGGACAATACACAAATCGATACCGAGCAATCCATTCAGCCCAAGGCAGACAAACACCCCGATTCAAACCCGCAACAAACACTAGAAACGCATATGCAAGCACTGGAAGATGCACTTCAGACTTTAGAAAAAGAGCCACAAAACTCAAAACATATGCAACAAACAATCGTTGATTTGCGCCAGGCGCTACAACAAAGCCAGCTCACACCACAAGCACTGGAAGATGCTGATACTTTGCTTGCCGTTGAAGCCAAACGTTTAGCCAGCTTAAACAAAAAAACACCTTAAATAACTTCAAAAACCCTATTTATTTTGTATGATTCATATTTCTTAACATAAACAACAAAATCAAGGATAAAAACGTGCCACAACAACGACTAGCAACCCGCAAATGCCCTTTAATATATAGTCTGTTATTGATGGTGACTTTTGTCATATTCAATGGTTGCTCACAACAAGAACAAACAACAGGAAACAGCAAGGAAACCATCAACATTGGGCGTTTGATTTGTGGTGGACATTTATCGCTCGCTGTGGTCGAAAACAAATACCAACAAGACTTTACAGACTTTACTTTAAAAACTGTACAAAATCATAATTGGGATGATGTGGTTCATGATATGAAAAGTGGTAAACTGGCGGGTACATTTATCTTATCACCCCTTGCCATGCAGCTGATTCGCCAAGGTTTGGATGCCAAAATTGTGATGATGGCAGATAGAAATGGCAATGGTTTCATCTTAGCCAAACAATACAAAAGCATTGAAGCACTCAAAGGGAAAAAAGCAATTATAGCCGTACCCCATTTGTATTCGCAGCATCATGTACTGCTATATTTATCGCTCCAACAACACGCTGTTCCATACACTGATGTGACTGTTGTTCCCATGCCCCCACGCGATATGATTACATCTTTATCACGTGGTGAGATTGATGGTTTTGTGGTCGGTGAACCCGAAGGCAATCGCTCTGTTTCTTTGGGTAAAGGTTGGATGGCAGCGATTTCCCCACAAATTTGGGAAAATCACATGGACCATGTGTTTCTAGCAAGCAATACTTTTATCAAAGAGCACCCACAACAACTTCAAGAACTGATGAACAGCTTAAAAAAAGCTGGTAATTTTATTGAAACACATCCCCATGAAGCTGCCATCATGGGCGAAGGTTATACAGGCGCAAGTGCTCAAGTATTTGAACAAGTGCTCACCACACCTGCCAATTGGATTGATTATTCAGACATGATTCCCAGTGATGCACACATACAAGCCATGGCAGAAGAGATGGTAGCGATGGGTTTATGGAAAGATATTCCAAATAACCTTAACTCTTATACCGATACCAGCTTTATTCAAAAAGCAACCGCACTCCACCCATAATGCCCGTTTTACCCCGTTCTATTTCTTTAAACAAAGCTTGGTATGCCCTCATCTTTGTCGCATCGCTGCTACCAGCGTTTATCATTGCGCCCTGGCTTGCCGACCAAGCACATAAATTATTACTCGAGCGCGCATTACTCCAAGAAAAAATCTACCACAAACAAATCGAAGTTTTGTTTTATGAAGAAACTAAACGCCTAATCTCTGTTTTGGTCAACAAGGCTGACCCCATCGCTTTACACCTTGATAACCCAAAAACCTTTAACGCCAATATAAACAACATGACCACTAGGTTATTACACCGTTTGATGAAACGTGAGCCCATGTTTAATACCATCTCTTTATACGATAATCATGCCAATATCATCACCCGTGTGAAGCGTAATCAACATACTCCAGCCCTCATCACTACCCAATCACCCGCATTTATTATTAGCCAACATAATCGCACATTTATTGGCTCACCACATCGCTTAGCAGATGGTCACTTCGAGTTTATAATTGCTGTGCCTCTTATTGCCCATGAACAAGTTATAGGTAGTGTCATTGCAACCATTAATATCCTTGATTTCTGGCGTAATATTCAGACAAAAGTAACAACTACAGAAGATAATATGCTCTATTTGATAGATGGGCGTGGTGTTTTACTGGCACATGAACAAAACTCTCATCTGCATCAAGGTGATTTACTAACCAACAAAGCTATTGTCCGCTCTTTGCTTGCCTATAAGAACTGGAACAGTACACAAGCATATCAAGGGTTTGAACAGCAAAATGTTTTTGGTATTGGTTCACATATCAATAATTTAAGCTGGTCAATTGTTTCTGAAATATCTGCATCGCGAATTATGCAGCCCATTGAAAAATCACTAAGTTACTTGGTCTTCATTGTGTTTTTGGTGCATATCTTCTTTGGTGTTTTTGGTATATTGATGGTACGTAGAATGCTTCAACCCATTCATAGCTTAAGCCAAGCCATACAACATGCCGAACAAGGGCAATATCAAGTTGACCTACCGCACTCAGCGTATAAAGAAGTTCAAAACCTTATCCAACACTTTACAAATCTTACGCACACCATTGCTGAGCGCGAAAGTGAGTTACGCCAGTATATGCGCACCCTAGAACACCTCGGTGAATCCATTCTGATTACAGATAAACATGGTATAGTCAGCTATATCAACCCTGCTTTCAAGAAAGATACAAGCTACACCAACAGCATTCTTGGTAAACCCATACAACACATCAAAAAAAGCACCCAAAGTAATACTGTCTACCACCGTATCCATCACTGTATTCAAACAGGTGAAGCTTGGGAAGGCAGGGTGACTGCTTTCAAAGCTGATGGTGAAAGTTTTCCTGCACGCATACATATTTCGCCTGTTTTTTCTGACCATCACATCACACATTTTGTCATGATTTTACAAAATATGACAAAACATGATTTGCTTGAAGCGCAACTGCTACAAGCGCAAAAAACAGAAAGTATTGGTACACTTGTTGGCGGTATTGCCCATGACTTCAACAACAATCTTGCTGCCATTATGGGTAATACTTATTTAGCCAAAGCTTCCATTAAAGCAGGAAGAGACCAAGATACCACCCAAAAAATAGAAAATATTGAATCACTAAGCAAACACGCAGCAACAGTTGTTGCGCAACTCATGGCATACGCTAGACAAGATATTATACAAAAAGATAAGATTAACCTAAGCACCACCATTGAAAATACCATTGGTTTATCCCATGTTGCTATACCTGAAAACATCCAATTTAAAGTTCATATCACACATAGTGATGATATTGTCTTCGCTGACCCATCACAAATACAACAAATGGTGATGAACCTACTGAATAATGCACGAGATGCTGTGGCTACGGTTGAACAACCATGTATTACGTTGCATGTAACACCTGTTTTTGTAGATGCGAATTTCCACAAACGTAACCCTGATATCTCTACATTACACTTTATGCGGCTTAGTATTAAAGATAATGGTCATGGTATAACAAAAGAAAACTTACCCCATATTTTTGATCCTTTTTTCACCACTAAGGCGGTAGGAGAGGGTACAGGGCTTGGTTTATCCATGATTCTTGGCATGGTACAAAGCCACCAAGGGGTAATTGACGTTGAAAGCACCCAAGATAAAGGTACAACTTTTCATATTTATTTACCTATTGTGGAAAACAAACAAAATAAAATACACAACATCAATGAACCACAGCATGAACATGCCCAAGGTGAAAGCATTTTATTAATTGACGATGATGATGAGGTGCGCGAAACCACTGCGGAAGTTTTGGAATCGCTGGGTTACCAGGTCATTCAAGCCAGTGACGGACTGCAAGGTTTACAATGTTTTGAGCAAGCTATACATATTTCAGCGATTATTGTTGACTTAATCATGCCCAATATGGGCGGTATTGCATTTGCCGAGAGAATTCGTCAAAGCCATGAGAATATTGGTATTATATTCCTTACAGGCTATGAAAAACCAGATGTTTTGCATAAGCTTACAATACAAAACACATGTATATTAAGCAAACCTATTGATTTTGATTTACTGCACCAAACCATACAACATATGTTTAATGTCACCCAAAAACTTAAATAAAATTTATGACTAACATCACATTATTATAATAAACCTTATGCATCATAGGCAACATCCTAAGTAAAAAAGGAGATTGTATATGAAGAATATGACAAAAAAGATTGGTAAGTTTTTATATCGTGATGGACCAGCCGTAATTGCAACGATTTTGTTTGCTGGCATCTTTGTGCAACATTATACGAATATGACAAGCTGATAAAATGCTTGTAAATCGCAAAGGCTACAAGGCAATGTCTTGTAGCCTTTTTTGTGATATATTGACAATATAGACATCGCTCCTACCCTCTGCTTAACTAAGGAAGATTCCTAAAAGGCATCTCACCGCTTAAACATTGGAGCATCTATGGCTGAACACATTATTGGCATTGATATTGGTTTTGGTTTTACAAAAGCAACCAACGGACATGATTTTCTGATATTTAAATCTATTTTCGGCGAAGCGGTTGAATTTCAAATCAAAGAAAACTTACTTCACGCCAATACTGATGATGATCACCTACAAATCGAAGTAGACAATACTTCCTATTTTGTTGGTGAACTCGCCGAACGCCAAAGTTCCGACCGTACATTCACCTTAGACCAAACACAGTTTGTATCTTCTTCCAGTAAAATTCTTGCCCTTGCGACATTAAGTAAATTGGTAAAAGACACCGCCCAACCAATCAAACTGGTGGTGGGTTTACCCATTGGTCACTATCGTGAGTACAAAGATGAATTGGCAAAAATGTTGCAAACCACACATAACTTTTTTGTGATTAATGCTGATGGCGAACGCAAACAAACAAGCATTACAGTTTCCGATGTGCGTGTATTACCCCAACCCATTGGTACAGTGATGGACAGTTTATTAAGCACCACAGGCATTGCTAAAAACAAACGTTTTGCCACCGATAAAATTGGTATTATTGATGTTGGATTTCGCACCACAGATTACACCATTTCGGATAAAGGTCGGTATTCCGAACGTGGCAGTTTAACCACAAAAAATGGTATTTCCCGTGCGTTTTCCCAGATTGGTAACAAACTTAAAGATGCTTGTGGTATTAACATTGAAATCTACCGTTTATACGATGCTGTAGACAAAGGCACCATCAAAGTACGTGGTAAATCATATGACTTGCATAAAATCACCGAACATGCATTTAAACAGCTAGCATCACAGGTTGCCGCCGATGCCAACCAAGTTTGGACAGATGACTGGGATATTGATGCCATTATGATTACTGGTGGTGGCGGTGCTGTATTACTGCCCTATATGGAAGCAGAAATCGAAGGCGCAATCATCCCTATCAAACAAGACTTGGATTATCGCTTACACAATGTACGTGGTTATTACAAATTTGGTTTATATACTTGGGCAAACCCCAAAAAGAAATGATTTAGTTCAAAATACCTGCAACTGCCAAGGTAAACATGGGTATATCCGCTTCAAAAAACACACCATCTTCCGCACGCATTTGATATGAACCCTGCATACAACCCACCTCGGTTTTAAGCACTGAATAACTGCTATATCTATGCTCCTGCTGGGGGGCAATAACAGGCTGCTCACCAATCACACCATCACCTTGTACTTCTGTAATATTACCATCAGCATCCGTAATCAACCACTTGCGTGATAAGAGTTGTGCCGCCTGCTCGCCATTGTTTCGAATACAAATATGGTAAACAAACACATACTCACCCTCTCGTGATTGCTCTGCTTGGTATTCAGTCTCAACAGTGATTTCAATATGATTTTTCATACTTTTGCCTCATACACCTTATAGCAACACACTTCATACATCACGCTTCATAACATCACAAAGGGCGACAATGCAAATATAGCCACAATTAACACTGCCAGCAACACCAAAAAGACTTGCACAGGATTCTGCTTTACCTTTTTCCAAACTGTAGGCTGCTCACCTTGTACACAAAGCTCGGCATATGTGGCTTGTGCATCCTTATATCGTTGCACTTGGTAAGTTCGAATCAAAACCTTGCCTTGTTCTAGCTGTGTTTCATCATGCAGCCAAATCGCCGCAAAACCCAACCCCCAACGCCCATTCGTTGTTTCATAAAAATCAATATCATGTGACTCCAATAAAGCTCTAATGTCATCGGCTTCATCATCTTCCACACCGCGAAGTTTGAATAACATTACAGACATGGTTTATCCGGATGTTCGATATATAAAGTACGGCTTGGGAATGCAAATTCTAAACCCAAAGTCTCCAACAACTGCATAATTTGCATGTTCACCTCTTGCCGCACTTGTAAATACACTGCCCACTCTTTGCTCTGACTGAAATAATATAAGAAAATAGACAAAGACGAATCTTCAAAATTATCAAATTTCACCAATGAAAACTCTTGATCCACGCCAGGGTGTTCTGCCAATATTTTTTCAATACCTGCAATAGCCTGCTGCATTTTTTCCGTGCTAGTATCATAGGTGATACCAATACGCATTTTAATCCGCCGCTTAGAACGCGCATCGATATTATCAATCACCATATTTGCCAACATCGAGTTGGGTACATTCACCAAAGTGCGGGAAAAGGTACGAATGCGCGTAGAACGAAAGCCGATTTCTTCAACCACCCCTTCAAACTCTGAGGTTTTAATCCAGTCGCCCACAGCAAAAGGTCTATCCACCAACAGCATCACCGAACCAAACAAGTTGGCAATGGTATCTTTGGCTGCCATAGCCACTGCAATACCACCAATACCCAATGAAGCAACTAGCCCTGAAATTGAATAACCAAGGTTTTGGGCAATCACTAGAATACCTGTCACAATCAAGAAAAGTTTTAATGTTTTGGATATAAATGGCACAAGTTGGTCATCCAATGTTGAGTCTGTTTTTTGTGCCTTAGCCATCGCATACACCGAAAAACCATCAATCAAACGCCACAAAAACCAACCCACCAAAACAATGCTTAACATACGCCCCAAACGTTCAGCAATCGCAACCAGTGGCAAAATATCTGACGGAGGATTTAACACCATCACCGAAGCCCAAATACCCAACAACAAAATCAACCAACTCAAAGGTTTTTCTGAAGCTTGCAACAAAGTATCGTCCAATGTTGTTTTGGTCTTACCTGCCAAATGTTTGGTCACCCGCTGTAAACCACGAATTAAATAGCGATGCGCCAGCACTGTCACCATCAATAAAGTCGCAGCGACCGCCCAACGTACCCAAGTATAATCACTCATCCATGTTGAAAACTGTGAAAAATCCATTGTATCTTACCCCAATCATTTGACGCTTTAAGTCATGCTTTCTACACTAGCCAAAGAAAGCCACAAGGAGAATACGTATGGGTCATCAACAATTGCAAGCACTCTTTTCTAATCTCGATGACCTGCGCGCCCTGGTTGGGCGGAAAGTTCGTTATTTAAACGATGATTATGAAATCACCGATTTACTCGCTGATGAAGATATGTTGGTTTTATCTTCGCGCTCTGATGATGTGGTGCAAGATGATTGTTATGGCAGAGCCCATCGCATGGTGCCCAAGCAACAACGCCTTCGTTTTCGTGACCCTGATGGTAAACCCACCGCCATTTGGGATGAGATTATTTTTTTAGATGGAGCTTTATAAATGGCAGAATGGATTGATGTTGCCACAGAACAAGATTGCCCCAAAGGGGAACGAATGATTGTGGATACAGATGCAGGAAAAATCGCTGTGTTTCACCTTAGCCAAGGTTTTTATGCGATTGAAGATCGTTGCTCCCACGATGGTGGGGAACTGGCATCAGGTGAATGTGATGGTGATGAAATTATATGCCCAAGACATGGTGCACGCTTTTGTATCCTTAATGGCAAAGCCTTAACCCCACCTGCCTATGAAGATATTGAAGTATTTAAAGTGCGTGTAAACAACGGCATGATTCAGGTAGACATTGACAACTAAGCAGCCCCTTCAAAAACAACCAGCCTGCCGACAATGTAAACATTATTTTATTACTTGGGATGCCAAACTCCCCTACGGATGCAAAGCCTTTGCTTTTAAATCAAGGTGTATACCTTGCTTGGATGTCTTTCGTTCATCGGGTAAACCTTGTATACAATTCACACAAAAATCAGGAGTAACAAAAACATGATTAAACATATCGTTATGTGGTCATTACAGGATAAAAATGATGCCACCATGGTTAAAAAAACCTTGGAAGATTTAAAAGGCAAAGTGCCAAGTATTATTGATATTGAAGTCGGTATTGATTTTAGTGCTACCGATACCTCTGCAGATGTGGTATTGTATTCTACATTTGCAAACCGTGATGACCTTAACGCTTATGTTGCGCATCCCGACCACCAAGCGGTGATTCCGATGATGCAGCGTGTTACAACATCACGTAAGGTGGTGGATTATGAAATTTAATCTTTTATTGCTCTTTATGTTCGCTTGCGTCAACGCGGCATGGGCTGAAGACTTTAACTTACGCGAAGAACTTAATCCCAAAGTAGAAAATAACCAAGTTGAAGTTCGCACCTATAAACATGATGGCGATAATGCCACCATCACAGAATACCGCTCAGGCGGCAAAGTTTGGATGATTAAGGTACAACCCGCAGGCGGCTTCCCACCTTATTACCTCTATGATGATGAAGGCACTGGCGTATTCGAACGGCGGGTTGCAGGCAATGAAATGCCCAAACCACCCATGTGGATTATCAAACGTTTTTAATGGCAAAACACCTTCATCCACCCATACAATTGGTACTCATCACCGACAGCAAACGTTTTGCCGACCAGCAAGCCATGTTGGCATGTATCGAGCAAGCCATACAAGGCGGTGTGGATACGGTTGTTTTACGTGAAAAACATCTGGACTCAGCCAAACTGCTAAGCCTAGCTTCCAAACTTCGCATACTAACACGCAACCAACATGCCCGTTTAATTATTCATAGCCACGCCGATATTGCCAAAGCTGTTGAGGCTGATGGTGTGCATGTTGATGCGCAATCCATTCAAGAAATCATGCAAATAAAGCAGTGGCTGGATGGTGACTACCTTGTTTCTGCCTCATGCCATAATGAAGCTGAACTAAAACACGCTGAAAAACAAGGTGCTGATTTTTGTTTTTTATCACCTGTCTTTCCTACGCGGTCTCACCCCGGCGCACCCTGCTTAGGTGCTACGCAGTTTCTTAAGCTTGCATCCTGCGTAAAAATACCAGTAATTGCATTGGGTGGCATTGAACCTGATGTGTTCGAGCAATTACAAGGTCATGGTGTCGCTACTATGGGAGGCATCTTAAATGCACCACAACCCAAACAAGCAGCCCAAGCATTACAATATAAACATGATGCCTGAGACAAGCATCACACTTAAATAAAAAACACCTGCTAAACTAACGCACAATAACGTAACAAAAAGGAAAGGGATTTATTTTATGAAATATCAAACAACAATGAAACTGGGGCTTGGCCTTATATGTGGTCTATCATTCTTTTCTTTGCATAGCAGTGCCATAGCTTCTGATGCATATAGCTCATTATATGAAGACAAATATGAACTCGCACACGCTATTCCAGACTTACGTGATGAACGTGATGTTAAAACAAAAAAACGCAAGTTCTTCAATGCGCTTCGCCCTATGGTTATTGTAGAAAACCAGCGTATTGGTGAACAACGTCAGTTTTTATTAAACATACGCAACAAAACTTCTTTAACCCAAAAAGAACAAAAAAAGCTTGAAACACTTTTAAAATATTACCGTTTAGCATATAACAAAGATGGTTCAGTACCATGGAAAGAGCTACTCAAACGCGTGGACACTGTACCCTTAGAGTTGGTATTATCCCAAGCCGCCAATGAATCAGCTTGGGGCACATCCCGCTTTGCACGCAAAGCGAACAACTTGTTTGGTCAATGGTGTTTCACCAAAGGCTGTGGTTTGGTACCCAGCCGTCGCAATGTAGGAAGCACCCATGAAGTTGCAGCCTTTAAATCACCACAATTATCTGTCCGCAGTTACTTAAGAAACTTAAACACAGGTCGTGTGTATAAAGATTTACGTGATATTCGTGCCCAAAAACGCGCTGAAGGCAAACAAGCAACAGCGCACGAACTCGCAGCAGGTTTAAGCAAATATTCTGAACGTGGTCAAGCCTACGTGAAAGAAATTCGTTCTATGATTAAATACAATGGTAAATATATGCGGGGCGAAAGCTAATAGCTATGAAACGCAGTTATTTCCTGCGCTTTCATTATACTTTTCCAACACTCATAAAGTGGCATGATTACTGCTTGTTATAAAGTATGGACACTCAGCTTACCAACAACTTACTACAGCTAGACAATGTGCACACTGACCCTGTATTAATTGTTGGTGCAGGTCTAGGTGGCACAGCCATGCTGGATATTTTCAGTGAAGACACATTAACACCTGTAGCAGGCATTGTGGATAACAACCCGCATGCAATCGGCATACAAAATGCCAAGAAACGTAGGATTCCTGTGTTTAACGACCTTAAAGAAGCCTTGGAAACATTAGGTACTTGCTCCGTTTTTAACATGACAAACAACGAGGAAGTATCCGATGTTGCCGCACAATATGTAGGTACAGGTCGTGTGATTGGCGGTCAAGAAGCCAAAATATTTTGGGATATTATTTCTCGACTTAAACTTATGAAACATGAGTTACAAGAAAACCAAACACGTCTAAAAGCTGTTATCCATAATGTTAAAGAAGGAATTATTACCATGGATGCAGATGGTTATATCGAAAACATCAATCCTGCTATGGAACAAATTTTCGGCTATGCGCAGCAAGAGCTCAAAGGAGAGAACCTCAGCAAACTCATCCCATCCATAGGCTTCTCAATGCCTGATGCCACCCAGCATAAAGAGGCCATAAACCCCCAAGGTTGCCAAGAATTAACAGGTATTTATAAAAGCGGAACGCAGTTTCCTATTGAATTAAACTTATCCGAAATGCGTCTAAATGGTAAAACACACTTTGTTGGTATTGTACGTGATATTAGTGAACGTAAAGAAGCTGAAGAGCGCATGTTGCAACTCGCACTGTATGACCAATTAACCCAATTACCTAATCGTACCTTGTTTTATGAACGTTTATCCTTTTCTATCAAACAATCCAAACGCTCAAAAGAGCCGCTTGCCTTATTATTTATTGACCTTGATGGCTTTAAAGCCGTCAATGATAACTTTGGTCATCTGGCAGGAGATCAGCTTCTCGTTGAAGTAAGTAAGCGTTTATTACACAACACACGAGACTCTGATGTGGTCGCCCGCCTCGGCGGTGATGAGTTTGTGATTATCCTTAATCACCTTAAAGACTTACACTACATAGAGCATATTACCCATAAACTCATTCAAGTGCTTGGTAAACCTATGCAATTCCAAGGACATACATTTCATGTTGGTGCCAGCATTGGTATATCTGTGTACCCCAAACATGCACATGATATCAACACCTTGATTCAACAAGCCGATTCGGCCATGTATCAAGCTAAGAAAGCAGGTAAGAATAGATACTACTTTGCCCAAGAAGATTAGTTAAGATTACGCTCTGGTTTGACCAGAGCCCAAAACAATCCATTTCTGCGTGGTCAAACCTTCAAGTCCAACAGGGCCTCGTACATGTAAACGGTCGGTTGAAATACCAATCTCAGCACCCAAACCATATTCAAAACCATCTGCAAAACGTGTGCTTGCATTCCACATCACCGATGCAGAATCAACACAGCGTAAAAACATCTGCCCCGTGGCATAATCAGCAGTCACAATGGTTTCGGTATGTGCTGAGCTGTATTGTTCGATATGGGCTATGGCTTGCTGCACATCATCCACCACACGAATAGACAACACAGGCGCTAAATATTCGGTTGCCCAATCTTCATCGGTTGCCGCAATCACTTGCTTGTTTAGCGCTTGTGTTTTGACGCACCCACGCACTTCAACACCTTTTTCAAGCAGTTGTTTGATGATTTCAGGTAAACAGTCTATTGCATTTTGATGTACCAATAATGTTTCCATGGCATTACACACACCATACCGATGTGTTTTAGCATTAAGCGCAATATTCACTGCCATTTCTCTATCAGCAGCTTGGTCAATATACACATGGCAAATACCATCCAAATGTTTAATCACAGGCACCTTAGCTTCAGCAGCAATACGTTTAATCAAACCAGGACCACCGCGTGGAATAATCACATCCACATAATCACTGGCAGTAATCAATGCACCCACCATCGCCCTATCTGTAGTATCAATAAGTTGCACTACATTTTCATCCAAACCCGCTTCTTTGATTGCAACACGCAAACACTTGGCAATTGCACGATTCGAATGAATTGCTTCAGAACCACCCCGTAAAATACAAGCATTACCTGATTTAAGACATAGTGCAGCTGCATCCGCCGTCACATTGGGTCTAGATTCATAAATGATACCAATCACACCCAAAGGCACACGCATATGTCCAACCTGAATACCCGATGGGCGGTATACCAAGTCTGAAATTGCACCTACAGGGTCAGGCAAAGCAGCAATTTGCTCCAAACCTTCTGCCATGGCCTCAACTCGGCTTTCATCCAGAGCCAACCTATCCTTAAGCGCTGCTTCTAGGCTATTTTCATCTGCTGCCAACATATCTTTGGCATTGGCTGCCAAAATATCTGCCATATCACTACGAAAATGTGCAGCCGCCAAGGTTAACGCTTTATTTTTTTTGTTTGTATCTGACATACGTAAACTTGCTGCTGAGGTCTTAGCTTGTTGACCCAATAAATTCATGATTGTACTCGTCATCTTTAACCCCTCACCACATTAAACTTTTGTATGCTTTTAAATATATTCTATGTTCTTTTAAAAGCTTAGCCAACTCGGTTTCCATCACCAATGCACTTTGTACTACATCATCCTGAGCAAGTTCAGGCTGCACGACCAAATAACCAAGATCATGTTCTGAACTACCACCATGGTAGAGCTTACTCGAAATTGGTTTACCCGTTTTATAATTCCTATTGCTTGGATAAAACAAAGAAATTAAATCACCCTTATTTGCTCTTGCACCTATATCAAAGCGTTTCATATTTATATTATCAATCAAAATAGGTTTCACAGTATGTTCAAACGTTGCAATCAGCGTTACCAAATCTTGTTTAAATGCTGAAAATGGCTGCTTATCATCAAGTTTTTGCATCTTACGCACAAACTTACGCACCACTTTCTCACGTTTATATGCAGGCCAGTCACTCACTATGCTTTGCTCAGGTGCCATACTTTTTTGGACTGAACTTTTCTTGAGTTGCTTGTAAGAAAACTTAATGCCATCCATATAAGCTAAGTGCATGCGCCTGAATGCTGTCAACTCAACATCCATCTTCAGTGCTTGTTTCACCCAAGGTGCTTCTTTCAACTCTGGAAAATTAACAAACAAACCTGCTTGCACCAACTTCTCACCAAACAAACTATCATCAATATCTTGCTGATAAGAAAAAATGCCCACAATCGGCTTTCGTGTTTTATGATTATATTTGCTAGCAAACATAAGCTTGGACAACTCAACTTTATTCATCCTAGCACCATTATCTTTACGCTTAAGTTTGATATTGTTAAGAAGAACGGGGCGTACTTTATGTGTATAAGTATATGTTAAGTCTTCAATCTCACGTTTCAGGGCAGTTAAATCATCTTGATTCTTATCTGAATGAACAGCACCCAACCCCCTGTCATCAAGCTTGATCAATTTTCTAACAAAATGTTTTACAATGTTATCACGTTGATACTCATCAGCAATAACAGCCCTATCTTGCTTACTTTCAGTATATAGTTGTTTCATCGTTGCACCAACATCATATGCTGGACTAGCCCAAAGCCATGTAGGAAAAATGAACAACAATACCAAACTAAAATAATGCAATACCGACTCCTTTAATCCTTACCAACAACCACCAAGTTATCCCGATGCACCATGCTTTTAAAGTCCACATAACCTAAAGTAGTTTCTATATCTTTGGTATGTTTACCTATTAATTTCAACATATCTTCACTATTATAATTGGTTAGACCACGCGCCATGAGCACACCATCATGCCAAAT
Organism: Ghiorsea bivora; assembly: GCF_000744415.1. NCBI lineage: Bacteria > Pseudomonadati > Pseudomonadota > Candidatius Mariprofundia > Mariprofundales > Ghiorsea > Ghiorsea bivora. Next base: position 252,429 of record NZ_JQLW01000006.1, read on the forward strand.
TTCAACACATTCGCCTTTATCAAATTGACCTTCAAAACTTTGGATATGTTCAAGCATTACGCTATCACCATCACCCACGCTTTGATTGAGTATGAGCTTCCCAGACACTGGAAGTAAATTGCTTATCCAGTGCTGATGCCAAGATTGTCTATCTTTGCCACAAGTAAAAAGCGTGCCTACATCTTCACCAGCAAGAAGCTTGGTTAACACGCCATCTTTTTCACCATGAATAATCGCACTCATCACACCACTTTGGGTTGATATCTTCGCCGCATCCAACTTGCTTTTCATGCCACCTGTGCCAAAGCTTGAACCAACATCACCCGCCATATTCATCACAACAGCACTTAATGTATCGACCACAGAAACACGCTTGGCATGCATATCTTCGGCAGGATTGCTTTCAAACAAACCATCCACATCCGTCATCATCACCATCAAATCAGCTTCAACCACCATGCTCACCAGCGCACCCAAAGCATCATTATCACCAAACTTAATCTCTTCTACCACGACAGTATCATTCTCATTTACAATGGGAATAACTTGCGCTGCAAACAAGGTTTTACTGGTATTACTCGCATTAATATAACGGCGCCTATGCCTTAAGTCATCTTTGGTAAGTAACATTTGCGCCACAACCAAACCAAGCTCAGAAAAAGCTGTTTGATAAGCATGCATCAATAGGGGTTGACCAATGGCAGCCGCCGCTTGCTTTTCATGCACATTGAGCTTTTTATCCACCCAACCCAATTGCACCCTACCCAATGCCACCGCACCTGAAGACACCAAACACACTTGAATATTCTTATCATGTAAGGCTTTAATATCCGATGCTAAACGTTGCACCATAGCTGTGTTAACCCCATGTTTAGCATCAGCAAGTAGCGAACTACCGACTTTGAGCACGATGCGTTTAACATGTTTAAGGTTGTCGCGTTGCTTCATCATCATAAATCGTTGGTTCTATCACTTGTTCTGGTACAGCTAACCTTGTGGTCACTGGTTTTTCTTTGTCTGCTTCATGCTCCAATTCATACTGACGAATTTTCACCACTTCATCATAAATATCACGCAATAGTTGGGTAACGCCTTCACCGCTCACCGAGGAAATAGGATAAATAGCCAAGTCATACTGCTCAGCCTCTTTAAGCACCTCGTTCCTCAATGTATCGTCCAACGCATCCATTTTTGTCAACAACAAGAAACGTTTCTTTTTCGCAATCGATTCACCATAACCAACCAGCTCACCTTCAATTTCAGTGATTTGATCATGAATACTAATGCCTTCAGGATGCGCCACATCCACCAGATGAAGCAATAAACGTGTACGTTCTACATGACGCAAGAATCGATGCCCAAGCCCTTTGCCTTCATGTGCACCTTCAATCAAACCAGGGATATCTGCAATCACAAACCCATCACCATCATCCATAAACACCTGACCCAAAGATGGGGCTAGTGTGGTGAATGGATAGTCTGCAATTTTAGGTCGTGCATTGGATACACGGGAAATAAAGGTTGATTTACCAGCATTGGGTAAACCTACAAGCCCAACATCTGCCATCATTTTTAATTCCAAATGGCAAATGCCTGCTTCGCCAGGTAAGCCTGGCTGACAATAACGTGGTGCTTGGTTGGTAGGTGTCGCAAACCTAGCATTACCTTGTCCACCAATACCACCTTTGGCAATCACAGCAGATGCACCATCTTCATTCAAATCCGCAAGCAACTCACCTTCTTCATTGCGAATCACTGTACCTACAGGTACAAACACCTCAATGTCTTTACCCATACGCCCGTGTTTGTTTTTGCCTTGTCCTTTGGTTCCATTTTCAGCAATAATACGTTTTCTAAGATAAAGTTCTTGCAAGGTGTTTTTATCACGTGTTGCTGTGAAAATTACATGCGCCCCGCGTCCACCGTCGCCACCATCAGGGCCACCTTTGGGAATATACTTTTCCCTACGAAATGAAGACGCACCACCGCCACCGTTACCCGCACGAACCTCAATTCTAACTTCATCAATAAAACGCATATCTTTTTAATCCTATTCTTCTAACCAACGTATCATACAAGTTGCAGCAACAAAAAAAAGGGGTGCCTTTCAGCACCCCTTTTCAAATCCATCAAGTATGTAGTGATTAGCTTACAACACGAACTGTTGTACGACCAGCACGTTTGTAATACTCAATATTACCGTCTGTAAGTGCAAACAATGTAAAATCTTTACCACAACCTACATTATCACCTGGGCGAATTTTTGTACCGCGTTGACGAACAATAATGTTCCCCGCTACAACCACTTCACCGCCATATTTTTTCACGCCAAGACGTTTCGCATTGGAATCGCGTCCGTTCTTGGTGGAGCCGCCTGCTTTCTTATGTGCCATGAGTTATCTCCTTAACCAATCTTTGCGATACGAACTGTTGTAAAAGACTGCCTATGACCTTTAGTCAAACGGTAGTTCTTACGACGACGTTTCTTAAAGATTACAACTTTTTGACCGCGACCAGCTTCGGTGATTACACCTGTTACAGTCGCTTTCTCAGCATCTTTACCCGCTTTGATATCAGCGCCTTCGCCAACCATCAAAACTTCATCAAATGTTACTTCGCTTCCAACATCTGCGTTCAGCTTTTCAACACGAACAACATCACCTTCAGCAACGCGGTATTGTTTACCGCCTGTTTTAATTACAGCATACATATAATTAGCTCTCCAGCCCGAGGTTTAAGCAGCTTTCGCAGGCTTCTTACCGTATTTTTTGTAGAAGCGCTCAACGCGACCTTCCGTATCTACAATCTTCTGTTTACCAGTGTAGAATGGATGACATGCGGAGCAAATTTCCACTTGTAAATCGCCCTTAGTAGAGCGAGTTTCAAAAGCGTTACCACATGAACAAGTCACTTTGGCAACATGATATTCTGGATGAATTTCTGCTTTCACTTTAACAACTCCTATTCCGACCCCTCTCAAGGTCTACCCTTCGAAAGGGCGGCGATTTATAGCTTCACTTACAAGAAAACTCAAGGAAAATATTTTTACGCACACAATATGGCACCATACCATAAAAAAACACTATATAAACAAACAAGTTATAAAAAGAACATCATACACCAACTTCCCTCAAAAAGAACAAGTCACGTTCACATCCTGTCTAAAAAACACGCATACTCCAACTAAACTTAAAATTGATAGTTTAAACTTAGCCCCACTTCATCACCAAAAACAGTGGCAAAATCATTCAACTTACACAAGTAAAAAAACTTGCATCACCCTGATTTCAAAGCACCTCTTAGTTGTAAGATATAGGATAATAGAGCAGGTGCGGGTCGCAAAGTGTGCATGACAACTTCCTTGGGCCATTTTGCGACAGCTTGCATTGCAGTAAACATAGCATCCGACTGCTGCCACGAAGTAAGCTGAAGCGCCTGTTTCTGTGCCGCAAGCAACACAACGCTGGCGATTAAGTCATGCGGTATGTTTTTGACATGGCTATCTAACCATTGCTGAATACGTCCAATATCTGACTTCGCTAAATCCTCGACCAATCCTTGCCAAGTCAACAATGCTTTTGCCTGACTATCTTCTTGCAACACTTCAATTCTACCAAGGCTTCCTTGCCCAAGCTCAGTTGCTAAAGCATGTAATTCTTGATCAAACCCTCTTGCTTTTAACACAGTTTGCATCTGCTCTGGGTCAAGCGGCGCGCAAGCTTGCAACATACAACGCGAGCGAATAGTGGTGGGCAAACGCGTTAAATCATGACACACAATCAGCAACAAACTACCCTCGGTTGGCTCTTCCAGACCTTTAAGCAACGCATTGGCAGCCTGATTATTCATAAAGTTTGCATCATCAATCATCAATACGCGACGTTTACTTTTAAGACCACTTAACGCTAAAAAATCTAAAGCCTCACGTGTTTGGGCTATATTAATATCTCGATTAAACTTTTTCTTTTTAGCATCGTACAGCAAGGAAACTTTCGAAAAATCTGGGTGTGAACCAGCATGTAACATAGCGCAATGATGACATTGACCACATGCCTGCCCCTGACTAGGACGCTCACACAAAAACAAGGCAGCCAACTGCTCTGCCACGCTTGCTTTACCAATACCCTTCACCCCATAAAGTAACCAAGCATGATGCAGGCGACCTTGCTGCACTGCTTCAGCAAATGTGTTCTGCACATGTTCATGCCCTAGAATCTTATTCATAAACGTTTCAACACCGCTTGAATATCCGCTTGCACCTGTGCAATATTTTGCCTTGCATCGATGCGCTCTACACGTTGCAAGGCACTTTGCTGAATCTCAAAAAAAGCTTGGTGTACTGCTTTATGGAACACTATTTTTTCATTATCTAATCGGTTTGCCGCCTCACCCTCAGCCTCTCGAGAAGCCATACGTTTTGCAGCATCTTCTACGGACAAATCCAACCAAATGGTTTTATCAGGTGTTAACCCCTGCTCAGCCCACACCAACATATCACGCAAGGTTTTTGTGTCTTTAAGCTGACGACCTGCCAATTGGTATGCCAGTGTAGAATCCGTATATCTATCACATATGACCCATTTACCTGCAGCCAATGCAGGTTTAATCACTTCTTCCACATGCTGGGCTCTATCCGCCAAAAAAAGTAATAACTCTGCCGCAGGTACAGGCGTATGCTCACCAGACAACAACAAACGCCGAATCTCTTTGCCAAGCGGTGTATCACCAGGCTCAAATGTTTGCAACACATCAATATCTTGCTCTTTCAACCAAGCGACAATACGTTGAAGCTGCGTTGTTTTGCCGCTGCCATCTCCGCCTTCAAATGTGATAAACTTACCTTTTTTCATGGGTTATTCGCCTGTCCATACATATTCTTGCAAGATGCAGAGGTTGAAGGACTTGGGCAAGCATTTCAACCACTCCTTGAGCGTTTCAACTTGCGCGGATGTCGTCCAAAGCTGCTGCACACCATGCACACAACGAACAAAAGCAAGCCCATCTTCACTTTGCAGCAAAGCCTGAAACAAAAGCTGCTGTTTCTTTTCAAGCGAAAACTCGACAATAATCGTTTCATACTGCTGCGGTAGTGGATTAAAAACCATCTCTTGTTGAAACAATAAACTTGCCATGCTGGTAACTTGTTTTTTTTCTCCCGAAGTCCAAAAACTTGTGTTGCCGTGTTCTGTGTGTTGATTCAAAGCATGCTGAAGCAGCAACTGATGATGCAATTGCCTAGCAACAGCGCGCCCAGTACTAATAATGTGCACTTGATCACCTACCAAGTCTCGCATCACAGGTTCAAGCAGTGGATAATGTGTACAACCCAAAACAAACGTGTCTACACCTACGTCTAACAGTGGTTGCACATACTTTGCCACCAATGCCCTTGTCCAATTCGAATACAATGTTCCCTGTTCAATGGTCTCCACCCAACCCACACAAGGCTGAATAATAATACGCGCTTGATGTTGATGTGAGTCCAAAAGCTTTGAAAATTTATCACTGGCCAGTGTATTTGACGTGGCAAGTACCGCTACCACACCAGATTGAGTTAATGCTACTGCAGGTTTAATGGCTGGCTCCATACCAATCACAGGTATATCCAAACGCTCACGCAATATATGTACAGCTGCCCCAGTAGCCGTATTACACGCCACCACCAAGGCCTTAATATGATATGTTTGAACCAGAAAGTCGGCTAGTAAACATGCCCGACGCACAATAAAGACACTATCTTTATCACCATACGGCGCAAAAGCTGAGTCTGCAATATATATCAAGTTCTCATGCGGCAGTAAGTTTTGAATCTCCTCAAATACCGTCAGCCCACCAAGCCCTGAATCAAATATACCTATTGGCATTTGTTTTTCCACGCCTCAAAACTAGCAACTGATGACATATTCTCAACAACCCTACAAGTACAAAGATGACAAAGCCTTCCGACCCATTAGCATTCGCCACTATGTTAACCTTTACTCTTATCTTCTTAACCGCATTATTTATTTCTACTGCCATTGATTTTTGGCTGGAGCAACGGCAACGCAAAGCTGTACTCACCCACCGGCACGAAGTTCCGGCACGCTTTAAAGATGTCATTTCCTTAGAAGCACATCAAAAAGCTGCCGATTATACCGCCACAAAAATAAAAGTTGGTACTTGGGCTGGCATATACAGCCTAGGTTTATTGCTCATGTGGACATTAGGTGGCGGTTTAGACGTATTGGATGAAATCATACGTCAATGGGGCTGGTCTGAGCTCACTACAGGCGTTGTTTTCATCCTTTTATTCTCCTTTATTGGCAGTCTACTCGATTTACCTTTCTCCATTTATAATACCTTTGTTGTTGAAGAAAAATTTGGCTTTAACAAAATGACTGCAAAACTTTTTATCACTGACATGGTCAAAGGCGCTTTACTGATGACAGTAATTGCAGCTCCTCTGATTTGGGTAATTTTATGGCTGATGCAAAGTGCTGGTAATTTATGGTGGCTTTGGGCTTGGGCTGTATGGGTTGGTTTCTCATTGCTTATGATGTGGGCATACCCCACCTTTATCGCTCCCCTATTTAACAAGTTTGAACCCATGAAAAATCAAGAACTCAAACAAGCCATTGAGGGTTTACTTCAACGTTGCGGTTTTGAAAGCAATGGTTTATTTCAAATGGATGGCTCTAAGCGTTCCAGTCATGGTAATGCATACTTTACAGGTTTTGGCAAAAGCAAACGCATTGTTTTTTATGACACATTATTGGAGCAACTTTCAACCAACGAAACCTTAGCCGTACTTGCACATGAATTAGGTCACTTCAAACGCAACCATATCAAAAAGCGTATGCTGGTGACATTCACTATCTTCTTGGCTGGTTTTGCCATCATGGGCTGGTTAGCAGAACAAACTTGGTTTTATGAAGGTCTGGGTGTTTCCCACCCGTCCAATCATATGCTTTTGGTATTATTTATGCTCGTTATGCCTGTATTTACCTTTTTCATCTCGCCTATCATGAGCATGTATTCACGCAAACATGAGTTTGAAGCAGATGATTATGCCAAAGAACATGCCGAAGCAAACGACTTAATCAGTGCATTGGTCAAAATGTATGAAGATAATGCTGCAACTTTAACGCCAGACCCTCTGTATTCAGCTTGGCATGATTCCCATCCACCTGCACCCATTCGTATTGCCCACTTAGAAAAATGACAACAACACAAACATGTCATTTCGACCAACATGGAGAAATCTCAAACAAAAGATTCCTCGACTACGCTCGGAATGACAATAATATATGGAAAAAACTATGAACAAAAATGTCGAACTCTTATCCCCCGCAGGCACAATTAAAAATATGCGCTATGCTTTTGCTTATGGCGCGGATGCTGTATATGCAGGGCAGCCGCGTTATTCCCTTCGCGTTCGCAATAATGATTTCCAGTTGGAAAACTTAAAAACAGGCATTGATGAAGCCCATGCGTTGGGTAAGAAGTTCTTTGTTGCTAGCAACTTATTACCGCACAACAATAAACTCAAACGTTACTTACAACATATGGAACCCATCATTGAGATGAGGCCAGATGCTTTGATTATGGCAGACCCTGGGTTAATTAGTATGGTACGCGAAAAATGGCCTGAAATGCCTATTCATTTATCTGTACAAGCTAACACCATGAATCATGCTGCTGTAAAATTCTGGAAGTCGGTAGGTGTAAGCCGTGTGATTTTATCACGTGAATTGGGCTTGGATGAAATTGAAGAAATTCGCCAAGAATGTCCTGATATGGAATTGGAAGTATTTGTGCATGGCGCATTGTGTATGGCGTATTCTGGGCGCTGTTTATTATCGGGTTATTTTAACCACCGCGATGCCAACCAAGGATCGTGCACCAATGCCTGTCGTTGGAAATATGGCATGAAAGAAGGCAAAGAAGATGTCAGTGGCGATGTGATAAAAATGTCAGACCTCAATGATATAATGAACCCACAACCCTTTACCCCCACACCTTCAAGCTGTGGTGATTTACCACGCCACCCCATGGCGGATGAAGTCTATCTTTTAGAAGAAGAAGGTCGCCCCGGTGAAGAGATTCCTATCTTTGAAGATGAACATGGCACCTATATCATGAATTCTAAAGATTTAAGGGCAGTCGAACATGTAGAACGCTTGGTTAAGATTGGTGTGGATTCATTAAAAATCGAAGGGCGTACCAAATCACATTATTATGTCGCACGCACTGCCCAACTCTATCGTCAAGCCATTGATGATGCAGTAACAGGCCGTGAGTTTGATTGGACCCTTATGCGCAAGCTGGATTCATTGGCTAACCGTGGTTATACCGATGGTTTCTTACAACGTCGTCATACCGCAGCCCATCAAAACTATGAAAAAGGTTCATCAACTTGGGATTATCAACGTTTTGTCGGTGAGATTATCGATTATGATAAAGAAACAGGTTTGGCTGAAATTGATGTGAAAAATAAATTTGGTGTGGGTGACTCTGTAGAAATGATTTGTGCCAACGGCAACCAAACATTTACCATCGAATCCATGGTTAAAGCCAAAGATGACTCTGCAATGGATTTGGCCCCCGGAAGCGGGCATATCGTGCGTATCCCCGTGCCAACAGAACCATCCAAAGTCGCCTTGATTGCTAAAAATATTAATCCTAAAAATCTATAGCAACATCATATCTAACTTAAAATATCACAGAAGAGTACTAAAAAAACTGAGTTATTCGCATTCTTTCCTCTTTTGATAAGACACTACATGGAGGACTTTATAATTGAAACCTATAAAGTCCCCCTCCCCCACCAATAATCCCCAATTGGTAGCGAAACCTACCTCTTATTTCTTCCATAACATATTAGACTTAAGTCGTATCTTTACTTTCTAGTTGCATTGTAATTCAAATAAGCGTGGGATTGGGCCATGCATATCCTCATTATAGATGACCAAGACTGTTATCGAGAGTTTCTATCTGGCCTTCTACAAGGGTCAGACCTCAATATTAGCATCGCAGAAGCAGCAACCATAAAAGTTGCTCGTGCTAAAATAAAAGCACCACAACAGCCATACGATTTCGTGCTTCTAGACCATATGTTACCAGATGGTAAAGGCTTGGACCTGCTTAAAGAAGCACGAAACCACTACCCTGATCTACCCATTGCTATGCTGTCAGCCAAAGAAGACCCCTTACTTGCTTGGCAATGTTTAGAGCTTGGCGCTTTAGGCTTTATTCAAAAAAACACCGCTTTGGCTGTGTTGCTCTCTGCTATACAACTTATGCTTGCTGGCGGTCGATATATCCCACCCCATATACTGCCACATATGCCTATGCCAAAATACAAGTCCAACACCTCAGCAAGCAACAAACATGAACAATTAACTCCGCGCCAATCAGAAGTTTTAGACCTGTTATATTCGGGACTATCGAACAAAGCGATTGCTCACCGCCTAAAAATATCAGAAGCCACTGTCAAAGCGCATATCACTGTTATTTTTAAGTTGATGGGTGTTTCCTCTCGTACCAAGCTCATCGCACAACACAACAGCACCAGTCAACAGTAAAAACAGCTAAACCTCAGCTTCTGGTGTAGCTATTGTCCACAGGGAATCAGTCTCCAATTGCCGTTTCAACCATAGTTGCACCTGCTCTTCTAACACAGCATTCACCTTATCAACCCACTCTAGTGGTGAATAAAGCTTATCTTCATCCAACAGTGCCCCTAGCTGTAACATGGCACCTTCAACAGAGTCCATACCCATACGGAACTGTACTGTGAGCTGGCGCTGTGCCCGTTGCACCATACCTGCAGGTATCTTTTGACAAACATCCGCAATGGTTTGCTGCAATACATCCAAACAAGGTTCAAGCTGCTCAGGCATGGTGCTACAACTGATACTCAACAAACCTGTATCTGTATAGGTAGAAAGGTGTGAACCGATACTGTACGCCAAACCTCGTTTTTCTCGTATTTCACGAAACAAAATAGAGCTCATACTTCCGCCTAACAGTTGATTGCCAATCCAAGCTATCGGTTTTTCTGGTGAGGTAACATTCACCGATGCCCAAGATGCCACAACTTGAGCTTGCTCCATTTGCCTAGGCATTTCATGTTTACCACTGCACATGATTGGTGCCTGTCTATTTTTCTGCTGTTTCGACACCGTGTTTCCCCATGCGCTTTGTTCAACTTCAGCCATCAAATCTTGATGTTGAATACGGCCAGCCGCAGCAATCAATACATTACCACCCCGATAATTGGCATTCAAATATTCACGCAAGTCTTGTGTTGAAAAAGATGAAAGCGTTTCCCGACTACCCAATACGGGTTTACCCATCGTATGCCCAGCAAATACTTGGCTTAAATGTTGGTCATACACCCACTCATCAGGGTTATCATCCACCATACTCATTTCCGAGAAAATCACCTCTCGTTCACGTAACCATTCATCTTCAGGCAACGCAGGGTGCAATAACATATCCGATAGCAGTGCAAGCGCCTTTTGCCAGTCTTCATACAACACATGAATGTGGAAACAGGTGCGTTCTCGGGAAGTGAATGCATTGGCATTGCCACCCAAATCATCCAAACTTTCAGCAAGCTGGTGTACATCTAATTTGTCCGTACCCTTAAACACCATATGTTCTAAAGCATGCGCAATACCTGCTTGATACTCGGCTTCATCCCGGCTACCTACATCCATAAAAATACCAATCGCTACACTTTGTGCCTTGGGTAATTCGCGCGTAGCAACTTGCACGCCATTTTGTAATGTACTTTGTTCCATAAAATGTTTGTTTTCTGTTTGCATATTTCACCTAACTATGATTTGAACGCAGTACCCTGCGTTTACTCACCCTTTGAGGCAAGCTTGACCCCACATAAACACATGGCAGCGTACTCTTAATAGGAGTTTAACCATGCAAGATGAAATACAGCCTACAACCACAGCGTCCTCCAAGCTTGATAAGCTCAAAACCATCACCACCATTGTTTACGCACTACAAGCTGTGTCCTTCTTTATCGGCATCAGCTTTATTGCGGCGGTGATTCTCAATTATGTCAAAAAAGATGATGTGCAAAACACTTGGTTGGCATCGCACTTTGATTGGCAAATTCGTACCTTTTGGTTTGGACTTTTATGGTCAATCATCGGTTTTATGAGCCTTATTCTTATTATTGGTTATTTTATCATCATCGCCAACGCCATTTGGATTGTTTACCGTATTATCAAAGGCTGGCTGCGTTTATCAGAAAACAAACCTATGTACCCAACACAAGCATGAAGCTGGTTTATGAGGCCAATCAATTGGGTGAGGCACACATTATCAAACACTTATTGGAACGCGCAGGCTTACAAGCCACCATTCTCGGTGAGTACTTGCAAGGTGGTGTTGGCGAAATTGCTGCGTCTGGCTTGCTGAAAGTGATGGTCAGTGAAACAGACTACAATGAAGCGAAAAACATTATCCAAGCTTGGGATGAGGCGGAATGGGATGAAAATGCTTGGCAAAATGAAACTTAATGGACTTTAAATTTCACCTGATTAACTACAATATCACCACTTACACTCACTGTGATTCGGCTATCACCTGATGATAATGCTGGTGTTACATCCCTCGATTTGGACATCATCGCCATTTCTCTGCGGTATACTGGCAGTGGTGAAAATGCATTACCCGTGTTCAAATGTCGAATCGAGAAGGATGTTGCATCCAATGCCTTACTCACTGTCGTAGCTTTAATGCGAAACTGTTTAATTGCCTGAATCCGCAATTGCCCTTGTGTACTGCGGCGCAGTGTATCACTAATCCTAAAGCTTAAATTTTGAAGCTTTGCCCCTGCATGTTCAATAATATCCAACCAACGCGGCACATCCTCCAAGTTTTTACTGGTAATGGTTGCTGTCTGCACCACCACCCATCCGTCACGCACACTATTGTATTGATTTGGCTTCCAAATCGGATTCACACGGCGGCTAGATGTTTTCAGCTTCACACCTTTTTCTTTGGCTAAACTTTTTTTGATGCTCGTACTCATTTGATTAACACGCTTGCGAAGTGCATCCAATTTCTTCCCGCGCTCTTCAACACGAAAATTGACCACAACTTCATCATTAGGCACTTCAGCCGTTGCCTCTGCCGATAAGGAAACAACAGTGCCTTGCACCTCTTTTGCTATCCCTTGAAAAGAAAAAGCACATACCAGCATAGATATTAACAATAATACTTTCATAAGTTATATATAGCGAAGTATCCGTATTAAGGCAACAGCTAGGGTATTGTAATAAAAGTTGCTAGAGCTTAGGTTTACACGGGAACAAATGATGATACTGAGGTGAACATGAAATATATTGTTAATTCAAATAAAAATATCGAACAAGCTGCTGCAGACTTAGAAGCTGCCGTTGCCAATCATAGTTTTGGTGTGTTACACATCCACGACCTTAAAGCAACGATGAACAAAAAAGGTGTCCCTTTTGAACCTGAATGTCGTATATTTGAAGTTTGTAACCCAAAAAAAGCTTTTGCGGTTCTATCCGAAGACATGGCGATGAATATGGCATTACCATGCCGAATTTCAGTATGGGAAGAAGATGGCAACACTAAAATAGGCATGATTCAACCTAAACCTATGCTAGAAATGTTCTCCTCATCCGAAAAACTTAGTCAAGTCGCCGATGAGGTACAAACCACACTCACCGCCATCATTGATGAGGCAGCAGCTTAAACTTTAAAGCAAAAAAGATGCGGAAATATCATCGGCAAGGCTTAAACCTTCCGATGTAAGTTTCAACTGAACCCCATCAACTTCAAGCTTACCTTGATTAACCCACTGTTTGATTAATAGTGGGTAAACATCAAGCAAGTCTTGCCCAAAGCGATGCTTAAACCATGTTAAATCAATGCCTTGGCTCTGTCTTAAACCCAGCCATACCGCTTCACCCATCGCCGCTTGATGTGATAATTCTTCTTGGCTATTCACCGCTTTTGCATCGTCTAACACTGCATCAATATAAGATTGTGGTGCACGAATATTACTGTAGCGCATCACCCCACCATCTTGTGTGTCCCATTTGCCCGCAGCGCCTGCGCCAATACCAATATAATCATCATACAACCAATAACCACAATTATGTCTGCAATGTTTTCCTTGTTTGGCAAAGTTAGAAATCTCATAAGCAGCATAACCTGCTTCTGCCAACCTTTCGCGGGTTTGCCAAAAAAACTGCAGTGCCGAATCCTCATCAGGTAAGGCAAGTTTTTGTTTTTTATGCGTGACATGCAATGCTGTATGTGGTTCAACGGTGAGCTGATAACATGACAAATGTTCAGGGTTGAGTGCAATACCTTTTTCAAGTGATACAAACCATTCATCTAAGCTTTGGTCTGGAAGCGCATACATCAAATCAAGATTGATATGCTTAAAACCAGCATCACGCGCCATATTGTATGCCTTTTCGGCTTCATCTGCCGAATGAATACGCTCAAGCCACTTTAACTCATCATTATCAAAGCTTTGTACACCAATCGACAAACGATTAATACCTGCCGCTCGGTACGCCTTAAAACGCCCTGCTTCACTAGCACCAGGATTGGCTTCTAAAGTGATTTCAATATCATCAGCCAAAGTAAAGGATGCAGCTAAGGTATCCAATACAGCAGCAAACAAACTTGCAGGGGCAAGGGAAGGTGTGCCCCCGCCAAAAAAAACACTTTGAATTTCACACCCCTGAAATTGAGGCTGCTCAGCATAATGTTTTAATTCCGCCACCAAAGCTTGCGTGTAAGTTTGCCAAGGTGGTTCAGCAAAAACATGTGAGTTAAAATCGCAATAGTGGCATTTATGCAAGCAAAATGGGGTATGAACATACAGACGCAAACCGCGTTGCGTTATAATAACACCACCTCATAACGATCTGGTTCAAGCTTTTCATCCTGCTTAAAGCTAATTTCTTTACCCAAGAAACCTTCCAGCTGCGACACCATTTCACTTTCTTCACCCAACATCAAATCAATCAAACTAGGGTGAGCAATGACCATCAATTTCTCACTAGGGTAAGCACGCGCCTCAGCCACGATTTCTCGAAACAGTTGGTAACAAATCGTTTGCATACTCTTCACAAGCCCAGTGCTATGGCAACGGGTACACTCCATTTGCAACATACGCCCTAAAGAGTCTCGGGTTCGTTTTCGCGTAAGCTGTACCAAACCCAAAGAAGTAAAGGGTAATATACAGGTTTTGGTCTTGTCCCGCTTAAGGGCTTCTTCTAAGACTTCCATCACTTTATTTTGATTTTCTTTATCCTGCATATCAATGAAATCAATTACGATGATACCACCAAGATTACGTAACCTCAGTTGATGCACTATTTCATGGACCGCTTCCAAGTTTGTTTTAAACCCTGTTTCTTCAAGGTTACGCGAACCCACAAACGAACCTGAGTTGACATCAATGGCAATCAAAGCCTCAGCTTGATCAATCACAATCGAACCACCTGATTTCAAAGGCACTTCACGTTTCAACGCTTTATTCACTTCTTCTTCAACACCATACACATCAAATATAGGTCTATCACCAGGATAATAATACAAACGTTTGCTCACCTCTGGCATAAAGCGTTTGGCAAATTTTTTCATACTATTGTAGGCTTCTTTGGAATCGATATGAATTTTTTCTACTTCATCATCCACAAAGTCACGCATCACTTTAAGGTATAAATTCAACTCCGTATGCACCATAGAGCCCGGAGCCGATGTTTTTTTACGTTTGGCAATATCTTCCCACAAACGAATAAGAAAATTCAAATCTTGCTGTAATTCTTCTTGGCTATGTCCCTCAGCAACTGTTCGAATAATTAAACCACCCTTTTCAGTCTTAATACTTTCAGCAATAGCTAATAAACGCTCACGCTCCTGATCACCCTCCAAACGCCTAGCAATACCCACATGATCCAATTCAGGCAAAAAAACCAAGTAACGCCCTGCCAAACTTACCAGCCCTGTAATCCTAGGACCTTTCGAAGAAATAGGCTCACGCGATACTTGAACAAGCATCTCTTGCCCTTCTTTTAAAAGCTGACCAATAGGTGCAATATTTTGTTTGTATTGCTCATCATTCACCTCTTCCGAAGCATCTTTATTTTCATCCTCATCGGCTTCACTCTCTAGGCTCACATTATCTTTACGCGCACCAGGCACATCACCAGCATATAAAAAGCCTGATTTATCCAATCCAATATCCACAAAAGCAGCTTGAATCCCTGGAATTACCCGCTGAACTTTCCCCCAATATACATTACCTCTTAAACCTTTGCCACGTGTTCGCTCAACATATAATTCTTCAGCCATACCATTTTCAATCCGTGCAATACGTGTCTCAAAAGGTGCGACATTTACCAATATTTCTGTGCTCATTTATGCCTCACTCGCTACTTGTTCACATCTTATTTTATGCAATAATCTAATCGTTTCCTGTACTGGCAAACCTATCACATTATCCAAACTACCCTGTATACCTGTGATGAAACCTGACGCACCGCCCTGAATAGCATAAGCACCAGCCTTATCGAGTATTTCATTATACCGTACATACACATCAATTTCTGCATCACTTATCATACGAAAGCTCACCTCAGTCGTCACCGTTTGCAGTAAATAGTCATCTGCCAAACGAACACAGACCGTTGTATGCACTTGATGTTTCTGACCTGACAGCTTTTGAATCATTTCTTTTGCCTGCTGTATATCCTCAGGCTGTCCCAATACCTCATCACCAAGCGCCACCAAGGTATCGGCTGCAATCACAGGCACTTGCAACTCATCATCTTGCAGCAAACAAGCCTTTGCCTTCGCCAAGCAAAGCCTAGATGTCATGGTTTGCACATCTTCCCCTGGTTGGGGGCATTCATCAATATGGCTAGGTCGAACATCTATTGAAAAACCAGCTGCTTGTAACAAAAACAAACGTCGTGGTGACTGCGATGCTAAAATGATTTTCATAAGCGCAATATTAAACAAATTATCACCGTTGTGATAGTGACATTAAAAAACTAACACCTTGAACATATACATATAACATATTTTTTTACACGATATTTCCAAACCAACCATGAAAGAAACATGAATATCTTTTTAGTTTTATGCTTGCATCCCTAAAAAAAGCCGTTAGCAATCTACTCTCGATAATTCCTGAGGAGGAGACGCAATGAAAAAAGTATTAATGATTGCTGCAACATCTGCATTCTTGGTAAGCGGTTTGGCAGCAACTGAAGCAATTGCTGGTGCTGAAAAGAAATGTAAAGCATGCCATAATTTTAGCGCAAAGGGTAAGGTTGGCCCTGGTCTTTTAGGTGTTTTTGGTCGTGATGCAGGCACTGCAGATTTTAAAAAATACAGTAAAGCACTAAAAGCTGGTGGTTGGACATGGGATGAAGAACATCTTCGTGCTTGGATTTGCAACTCTAAAAAAGCTGTAAAAGAATTCACTGGCGACAAAAAAGCAAAAACAAAAATGCCTCCACAAAAAATGTGTGGTGAAAAAGGTGATGAAGTCATTGCTTTCTTGAAAAATCTTAAATAAAAGGGCTTAGATAATACCAAGGCGGCTCACCATTGAGTCGCCTTTTTTATTTGAGCCGTTTAGCCTGATCCCTTTTATTTAAGAGCCAGCGGCAAACCTGCTGCTACAAAAAGCACACTATCTGCCTCATGAGCCACAGCTTGATTTAATCTGCCCTGTGCATCACGAAAATCGCGCCCAAGTGCAGTGTCAGGCACAAGCCCCATACCTACCTCATTAGACACCATCACCACAGCCCCTGTATAATCAGCCAAAGCTTCACATAAACGCTGGGTTTCATACACAACATCATGGTTTTCATACAACAGATTACTCAACCACAAGGTCAAACAATCAATCAACACAATATGCTCTTGATACATGCTACCTTGCAAAATCCCAATCAAATCCTGTTCTTCTTCAATCAATTTCCAACCCTTGGGGCGTTGCTGTTGATGTTTGTTAATCCGCTGTTGCCATTCCTTATCATCAGGAAAACGTGGTGCAGTCGCCACATACACGACCGTTTTACCACTGGCCTGTACCAAAGCTTCCGCATGCTGTGATTTTCCACTACGAGCACCGCCCAATATCAATGTTTTCATGATTCAGGGTACATGTTTTCAGCCAACACTTTCGATAAGTCTTCACGCTCGCGCCAGCCTTCTTGTTCCAACATGGGTTTTTCATAAAAATCATGTACAGGACCTAAACATAATAAAGCAATAGGTTTGGCGGCATCAGGACATTGCAACAAGTTTGCCACATCTTGCGGGTTAAAAAATGAAACCCAACCCATACCTAAGTTTTCCGCTCTTGCAGCCAACCACATATTTTGAATGGCACACGATGTTGAGCACAACGCCATTTCTTCTGGCATGGTGCGCCGCCCGAATATCGTACCATCATCAGGCGCAAGCACCACCGCTATCAACTCAGCGCACTCACGCATACCTTCAACTTTTAAACGCATAAATTCAGCTTTACGCGCATCCATCATGTTTGCCGTTTTATCTTTTTCCTGCTCAACAAGCTGAATCAACTTCGCACGCATATCACCCGATGTAATGCGTACAAAACGCCATGGTTGCATCAAGCCCACAGAAGGTGCTGCATGGGCTGCTTGTAATATGCGTAACAATACATTTTGCTCAACTTCACCTCCTGAAAAATGGCGCATATCTCTGCGTGCATCAATCACATGATAAACCGTATCACGCTCATTTTCTGTAAACACATGTTGTACCATGACTTGAATAACCCTCGCTGGGCAAAGCATAAACATAAACATCCAAAATATCACCTCAGCATAAGTGAGCCATAAATAACACTAGCCATACCCACATATCTCAAGATAATTGCCTGCCTATAAAACATACCCAAAGGATAATCACCCCATGCCTATACCCATCGCTTATTTTGGTGTTGTACTCATATGGAGCACCACGCCACTTGCCATTGCTTGGTCAGGTCAAGCTGCGGGTTTTGTGTTTGGTCTGACCAGCCGCATGCTTCTTGGGCTTGTGTTGGCATTCATTTTTGCCGCACTGCTCAATAAACGTATGCTTTGGCACAAACAAGCATTGTTGGCTTATTTGTATGGTGGTTTAGGCATTTATGGTGGCATGTTAAGCGTATATTGGGCAGCGCAATTCATTCCTTCAGGTTTGGTTTCACTCTTGTTTGGACTCACCCCGATATTCACTGCAATTCTTGCCATATTTTGGCTAAAAGATGAACTGATTACACGTTATCGTATCATCGGTATGTTTCTTGGTTTCTTAGGTTTATTGGTGGTATTTGGACAAAGCATCACATGGGGCGAACAAGCGGTGTGGGGCGTATGCGGCGTGGTTGTTTCAGGCTTGGTTCATGTCACCTCCGCCATTTGGGTCAAACGTGTTAACGCCCATGTGCCCGCCATCAGCATGACCGCAGGCACATTATCCGTTGCCACGCCTTTGTTATGCATCACATGGCTTGCCACATCACCCGATTGGCACGTTTTAAGTCAAACATTAACCACCGCACCAAGCCATACCACACTCGCCATTCTCTACTTGGCATTATTTGGCTCAGTTTTCGGTTTTTCCTTGTATTATCACGTTTTAAAACACGTCCAAGCCACCAAAGTCGCCCTCATTGCCCTGATGACACCCATCACATCACTTTTCCTCGGTTATTATCTCAACAACGAACCCATCACTCCACAAATCATACTCGGCGCAAGCCTGATTATTGGAGGGTTAGCCATCTTTGAACTGGGCGGAAAACCACTACCCAAATGGGTGCCATTCCGTCCTAATGTTTAAACATAAACGTAGTTCCACTTCTTTTGTATTCCCTTGGGCAAATTACAACAACAAAAAAGCAGCACCTTGGGCTGGATCATGATGGCTTGATTCCTGCTTTTGCTTCGGTAACGGTTGGCAAAGGTTCTGAAATGGAGCAAGCACGGCTATTTGATTTTCCTAAGGGTTCTGTTGTTGTATTTGATAAAGGTTATAATGACTATATATGGCATAACACCTTGACTTAACAAGGAATATTCTTTGTAACACGCATTCGCGGCAACGCGGTTTATGAGGTGGTTAAGTCACATCCTGTGCGAAAGAACAGCGGTGTTATTTCCGATGAAACGATTCGATACAGCAGTGCAACCAATAAAAAAAGAGGCTTAAAGGCTGTGCGTAAAGTTGTCTATAAAGACGAAGAAACAGGTAAGATTTTCACCTTTATAACCAATCACTTTCATTGGTCAGCCAATCCATTGCAGGTATGTACAAACAGCGATGGCAAGTTGAATTGTTCTTTAAATGGATTAAGCAAAATCTAAAAATAACAGCATTCATTGGAACCACTATGAATGCTGTTATCACACAAATTATGGTCGCACTTTGCACTTACCTTATGCTTGTTTGGATGAAGTTTATATTCAACTTGAAACAAAGCCCAATGCAAATTATTCGATTGCTACAAATGAATTTGTTCGTGAGTAGAAACTTGATGGAAATCTTCAAGCCTCCCGAACAAAAACTTAAAAATACGAATCAATTGGGGTGGAAATTTTGAATACAAATCTAAGTGGGACAGCAGTGGCTCTGACCCCTTTATACTCTTTTATTCGTATCTTTCTGCTTTAAATAGCCATACCATCACGAAATAAACTCTTATTAAGCAAAAAAGGTTGTCATGTCTCATTATGATATTTTAGTTATAGGTTCTGGCCCTGCGGGGCATCGCGCAGCCATTCAAGCTGCCAAACGCGGGAAACATGTTGGTTTAATTGAACGTAAGCCGCGTATTGGTGGCGCAGGTTTACAAACGGGCACTATTCCCTGCAAGGCACTACGTGAAATTGCCTATAGTGCAACCATGGGAGCCAGTCATGGCATGCGTAAAGTACATCCTAATATTACACGTCAACATAATTTTTTGTCTGAATCCGTGCGCAAAAAAAACATTGTTATCAATAAGCAAGAGTCTGTTTTCTTAAGTCAACTCATGCGTAATGGTGTTGCCTTAATTCCAGGGGAAGCTGGTTTCTATGACGCCCACACCTTACGTATCAAAACACCTCATGGTGAAGAACAAGATATCTATGCTGATAAATTTATTCTAGCAACAGGTTCCCGTCCGCGTCGCCCTGTAGATATTCCTTTTGATAAAGAGCGTGTATTAGATTCTACCTCTATTTTACACATGAAAGAATTGCCCGAAACACTCACCATTGTTGGTGGCGGTGTAATAAGCCTGCGAATTTGCTACAATTTATGCTTCATTGGGTGTTGAAGTTACCATTGTCGATTCTCACGCTAAAATTCTCAGCTTTCTATGCGCTGATGTTTCGGGTAATTTAGAAACAAGCATGCGGCATATGGGGATTCAATTCCGTATGCATGAAAATATTCAGTCGATCACACGTCAAGGTGATAAGGTGATACTAAAATTTAGCGATGGTAGTATGAAAAGTGATGTTCTGCTCTATGCCCTCGGTCGTATTCCTAATACTGATGGTTTGGGTTTAGAGGCGCTTGGCATTCAATGTCAGAAACGTGGCTGGATTGAAACCAATAAACACTACCAGACCAATATATCACATATTTATGCTGTCGGAGATTTGATTGGTGCACCTGCCTTGGCAGCCACAGGTATGGAACAAGGTCGTATTGCTGCACTACATGCATGTGATAGCAATGAAACACTCACTTCGAGCCACTTGCCCATGGCTATCTACACAATCCCTGAAGTTGCTTGGGTCGGTAAAACATCTACAGCGTTGGATAAGCAGAACCATAACTATGTCGCTGGTTTTGGTTTTTACCGTGAAACTGCACGTGGCCAAATTATAGGCGACTCCAATAGTATGTTAAAGCTGCTTGTTGATGCCCAAAGCCGCAAAATTTTAGGTGTACATATTGTTGGAGAATCAGCCAGTGAACTGGTTCATATTGGGCAAATGGTGATGAATTTAAACGGGACGGTTGATGACTTAATCTGCCATGTTTTTAATTATCCTACACTGGCAGAATGTTATAAAATGGCTGCATTACATTGCAGCAACCAACTTAAAAAGAAACAATCACCCAACAACGCTAAGGGTTCTTACATATAACCATACATAAAACACAACTATAGGGGTCAGATACCGTCTTGGCTAACTATGGGTCAGAGCCCTTTAATGCTAACCACTTGTTATATAAAGGTAAAAAATCAACCATCCCTCCTCCCTGAAATCCAGTTTCCAAACCAACAGTAGTTCGCCTCGGTTTAAACAGCAAGGATACTTGAATGATAAAGTTTAACCTAAACTTGCATACACTTCTTCAACTTCACCTGAGTATTTTTCTAAAATATGGCTGCGTCTTAGTTTCATGGTTGGGGTTAATAAACCTTCTTCAATCGTCCACGGTGATTCGCACACCACCACACCTTTGATTTTTTCATAACCCGGAAAAGCATGTAAATCTTTAGAGAATCGTTGGATAAACGCACGTTTATCCACACTTTTTCCTTGTTCACTGGGCACAATCAATGCCACCAAGAATGCTTTGCCTTCGCCCACCACCATCACTTGGTCAACCCAACTATCTTTGAGCAAAGCATCTTCAATGTCTGTTGGGGGCACTTTTTCACCATTGGATAAGACCAATATGTCTTTGATGCGACCTGTGATATAAATTTGATTATCGACAATTTTCGCCACATCACCTGAATGCAACCAACCCTCATCATCAATCATGGCACGGGTTGCTTCAGCTTGTTGCCAATAACCTAACATCACGCCATGCCCCTTGATAAGAAGCTCACCTGTCTCTGTATCTGTTTTCACTTGGGTATATTGCAAGGGTTCACCCACACAAGCAGGGTTGTTTCTATCCAAACGATTGCTAGATACCACGGGTGAATATTCGGTTAACCCATAACCCTGAATAATCGGTACACCAAAACCCAAATAACGGCGACCAATGGATGTCGATAATGGCGCACCACCTGAAACCGCGACCCGCAATCGACCACCCAATGATGTACGTACTTTGCTGCCTACCATTTTATCCAGCAATGGGTATAACAGTTGATTGATATGCCAACATTGTTTGCCTTGTTGAATTTCAAAGTGGCGAAAACCAACATCCTCAGCCAGTTTAACCAAACCTTGTTTAAACTTGGATGCCTGAGCCAACTTCTCTTCCAATCTTGCATCAATTTTTTCAAACATGCGTGGCACAGTTACCATCACCGTTGGCGCAATGTTTACCAAGTCTTCTTGCAACGTGAGAATGGAACGCGCAAATGCCACCGTTGCCCCTGAAAGCATGGGTAAATAATAACCCACCGTGCGCTCAAAAGCGTGAGATAAAGGTAGAAAAGACAAGAATGTATCGCTTGGATAAATATTGGATACCGCATACGCAGCACTGGCATTTTCCAAGATACTTTGGTGGGATAACATTACACCTTTGGGGTTTCCTGTCGTGCCTGATGTATAAACAATCGTCGCTAGACTGGCGGGTATATCTTGATGCCCAAGATCTTGGCGCTCACCATCTTTTTTCCATAACACATCTAACGTTTTCACTAAAACCACAACTTCCAGAGTATGGTCTTGCAAAGCTGGCTGCAATTTTACCCAGTGTTCCTCATGATCAACAAACAAAATGCGCGCACCTGAATCATGCAATACATACGCCATATTCTCGGGTCTATCATTATAAAAAAGCGGCACTGTAATCATATTTAATGATAAGGCTGCTTGGTCTGATACTATCCAATCAGGACAATTCTCCATCAATATGGCTGCCCTATCTCGCTCTGCCATACCCAAAGTCTTGAGCAAGTTCGCACATGCATCCACACGTGCTGCTATATCTTGCCATAATATATCCTGCCATGTTTCATGAGGTGTGTCGTAAAAACGGTATGCCAAAGCATCAGGGGTTCGGCGAACACGTTCACAAAATAAGCCGTGCAATGTTTCCACTTCGCTTTCACGATATAAAATCGGTTTATGTTTTGTGTTCATTATACACCTCCGTCAAACCACTTGCTGTGCTACATCATTAAGGAAATGCTGATGTATTGGCATCCTGCCAACCATCAGGACGAGAAAAGAAAAACGTGGTTTCCCTTTCTCTTACAAATCAATCGCTTACGCTATTGATTTGGCAGCTCGTCCATGGGCTGCACGGAAGCACTGAATAAATCAGCGCTTCCTCAAACAACTTCCTTTATAACTTTCCTTCATCTGCGGCATACTTCATCACCCCACCACGGAATGGGGCGAAACCTGTGCCAAAGACCATGCCAGCATCCAACAAATCGGCATCTTCCACCACGCCTTCATCCAAACAACGTTTGGCTTCATCAACTATCCTTGTGATGAGTCTATCCGTGATTTCCTGCTGTTCTTTGTTCGACACATTGGCTTTGCTCATCACAGGTTTACCTTTGTTATAACGGTAAAAACCTTGCCCCGATTTTTTACCCAAACGCCCTTGCTCTACCCATGTTTGCAAGAATTCAGGCACTTTATCACCCGTCACATCTGCTAAATCATGGGCAACTGCCAAACAAATATCCAAACCCACAGTATCTGCCAAGGTAATCGGCCCCATGGGCATACCAAAATCTGTAGCTGCTTTATCAATACATTCGGGCTGTTTTCCTTCATCCACCATGTTCACCGCTTCCATCAAATACGGCATCAAAATACGATTGACCAAAAAACCCGGTGAACTTTTCACAGGCAGCGGAAGTTTGCGAATTTGGGTGACAAAACGATGCGCAATAGCCAATGTTTCTTTTGCTGTTTTTTTGCCCGCAATGGTTTCCACCAGCTTCATTTTCGCCACAGGGTTAAAAAAGTGAATACCCACCAACCTTTCAGGCGCGGTGAGCACTGTTGCCAAATCATCCATGGGAATGCCCGATGTATTGGTGGCAAGCACTGCACCTTGTTTCATTTTAGGCTCAATGCTTTGATACAAGGATTGTTTGATGTCCAAGTTTTCCACAATAGCTTCAAGCACCATATCCGCTTCGGCAATACCCAAACCTGCAAGATCGGGAATCAATCTATCCAATGCTGCTTGCACCAACCTTGGCTCACGCAATTTCTTCTGGAACAAACCTGCTGCCCGTTTGATGGCTCTGGCAATCACCTGCATATCTTGGTCTTGCAATGTCACTTTAATGCCCTGCATCGCGCACCATGCCGCAATATCACCACCCATCACACCCGCACCAATCACATGGATATGATTGATTTTAGCATCACTCGCTTTGCCAAAGGATTTAAGCCTATCCTGCAAGAAAAATAGGCGTACCAAGTTCTGCGTTTGAGGCAATACCAACAACTTGGAAACCGTATCCATTTCGGCTTGAAACATACGTTTAGTGTTGTTCCCAAACCTTGCCCACATATCAATCAGGGCAAAAGGTGCGGGGTAATGTTTGGGGTTCACCCGTTTGCGCGTCATTTTACGCAAACCCATTGCCACCAATTTACGCCCAAGGCTACTGTTGATAACCTTTTGTAGCAGCGGTGTTTGATACACTCTTTTTGACCCAGCTTGAGCTATGATTTGCACAGCAGCACGTTTCATTTGCCGCTCTGGCACAGCCGCATCTACCAAACCCATACGTTTTGCACGTTTACCAACCACAGGGCGACCCGTGAGCATCATGGTCATGGCATGTTGCACACCCATCAATCGAATCGAGCGAACACTGCCACCAAAACCAGGGAATATGCCCAACATCACTTCAGGAAAACCAAGGCTTGCTGTTTCCTCTGCCACCCGATAATCACAAGCTAGAGATAATTCCAAACCACCACCCAAACAATGCCCATGAATCAATGCCAAGGTGGGTATATTCAACCCTTGCAAACGATTAAACACACCATGCGCCAATGCAATCACGGCTTTGGCTTCTTCGGCAGTTTTGACATGTGTAAATTCTTCTACATCAGCACCCGCAATAAAACCTGCCTTCTTATCCGATACAATAATCAAACCTTTGGCATCATTTTTTTCGACTTCATCCAATTGATCACCCAAAGCTTTGACTACCGCTTGCGACAAAACATTCGCCCCTTTATCGGGCACATCCAAGTGCAACCAAGCTACACCTTGTTCATCTGTTTCTAGTGTCCATGCTTGTGATTTACTCATGATTCACCTCCAGATAACAACACCGCGCCGCCTTGTCCGCCACCAATACAAAGTGAAGCAACACCACGTTTTTCACCATTACGCTGCATACTATTAAGCAAGTGCAATACAATCCGCGCCCCACTTGCACCCACAGGATGCCCAATGGCAATTGCACCACCTTCTCGGTTGAGCTTATCGAGCGGAATATTGCCCACACCCTTATCTTTCATATCCTGCAAACATGCCAAGACCTGCACGGCAAAAGCTTCGTTGATTTCCCAAGCATCAATATCACCCACGCCCAGTTTGTTTCGCGCAAGCAGTGGCGGAATGGCATAGGCAGGGCCTAAACCCATGTGTTCAGGCGCTACACCTGCCCAGTGCACATCATCAAGGGTGCCAAGCACGGGTAATTTGTATTTCCGAACCGCTTGCGCACTGGCTAAAATCAACATGGCTGCACCATCGGTGATTTGCGCCGAATTACCTGCTGTGACCATGCCAAACTTCCTATCAAATACAGGGCGAAGTTTACCCAAGCTTTCAAGCGTAGAATCAGAGCGCACCCCATCATCTTCCGTATACACATGCCCTTGTTTATCCACGATAGACACGATTTCATCTTGTAAACCACGACTTTCCATGCCCGATACCACCTTGAGATGACTTTCCACCGCAAAACCATCCATCTCTTCTCGATTGATATGGTATTTATAAGCCAAGTTTTCTGCCGTTTGCCCCATGCTTAAACCCACCACAGAGTCACTTAGTCCTTTGATGATACCAATGATGGGCGCAAAAAATGAAGGTCTGAGTTTCACCAATGCCGAAAGTTTTTGTGACAATGTTTTAGAACGCTGAAAATCACCCAACCAATCGGTCATGGCATGGCTAAGCAACAACGGTGCGCGGCTCATCACTTCCGTACCCCCTGCAAGAATCAAATTGGATTCTCCCGCTTGAATTTTAAGCCTTGCCGCATCAAGCGATTGCATACCCGATGCACAATTGCGCTGCACCGTCCACGCAGGCACTTCTTTACCACAACCCAAACGCAACGCGATAATACGCGCAATATTCATTTCATCAGGTTCAGGCATCACACAACCCATAATCACTTCATCAAAATCACTGGGCTTAAATGGCTGACGCATCAACAAACTTCGCCCTGCATACACTGCCAAATCCGATGCGGAGAATGCCCCACGTTTACCCCGTGCTTTCAAAAATGGGGTGCGCAATCCATCCACCACATATACTTTGCGTTTGCTCATACCCGCACCTCCTCTGGCGCAAAATCATCCACTGCAATCACCTGCCGCTGCAAGTCCAACCATGTTTGTACCGCACCAAATTCATCTTGGCTTATCACTTTATCTGCCA
The DNA here is from genome assembly GCF_000744415.1 of Ghiorsea bivora. Classification (NCBI taxonomy): domain Bacteria; kingdom Pseudomonadati; phylum Pseudomonadota; class Candidatius Mariprofundia; order Mariprofundales; genus Ghiorsea; species Ghiorsea bivora. The sequence continues at coordinate 279,030 of NZ_JQLW01000006.1, forward strand.
AGGCTTGTGTTAAAGTGTCATGAATGGAAGCTATGCGCGTGGCTGTACGCCCATATCTATTTTTTAACCGCGTAAAGATAGGCTCACAAACAATCGCTTGATTTAAAGCTGCTTCTAATTGCGCCATCGGTTCGTCTTTGTGTTGGGGTACAAACACACCTTCTTTCAAAGCTTGTCTCAACGCACCATTTTTCATGCTTTCTTTGGTTAATTGGTGCAATGTTTTATCCGACACTGGCTGATATTGCACGCCCCAAGGAAACAACAACTTAAGCCAAATCCAGCCTAACCATGCCATAGGGTAATTGCGTAATGCTGCCATCAAGGCTTGCTCTACACGGTGCAACTGTAGCTGCACGCTCGCTTCTGCAACCATACGCTCTGCATCAGGTTCATTGCGGTCTGCATACCATTTAAGGATAGCGGATGCTTGGTAAAGCCCGCTCAATGCATCTGCCAAACGCCCTGATAAAGATTCAGAAAATTTCAGTTTACCACCCAATACCATCATGGACATATCCGCCACATAAGAGAACTTGGCACTTAATAAGTTGATAGCATGATAGGATGCACTTAATCGACTTTCAGGCGTGTGTGATGGTAACCAAGGTAAAAACGCTGCTTTTAACATGCGCACTTTACCCATGAATAAGCTGACAAGGTGCGCCCGAAGTGTGTCATCAAATAATACCGCACCACGTGATACATCTTCATCATACAATGCCTGAATTTCAGCTAAAATATGCGGGTTACAACGAATCGCGCCCTGACCAAAGGTAATCATGCTACGCGTAAGAATATTTGCGCCTTCCACCGTAATGCCCACTGGAATCGCCATATACACATGTGCCAACACATTTTTCTTACCCACAATAATGCCCTTACCACCGACCACATCCATGGCATCATTCACCGCTTTGCGCATGGCTTCTGTGCTATTGTATTTGGCAACGGCAGACAGTACCGCAGGTCTTTCTCCCAAATCCACAGCCCGTACGGTTAAGCGGCGCATTGCATTCACTGAATACGTTGCCAATATAATATCAGCTACACGCTCTGATACTCCCTCAAACCGACCGATGGAAATACCAAATTGTTCGCGTACGCGCACATAAGCAGAGGTGACTGCACATGCCATTTTTCCCGTGCCACAGCTAAGAGCAGGCAATGAAATCGCCCGACCTGCCGCCAAACTTTCCATCAACATTTTCCAACCCTGCCCAACATAATCTTGCCCACCCACCACGAAACTCATGGGAATAAACACATCTTTGCCTTGGGTAGGACCATTTTGGAATGGCGTGTACAAGGGATTGTGCCGCTGACCAATGGTGATGCCTTGGATATCTCTTGGAATGAGGGCAACGGTGATACCAATATCTTCTTGTTCACCCAATAAATGGTTGGGGTCATACAATTTAAAGGCTAAACCAATCAATGTCGCCACTGGTGCAAGCGTGATATAACGTTTATCCCAATTTAAACGAATACCCAATACTTGCTCACCATTAAAATCACCTTTTTCAACAATACCTGTATCAACCATGCCACCTGCATCACTTCCTGCATCAGGCGCTGTAAGCGCAAAACAAGGTACTTCTTCCCCTACCGCAAGTTTACTTAAATACTGTTTTTTCTGAGCCTCGGTTCCATAATTGAGCAATAGCTCCGCAGGGCCCAGTGAGTTAGGTACCATCACTGTAACAGCGGCGACCACACTTCGACTGGATATTTTTTGAATCACTTCCGAATGCATGGTGGGTGAAAACGCCAAACCACCATGCGCTTTGGGAATGCCCATGCCAAAAAACTTTTCTTTTTTCATGTAATCCCAAACGTCCGCAGATAAGTCACCATCTTTATACACCTGCCAATCATCAATCATTGTGCATAATGTTTCGACTTGGTTGTCCAAAAATGACTGCTCTTCTTCAGTAAGCTGTGCAGGTTTTACAGTAGATAAAGCATGCCAATCGGGTTTACCACGAAACAAGCTTTGCTCCCACCACACCGTACCCGCATCAATCGCGGCTTGCTCAGTCTCTGAAATCGCAGGCATGGCTTTTTTCATCCAAGCCATAAGTGGGCGAATCAACACAAAACGGCGCACCACTGGCACAAAAAATAACAGTGCAACAGCTATCAGAAACACATACATCATACTTTTTCTCCTTGGCTTACGTCTTTAGCTTCAGCTTCGTCTACAAAACAATCCTCACCACAATTACAATAAAATGCTTCGTCTTCATCCCATGGTAAGTCCCGATAACCACCCTTGGTCACCAAACCCCAAAAGGTTTGGTCATAGTTCAAATATGGGAATTTAATAATATCAAAATATGGGGAATAATCGAAATCACGGGGCGTGTATAAACGTGGGTTACGTTTATGCACAGAAACCTGATCACCTTTTTCATGAATCACAGGAATCACAGGAAACTTCACCGACATAAATGCTTCAACCAAAACTGTTGAACATACCGCTTTGGTCACAGTACCTGCTTTATAAGTAAACAATGAAGACTTCCAGCGCCGTGGAAGAAAGGTGTATGGATACATAAACCTAGCCAAATCAAAGAGCTGACGAATATCATATTCTCGACCCACTTGTTGCACAGCATGTTGCACAACTTTCAAGGCATCTTTTTCCAGCAACCCGCGTGGCCTACACAAACGAATACTATCGTTTTCATACATCGACAATGGTGTGATCACCGTGCCTTGTCCTAATAAACTTTCTAACACCAATTGCGCATCAACATCCCCATCAAAGTGCTTACGTATTAAAGATAGTATTTCCGAATCTTTGGGGTAGTCGGAACACCGACCAATATACAATGCTGCATGTGTCCAACGGGATTGTGTCACAATACTAATCACACGACTGATTCGCGCCCTACCCTTAAATAACAATACATCTGCAAGCTGCAAAGACTCACTCATTTTATGAAAATCTTGCAAGGGTGGTGATCTTCGCGGTTCTTCATGCAACAACCAATTCGTCACCCATGTTTGTATACGTTGGGTTATGCCTTGAAACCACATCAAACGATTATTCTTCACAAAACGCCTCCTAAGATGGAAACCTTATTACACTAAAAGTTAGTTTCTCCTTCTACACTTACCGAGTCATTTTTGCAAGATAAATCTATCAAATCCATAACTTAACCTTGATAATATATGCGCTTCAGACTAACATCACATGGCTTCACTTTCATTTCGGTTAAAAAAGGGGCTGTACATGATAACGCAAACGGCATGGCAAAATCCAAGTGATACACAGCTAAAAAGTATTTTAACAACGGCTAAAAATATTGCTGTTGTAGGCTGCTCACCAAATCCTGATCGAACTAGCCACCAAATTGCATCTTACCTTATCCAACATGGTTACCAAGTATTTCCCGTACACCCCACCGCCACTACAATTCTTGGGCAAACTGTATACCCAACCCTTGCAGACATACCTCAACCTATTGATATCGTAGACGTGTTTCGCAAGCCTGAATTCACCCCTGATATTGCCAAACAAGCTGCTGCCATTCATGCAAAAACCTTATGGCTACAACAAGGCATACAACACCCTGAAGCTTATCATATCGCAAACGAACATGGCATGGTTTGCGTGATGGATTTATGCATTGCTGTAATGCATCGTTTATTATTGTCTAAGACAGCAACATGAATCAGGCATACCATATCCTCACTGCCCAGCAGATGTTTGCCGCTGACAAAGCAACCATCACCGCAAAACAAAGCACCAGCCTTCAACTTATGGAGCGTGCAGGACAAGCGATATTACCCTTGTGTCACAAGCTTAAACTCGATGCTGGCCGGGTCGTGATTATCGTTGGCCAAGGCAACAATGGTGGCGATGGTTTTGTTGCTGCCCGTTTGCTTCGTGCAAAAAATGTACCTGTCACCGTGATTCCTCTTATACCCATAGAAACATTACAAGGTGATGCTGCTATTCAGGCAAGGTTTGCCCAAGAAACAGGGGTTAAAATTCGCCCTGCAACCTGCGCTGATGATTTACCCACCTTGCAAGCATGGTTACACCGTGCGGTGATTATCGTTGATGCTATTTTTGGTATTGGTTTAAACAAACCTGTTCATGGTTGGGTTGCCCAAGCTATACAAGCGATGAATCGTATGGATAGACCTATCTTGTCTATAGATATCCCAAGTGGTATTGATGCCAATACAGGAAAAGTATTGGGTGTAGCCATTCAAGCGACAGCAACACTACCCATTGCCGCTTACAAATGGGGGCATTGGTTACAACAAGGGCATAAACATAGTGGGCACATCTTTACCCCTGCGCATATAGGCATTGATACGAAAACATTACAACATGCACAACAATTGGTTCCTGCCGATGCTAGCAACAGTTTACTTATCAATGAGTGTATGATTCAACAAGTTATAACCAAGCGTGATACACAAGCATACAAACACAGTTCAGGGCATGTATGGATATTTGGTGGCGCTATTGGTTATACGGGTGCTCCCCAGTTGGCAGCCATAGGCGCACAAAGTGTTGGCGCTGGGCTTGTGAGTATCGCATGCCCACCTGATACACATACAATCATTGCGACTTCATCTCTAGAAGTCATGGTACACCCACAAAATCATGCGCCATGGCAACATGCAGATGCCATTGTAGCTGGCATGGGTTGGGATGAATCACAACATGATACCTTACACCAGCTTTTACAACACCCTGCTCCACTCGTGTTGGATGCTGGTGCATTGCATATTTTATCAACCAGTCAAACATTACAAACAGCCCTACAACAGCGTACAGCATATACTGTACTCACCCCACACCCTGGTGAAGCTGCACAACTGCTGCACACTAATACAACAGATATTCAAGAAAACCGTTTAAAGTCTGTACTCAAACTGGCAAAGAACTACCAAGCTTGGGTTGTACTCAAAGGGGCACAAACACTTATCGCTTCACCCCAACAACAAGTATGGCTGAACCCTTTTGGCTCTGCCAATTTAGCCGTTGCAGGAACAGGCGATGTTTTGGCAGGCATGATGGGGGGCTTACTCGCCAACCAGGCACAACAAACGCTACACGCTGGACAAAAAACGATTGCCGCTGTCGCAATACATGGGATAGCGGGAGAACAGCCTTATTGGTACAAAGCTGGGCAATTACCAACACTTGTCGCCAAACAAATGACTCAGTTTCAGCAAAACACAGTCTAGGAGACTGTCGGGCTTATGGAATTGTAGCGAGAAATATCGAGGTTCTTTGATTTTCCACATGGATTTGAGGCGAATAGCAGAGCTATTCAACGAAAGTGCAGGTGAAAAAAGCATGAATATTCGATTTTTTGCAGTAGATTATCATAAGTCCAACAGGCTCCTAGAATATGTCATCTTAGTGCCTTAAACTTGTCATCATAATGTCTTAAACGTGTTGAATAGTTTGCCTCAATCTAACCCTATGGAGGTGAATTATTATGCTCAATCAAATGGACAATCCTGCAGAAATGTTAGCTTGGCTTAGCCAACGTAACCATCATATCCCTCTTGAAGATCTTGCTTTTATGATGGCAGCGCACGAATCTTCAGACTACCCAGAAGAACGTCATGCTTTTGACTTGGATGATGACTTTATCGATAACACATATTAAAAAAGCAACACCTGTTTTCTAGCTACGTAAAATAATTTGCGTGACTAAGCCAAACGGTGAAAAACTATCGTTTACAGCTTCAATGCTTAAAGCTCAACAGTTCCTGTAATATATAACCATTACATCTTGCCCTTGTATTTCACTGCAGCCGACCTTATTCTTAAACCAATGGCAAATTCAGAACAAGAACAACTACCTGCAACCTTTGACCCTAAGAATACTGCGTTAACCCCTTATCAGCGTGGTGAACTATCACCTTTGGATATGTGGTATCGCGAACTTAGGCAAATTCCCAAACTCGACAGAGAAGAGGAAGCAAGGCTGACCCAGAAGTGGACCGAAGAAAAAGACTTGCAAGCAGCGCAAAGTTTATTGCTTGGCAACTTGCATGCTGTTGCAGCTATTGCGCGGGAATATAGACATTTTGGACTCCCAGAAATGGACTTAATCCAAGAGGGTACCATTGGTTTGATGAAGGCCATACACCGCTTTGACCCAAGCCGAGGTTTTCGCCTGATGACTTATGCATCTTGGTGGGTACGCGCAGCGATTCATGATTATATTTTGAAATCATGGAGTATCGTAAAAATGGGCACCAACAAAATGCAACGTCGTGTTTTTGCAGGGTTAAAAAAAGCCAAACACGCTATTGCTGCTATTGAAGGGCGTTTGGATGAAGAAGTGGCAAATGAATATGGCATTACAGAACAAGAGTTCCAAAATATTGCCCATTCTTTTTTGCAACGTGATGTATCCTTGGATGCTGAAAGTGAAGAAGGCGGGTCAACCATGGTCATGGCACTTCCTTCTCCAGAGCTTCCTCCCGAGGAACAAGTGCTCAACGCGGATTGGGCGAGCCATCAACAAGGTTTACTCCACCAAGCCATGCAAGATTTATCTGACCGAGACCGCCTGATTATTCAACGCCGCCACCTTTCTGAAGAGCCTGACACCTTAAAAGATCTCGCCGAAGAGCTTGGTATCAGCATTGAGCGTGTGCGCCAACTAGAAGCTAGAGCCATGAAAAAACTCAAGGTTAGCCTCACATAAAACGACAACCAAAGCTCTTACTTTTAAAGCTACACTGATCAAGTCATATACTTGTCCTTAGCCAACAATATACACCACTCAAGTTGACTACTTATAATATCTACGCTATTTTATGTTATTATAAAGACTTTGTTCGGAGGAAGAACATGCATTTTTTGTTAAAAACCATCACCTCCATAACACTCATGCTATTTATGACATCCAACCTTTATGCTACTGTTATTTATAAATGGGTAGATAGTGAAGGTCGGACACATTTCACAGATAATGAAGCTAATATTCCACTTAAACAAAACAATTATGAAAAGAGAAAGCTAAAAGATACCGCTCCTCCAAAAGAAAAGATTAAGCCCGATGTTGCGAATATTGCATTAGGCAAAAAGATTTGGGAGTCAACTTGTAGCCAATGTCACTTTATTGGTCCCAACTATGAAAATAGCCAGCTTCGAAAGCTGCCCCAAGACTTACTTAATCCAGATATTAGTCTTGAAGACATGACTAAAAAGTTAGCCTTTAGCTTAGATCTCAGGGCAGTTGATATGAACGACATCAAACTTAGCGACACCGAAACACAAGCGGTTGCAAAATACATTTTACAGCGCATTACAGCGCAATAGAATATTAAAAACGAACCTTAAATATATCTAAAACAAAAGAACAGCAATGAAACCTTCATTGTCTCTAAGACAGACAAACAAACACATCCCATTGTGTTCTCTATTAAACCTAAGTCTTTTTAAATATGGATAGCTTTACCATCTGAGTCTAAAACAGACTCATGAATCATTTCAGATAAAGTTGGGTGCGGGAACATATGATGCGCCAATTCCGCTTCCGTGGTTTCCAAGGTTCGAGCAAGTTGCAAGGATACAATCAATTCAGTGGCTTCGGCGCCCACAATGTGTGCCCCCAAAAGCTCGCCCGTTTCCGCATCAAAAATGGTTTTAACCATGCCTTCAGTCTCTGCTAAACCCATAGCTTTACCGTTGGTGCTATACGCCATACGCCCTACTTTGATATCCAAACCTTCTTCTTTGCACTGTTTCTCAGTTTTACCGCATGAACCCACTTGCGGCTGACAATAGGTACAACCCGGTACATTACCATAATCCACAGGGTGCGGTGTGCCGCCATGAATTGCTTCAACACATACAATGCCTTCATGCGATGCAACATGTGCCAATGCAGGCGCACCAATCACATCACCAATAGCATAAATACCAGGGTGGTCGGTGCGGTAATAATCATCAACTTCAATTTGTTGACGTTCAATCTTCATAGATGTGTTTTCAGCACCAATATTGTCAGTATTACCTACAACACCCACTGCAACCAAACAAACATCGCCTTCAATGGTTTGTTCTTTATCTTTCACGCTATAAGTCACCACTGCTTTACCATCGACATTTTTCGCTGATGAAACCATAGCATTGGTGACGATTTTAATTTTATTTTTCTTAAATGAGCGGGCAACCACTTTCGAAATTTCTTCGTCTTCCAATGGTAAGATTTGCGGTGCAGCTTCAATCACCGTCACTTCAGAACCCATCGCTTTGTAGAAGTAGGCAAATTCCATACCAATGGCACCCGAACCAATCACCACCAAATGTTTAGGCAGCTTGGTTGGCGCTAAAGCTTGTTTATAAGTGATGATGACTTCGTTATCTACATCCATGCCTGGGAAAGACCGAGCTCTTGCCCCCGTTGCCACAATCACATGTTTGGCAGTCACTTGTTTGCTATTACCATCTGCATCTTTAACCATTAACTTGTTGTCGGCTTCAAATGATGCAAAACCTTCGATATGGGTCACTTTGTTTTTCTTAAATAAGAAACCAATACCACCATTTAACTTCGCAGAAATTTTGCGCGAACGTGCCACAGCTTTGGTTAAATCAGGTTTAGCTTCTGTGATACCTAAGCCGAGCTCATCACCACTATGCTGAATAACATTGATGATTTCAGCTGTTCTTAAAAGTGCTTTGGTTGGAATACAACCCCAGTTCAAACAAATACCACCCAAATGGGTAGATTCAATACAAGCAACTTTCAAGCCCAATTGTGCTGCGCGAATGGCTGCCACATAACCACCAGGGCCTGCACCAACCACAACCACGTCGTATTCACCATCAGGGTTATATACACCAGCTGGTTTAAGATTTAATGCATGTTCTTCATCCGCGGAAGGTGCAGCTGCCAATGTTTCTACGACTTCTTGCGGCGTTGCAACAGATGCTGCATCAGCCGATGTTTCAGCAGTTGGCGCTTCACCTGATAAATTTTCTGGCACATAGTCTGCCGCTATTTCTTCATCATCTTCGGCAATCACTGCAATCGCAGCACCTACAGGAACAAGGTCACCCTCTTTGGCGATGATTTTATGCAATATACCTTCATCAATCACTTCCACTTCCATGGTCGCTTTATCGGTTTCAACTTCCAGCATCACTTCGCCAGACTCAAGTGTATCACCTTCTTTTTTTAGCCAACGGGCAATTTTTCCTTCGGTCATGGTTGGCGATAACTGGGTCATAAATACATCAATTGGCATGGTTTACCTCTTTATGGGTTCACCACGAAGAACACGAATAACATGAAGGGTTTACCTTAATGTTTTACTGCCTTAGTGGTGTTTTATTCAATAATTAAATCAATACACTTGCAGGGCATTCGATATGTTTTTTCAATGCGTTCAAATATTCAGCACCCACAGCACCATCCACTACGCGATGGTCACAAGATAGGGTTAAGGTCATCATTTTTTTGACAACCGCTTGTCCATTCTCAGCCACAACACGCTCTTCAGTGCCGCCTACTGCTAAGATTGCACCTTCTGGTGGATTTACAATCGCTTGGAATTGTTTGATGCCATACATGCCCAAATTTGAAATGGAGAATGTACCACCTGTATATTCTTCTGGTTTTAATTCGCCAGCGCGCGCTTTACCTGCCAATTCTTTAATTTCATTAGAAATATCAACAATACCTTTTTGCTCTGCAAAACGAACAACCGGTGTAATCAAACCACCCTCAATTGCCACAGCAATAGAAATATGTGCATGTTTATGTTGGTAAGTATGTGAATCAGCCCATGATGCATTTGCCGCAGGCACGTCCACCAATGCTTTAGACACTGCTTTCACGATAAAATCGTTTACGCTTAATTTAAATGCGCCGTCAGCCGATTCATTGAGTTGCGCGCGCAAATCCATCAATCTATCCATGGCTACATCAATGCTTAAATAGAAGTGTGGAACTTGTTGCTTGGATTCTGTTAAACGACGGGCAATCGCTTTACGCATCATGCTGTTTTCAATGGCTTCATATTCATCTGCATGGTAAGGCAAAGGCCCTGTTGGAAGCGGACGAATTGCAGTTGGCACAAAAGCTTGTGAGCCTCCACCCAAACTAATACCACGCTTGGCTGCATTCTCAACATCAGCCTTAACAATACGACCTCTAGGACCAGTACCTGCAATTGCAGCAAGGTTAACACCTTTCTGTTTCGCCAACCTACGCGCCAAAGGTGAAGCTTTGATACGCTTATCATTCGCAGCACGTTCTACAGCTGCTGTATCCACTGGCGTTTGTGCTGCTGCCACTTCGCTTGGTGCAGGTACAACACTAGGTCTTGGTTCTGCTTCAACAGCAGCAGGTGTACCGTGTGTTTCAACAATAGGCTCTTGCCCACTGCCTTCAGGTTTATAATCCGCAGGCACTTCTTCACCATCTTCGGCAATCACGCCAATGGCTTCTCCCACTTTGACCAACGCACCCTCTGGAGCAATAATTTTATGTAATACACCTTCATCAATGACTTCTACTTCCATGGTTGCTTTATCGGTTTCCACCTCAAGCATCACTTCACCAGATTCAAGTGTATCACCTTCTTTTTTTAGCCAACGCGCAATTTTACCTTCGGTCATCGTCGGTGATAATTGGGTCATAAAAATATCAATTGGCATGGTTTACCTCTTTAGGGTTTCACCACGAAGAACACGAAGGATAATACCTTGATGACTTGGTGGTTTAAATCTTTCATCTATCTTATTAGGCTCTATTGCAAACCACACGCGCTGCTTCAACAATCTCAGCTACAGATGGTAGTGCATAGTTTTCTAGGTTTGCCGCATATGGCATAGGCACATCTTTACCCGTCACACGTGCTACAGGCGCATCCAAATCATCAAAACCTTTTTCCATAATACGTGCAGAGATTTCTGCGCCTATACCTGCAAAACGCCAACCTTCTTCAATCACTACAGCGCGGTTGGTTTTCGCAACCGATGCAAGAATCGTTGCTTCATCCAATGGGCGAATGGTGCGCGGGTCAACCACTTCAGCATCAATACCTTGTTTCGCCAATTCTTCAGCGGCAAGCAGGGCATAACCTGTCATGCGTGAATGGGCAACAAGTGTTACATCACTACCTACGCGTTTAATATCAGCCTTGCCAAGCGGTACAATATACTCACCTTCTGGCACTTCACCAATATCACCGTAGTTTATTTCATTTTCGATAAAAATAACGGTGTCGTTATCACGAATAGATGCCGCCAATAAACCTTTAGCATCAGCGGGATTGGATGGCATCACCACTTTTAACCCTGGAATGTTGGCATACCAATTTTCAAAAGCTTGGGAATGTTGCGAACTCACACGAGCTGCCGCACCACCAGCCCCTCGAAATACCATAGGGCAATCGTATTGACCGCCAGTCATGTATTTCATTTTCGCTGCAGCATTCACAATTTGATCCGCTGCAAGAATTGCAAAGTTCCAAGTCATAAACTCAATCACTGGGCGCAAGCCTGCCATAGCAGCCCCCACACCAAGCCCTGCAAAACCCAACTCAGTAATCGGTGTATCAATCACACGGCGCGGACCAAATTTATCCAACATTCCTTGGGACACTTTATATGCACCATTGTATTCAGCAACTTCCTCACCCATAAGGAATACGCGCTCATCACGCTCCATTTCGTTGCACATTGCTTGATTCAGTGCTTCACGATACGTAATTTTAGCCATGATTAGCCCACCTGCCTTGGATAAGGATATGCATTGGGAATCTCATCATTAATAATATCATCCCACAACACGGAAAGGTCGGGTTCAGGTTGTGCTTCTGCAGCTTTAGCAACCGCCACGACCTCTTTCTTAATGTCTTTATCTTTTTGTTTGAAGTCTGCTTCTGTTGCCAGCCCCGCTTCAACCATTTGCTTTTGCAAGCGTACGATAGGGTCTCGACCCGAACGCCACTCATCCACTTCGTCACGCGTACGATAAGTTGCAGGGTCAGACATCGAATGCCCACGATAACGGTAGGTCATCATTTCCACAATCATCGGCCCTTTACCTGAGCGCGCATGTTCAATGGCCTCTGACATTTTGCGTTCTACTTCCAATACATCCATACCATCGACTTGAATACCAGGCACCTTGAAAGAAATACCACGTTTATAAAGATGTGTTTCAGCCGATGCACGACTCAGCGAAGTACCCATCGCATATTGATTGTTTTCAATCACAAACACCACAGGCAACTTCCACAATGCAGCCATATTAAATGATTCATACACAGCGCCTTGGTTCACGCCACCATCACCCATAATCGTAATCGATACGCGTTTATCATCATTGTATTTACTTGCGAAAGCGAAACCCGTGCCGATTGGCACTTGCTCACCCACGATACCATTACCGCCAGCAAAGTTTTTCTCTTTATCGAACATGTGCATGGAGCCGCCTTTGCCGCCCACAATGCCACCTGCACGACCAAGCAACTCTGCCATAATCGCTGTTGGATTGGAGCCTCGCGCAAGGATATGCCCGTGGTCACGATAACTGGTCATCATATAATCAGTAGGCTCTGAAGCTTCTTCCATACCTACACACACTGCTTCTTGACCATTACACAAATGGCAAAAGCCACCAATCTTTTTCAATCCATACATTTGCCCAGCTTTTTCTTCAAAGCGGCGAATATAAAGCATCATATCATGCATGGCATGCAAACGCTCCGCACTATAAAAACGGCCTTCTTGCGTGATACCAGCTTGGTTTTCTTCTTGATTTTTGGTTGTCATAACATCCCCAATCGTTTCGCTAGAATGCGAACTATGCCCGACTCATATCCCTTCGCAACCATAAAAGACCACAAAGCGTAAAAGTATCCCTAAAAAAAACTTCTTGCATAGAGACTAAAACCACTTCTTTCACCGATGCTTCACAATACAAAGTTCAAGTAAAAAAAGACTGCAAAAAGAGATTAATTTTGAGCCTAACCATACACACATACAATCATTTTTATTTATATAATTCAATATGTTACATGATAAAAACTAACCACCAAATTCTACACCATAGCAAAATACATCTTTATACGAACCCCTAAACTAACATAGGGCGAACCTAGGGCTAAAAAAGAATGTGAAAAACGAAAAATAAAACGTGAATTGAAGCAATACTACGCCGACAAACAAACCATCATATTTTTTTCTTCGACAATCCTTGTGCCACCTAAACAATACAGTGAACCATCTGAACTCAGGTAACGCACTTACAAAACCACTTTACACCTTAATAAACACCGATTCGCCATAGCATGCATGTTCAAACAAGTGTACCACATCTGCATTTAACATGCGGATACAGCCATGAGACACAGGCAAACCAATTTTATCTTCCTCATTGGTACCATGGATATAAATATACCGTTTTTTTGTATCCACTTTTCCGCGCTTATTCACCCCCGTTTGCACACCTGTCAACCAAAGAATACGACTTAATATCCAATCAGCCTTATGATGTGCTGTTTTTTGTGTAAATATACCCTTTGGCTCCCTAGATTCAAAATAGGTATAAACAGGTAAACCACCCCCTATTTTAGCGCAAATTTGATGTTTACCCAATGGTGTTTGCAAACTATTTTCGATATTCCCCACGCCATTTCTAGCCGTAGAAACAGGGTAAGCACAAACCACACCCGTTTTACGGTGATGATACAACATTTGTTCGGATACAATAATTTTAATCATGTTCTGCCAACACACGTAATGCTAGGGCAGCATTCATTTTAACCTTATGCGCCTTCGAATACGCATCAAGTAACACAAGTGCTCGTAATAATGCATCTAAAGTTCGCGGAACATATTGCAACAACACAGGCAACACTGTTTCCTTCATATCCCACTGCATGTGTTGCAACACCGAATCCAAAACACGCTTCAAATCTGCATCATCAGCTGGCGCAGACATTTCTACTTTTTCCATCATCAACAAACGGCTGCGTAACTCTGGAGGCATATTCGCCTCGGCACATCGCCAACTGATTAACAATGCCTTATTCATCTCTTTCGCTCTTTCAATTAAATGGAACACCGCATAAGCAAAGGCAGGCGGCATACCCCCAGAGGGTAAATCCAATATCCAATATGCCTGATGTTCACACTGCTCTAACCATAACTTCAATTGATGCACTGAAGACACATCACCTTCATCACAAGCCAACAAAGCAACATGCGGGTTTTCATCCGCCAACGCCTGTAACAGGTGACTTTTACCCGCTACCGATTCCGAGGTTAACCACAACAATCCACCTTGCACAAACCACAACGCGAGTCGCCCTGATGCTTCCTCAACCTGAGGATGACGCACCCAACTTCCGTAATGTTTTTTGATGGGGAGCAGAAGCGCCAACGTTTGCTGTTCACTCACCACTTACTCAACAAGCCAATCATACAAACTTCCTTCGGGTTGCTTGGTGACCTTCATACCATAAGCAGCAAACCATGATGGCAACCATGAATCATCACCATCACGTAAAATCAAACGGTATTCCCGACGCTGTTTTTGCAATAATGTTGGCACAACACTTTCAACCACTGCCAGCTTCAACAGCGCCTGCTCCAACATCACCTGTGATGCCAGTGCATGCTCTGCTTCTATGCGTAGCAACACAACATTCGACACAGAATCAAACTTCATATCATCTTGATAAGCATCACGAATATTTAATAGTACCTGTTTTAAGAATGATTGCAGTTGGTATTCAGTATAAGCTTGCATTGGAACATCTTTCTCTTCTAGCAAGCTTGCAGAAAAGTCGCCTTGCACATCCACATGCAATTGCAATTCACCATAAACATCGGCAACTGGGGAAAAAGTCAGCATTAACTTCCGCCCATTGGCACCCAATGCAAAACCATAAGTATCTGCCATTTCATAAGCTGTATTAAGCAAATCTTTGGCAAGCATATTTCCTTGCTCCGCAAAACCAACCACATAAACACCCAAGTTCCAATAGGGTTGTTGTTGAATCATTTTGACGCCGCGCTTGCGTAAAAACTTTCGTACCTGATTAGGGTTAAACTCTACATTTGCCCCAAAAGACGTGGTTTTGAAACGCAACACCAATGATGTTGCCACAGGCCAAGATTTCGATTTTTCCAATGCATCAAAGGGCACAACCCGCGCCCATAACACAGGCAATGCAAGTTTGGTCGCTTGCTGAATCGTTAGTTCGGATACACCTTCATCCTGCAGAGATACCAAAAACCTGTCATCTGCCGCAGCAAACAGCTGCAATGGCACAAGAAAACAAACGAACAAACCAAAAAACAGCCTCATTTTACAACTCGTAAATGACGTACTTTCCGCCCTACGTCAGATGCTTTTGTTTCCCCCGCTGCAGCACTTGATTTTTCCACTGTAGCATCGGTCAGCGTCTGCATCTCTTCTTCAGACATATTTACTTCTTGCTGAACCTGTGTTTTTATGCTTTCAGGCATATCATCTTCCCATAATATACCCGATGACAGGTCTTGCTCAGGCAAATATACTGCCCAAATACGTTTCATCGGAATCACACAATGCTGAGATACACCTGAGAAAGAAAATTTAGACTCCAATGACGAATCTCTAATATGAATAGGCTGCGGCATACGCGCATTTAATACCAATGGTAAAGCATGATCATGTTTCAAATGCTCTGGCAGCTGCACATCATCGGCAGCGGCATCAACAAGAATAAAAATACGCTTATGCTCATAAAAAAAGTCACGCAGCTTTTTAGCTTTCAAAGCGTCTTCAAAGTTTACACTCATGATTCCCTCACCTCTTCAAGCTTTCCACCATCAAAAAACATTAATGCGCTGATTGGGCATGAAATGCTAACATCTCCAAAGGTTTACCACCTTTTAAGTGTTGGGCAATAATTTCATCAACCTTTGCTTCATCCATATTAGCATACCAGACACCTTCAGGGTACACCACCATAATAGGCCCCTGCTCGCAGACGCCAAGACATCCCGCACGATTCACACGAACTGCATCCTCTCCTTCTGCCAAACCTTCTTCAGCCATACGTTTTTTAATATATTTAAGCAAAGGCATATTTTCACCACAAGCTTTACCAACACACATAATCGCATGGTGTTTATATGGGGCAATACTGAGCTTCTCTGTCATTTTTATGATTACCTGACCCTATAAATTTCATATCTAATATTTGCCGTAGCGTACCAAGATGAAAACCAGATGTCATTTACACTTGGTCTTGGCTTCAGTTTGTGGTGAACTTCGTCCATGAAAATTCCTCATCATATTGAATCACTCATTCAGCAGCACGCTGAAAAAGGTAAAACATTTAATGCCTATATATACGACACCGCACCGCTCAAGCGGCGAATCAGCTGCCTCAAGCGCATCATGCCCCAAGGTGTTGAGGTGTTTTACGCCATGAAAGCCAACCCTCACCCTGCTTTTTTATCTGCAGCTTTAGAAGCTGAAGTGACTGGCATCGAGATTGCCAGCCTTGGGGAAGCACACAAAGCCGTTGCCGCGGGTTTTACGCCCTCACAACTCATCTACACAGGCCCAGGCAAAAGCCTAGAAGAGTTAACATGGTGTATCGGCAACCATATCCGAACCATTCATATTGAGTCTTTGGTTGAAGCTCACCGCATTCAATCCTTATGTAAGCAATACAACACCCAACAAGATATTTTACTTCGCATCAATGCCAACTTTGACATCCACGATGCACAAACCACTTTTTCAGGTGGTTCAAAAAAATTCGGCATTGATGAAGAGCAATTGGATGTCGCTCTCCCGCAAATTTTAGCCTTGGATAAGCTTAATTTCCGTGGTTTACATGTATATGCTGCCAGCGGCGTGTTAAATGTGGATGACCTATTACACAACTGTAAACTGGTTTTTGATTTGACCCAACGTATTGAAACCCAATACCAAGGTGTCACATGCGACATCATCGATTTTGGTGGCGGTTTTGGTGTGGACTACCTAGAAGAAGGCACAGACTTTGCCGCCCAAGCTTACGCCGATGGGCTTGCAACCATGATACAAGATTACGATTTCAAAAACCGACACTTTGTTTTGGAGTTGGGGCGTTGGTTGGCTGCTGAATGTGGTTGGTTTTGCACTGAAATCATCGATATCAAAACAAGCCGTGGTAAAAAACAAGTGATTTGCGCAGGTGGCATTAACCATTTCCGCCGCCCTGCTGCCCTTGCCATCAACCACCCCACAAGTATTGTAAGCATGCATAAACCAAAGCTTTTTCCAGCCCAAGAATCTATTCATCAGGAAAAAGTATACTTTGGTGGCCCGCTGTGCACCAGCGCAGACAAACTTGCCAATGACATATACATCGAAGAAGCACATATTGGTGACATTGCAGTCTTTGGATTGGCAGGGGCTTATGGCTTAACCATGTCCAACACAGGTTTCCTCAGCCATGCTTTGCCGCAAGAAATTATTGTCACACAGGAAAAAGGAGAACTATGAGCACATCCAATGAAAATATGATGACACCACGCGAAATCGTAAGCGAACTGGATAGATTTATCATTGGGCAATTTGATGCCAAACGTGCTGTTGCTATTGCTTTGCGTAACCGTTGGCGCAGGCAACAAGTAAGTTCGCCTATGCGTGAAGAAATCACACCAAAAAATATCCTTATGATAGGTTCAACAGGCGTAGGTAAAACAGAGATTGCCCGTCGCCTAGCCAAGCTTGCCAAGGCACCATTTATTAAGGTTGAGGCCACCAAATATACCGAAGTCGGTTATGTTGGGCGCGATGTAGAATCGATTATCCGCGACCTGTTGGACACCGCCATTAAAATGGTTAAAGAAGAACATGTGGCCAAAGTAAAAGTTCGCGCTGAAGAATCTGCAGAAGAACGTATTTTGGATATTCTTATCCCTACACCTGTAGAGGGACATACGCGCCCTATTTCAGCCGATGCACCCAACCCACACCGAAACTCTCGCGATAAAATGCGCCATAAACTTCGCTTGGGTGAGCTGGACAATCGTCAAATTGAAATCGATGTACCTGAACATCATGACATGCCAATGTTACAAGTATTCAGTAATAACCCCAACGAAGACAATAACATGGACATCAAAGATATGCTGGGTGGTCTCTTAGGTGAGAAAAAGAAAAGCAAACGTGTCACCATCAAAGAAGCGATGGAAATCCTCAAGCAACAAGAAGCTACACGTTTGATTGACAATGATAAAGTCAAAGAAGAAGCCATCAAACGCACTGAAAATTCGGGCATCGTGTTCTTGGATGAAATCGACAAAATCACACACCGTGAGGGTGCAAGTGGCGATGTATCTCGACAAGGTGTGCAGCGGGATCTGCTTCCCTTGGTGGAAGGTACATCCGTAAGCACAAAACATGGTGCCGTAAGCACCAACCATATTCTATTCATTGCATCAGGCGCTTTCCACTTGAGCAAACCTTCCGATTTGGTGCCTGAATTACAAGGGCGTTTCCCTATCCGCGTGCAATTAAAAGCTTTGACCGAAGATGATTTCAGACGCATCTTGGTTGAGCCAGAATGTTCATTAACCCAACAATATACCGCCCTTTTAAACACTGAAGGCATAAGCCTTGAATTTGCAGAGTCCGGTATTGCCGAAATTGCAAAAATAACGGTATTGGTGAACGAAAAAACTGAAAATATCGGCGCCCGACGTTTACACACACTTTTGGAACGTGTATTGGATGAAGTTAGCTTTGATGCTTGCGACCGCACCGAGAAAAGGTTGGTTATTGATGATAAATATGTTCGTGATTGTTTGGGTGAAACAGCGGAAAGTGAAGACCTATCACGTTATATTTTATAAATATGTCACCTCTTATTCTCACCATTGATATTCTCCGCCATGGCGAGACGGAAACAGAAGCTGGAAAGCTATATGGTGCAACAGATGTTCCCTTAAGTGAATTAGGGAAATCACAGTTACTAAAAGCCGCCAAAATCATCCACAGAGAGCCTATTGCAAACGTTATTAGCTCACCCTTAAAACGTTGCGCTTGGCTTAGTACAAAGTTGGACACAAGGCAGCATATCAACATGCGTTACCATATTGGTTTTAGCGAAATGGATTTTGGTGATTGGGAAGGTGAAGATATTCAAAAACTGATTCAACAAGAGCCCAACTTTCGCCAAGACATTACCCAACTCAAGCCGCCTAATGGTGAAACATTTGCTGATTTTGAGCAGCGCGTGAGCGCAGCTTGGCATGAATATATCACCCAACACATGGAACAAGGCGGACATCATCTACTGGTCACCCATGGTGGCGTGATTCGACTCTTACTCGGGCAAGTCTTACAAATACCCAAGCAACACCTAAGCAGCTTGTATATCCCGCATGCTGCTTGGTCACGCATCACATTTGTACAAGGAGAATCACCGATGTTGTGGTTTATGAACCACCATGCTTGAAAACAAAGATAAATTTATCGCTACGTGGTCATTTCTGACCACCTTTCCTGCACCAAAAACAGCGCAAGAAACTTCTCCCCAACTGTCCATGATGCCTTTGGTGGGGTTAGGTTTGGGGCTCACCTTTTATATCGCGGCTTGGTTACTTTCTGGTTTTAACCCTGCAGTTACAGGTTTATTGCTGTTGATATTATGGTTAGGAAGCACTGGATTCTTACACCTTGATGGTTTGGCAGACCTATCTGATGCTTTGGGCGCATCCCATGGTGACAGAACACGTTTCTTAGAAGTTCTCAAAGCACCCGACATTGGTTCTTTTGCAGTTATTGCGCTGATATTGGCAATATTATCCAAGCTTGTTTTCTTATCTGTGCTTGGTTTTGCTGAAGTATTTGCGCCGCTTTTACTTATTCCTGCATGGGCACGTTTGGGTGCAGCTTGGTGGGTAAACGAGTTACCACCGCTTCATGAAGGGTTAGCCACTTGGTTGCTTGATGCAGGCGAAGCCAACCTTACGCCTTGGTTGATAACACTGCTTATCTTATCCCTTTTATTTGCGCCCATACTTTTACTTGCCCCTGTAATATTATGGGCATGGAAATTATTCTTGGAACATAAAGTGCAAGGCATGAATGGTGACTGTCTGGGTGCAGGCATTGAAATATGTGAAATTTTATTGCTCGCGTTGTGTTGTTTAACCCTATGAGTCATCTTCAAGGCAAACGTATTCTGCTGACCCGCACAAAGGAGCAAAATAAAAACACGGCGCAACAACTTAAAGCGATAGGCGCAATTCCCGTATATTTGCCATGTATTCAGATTGATTATTTGAAGGAAAACATTCAACAAGCCTTAAAAAAAATACAAGCTGATAACCCAAGCAACACCGATATTATTTTTAGCAGCAGCAATGGCGTAAAAGCCGTGGCTACATGTGTCCATCATCTCAAAAAAAGCTTGCAAGGCTTTCGTATTATTGCCGTTGGTCATAAAACAGCACAAACACTTGCCGAACATGGTTGCACACCCGCATTTATCCCCGAAGAAGCCTCTCAGAAAGGCCTTATCGCGGCATATCAGCAACAAAACTTACCCCAACAAGTGTATTTTTTTCGAGCTGAAGAAGGCAGTGATGACTTGCTTCGCGCCCTAAAGCAACAAGGGGTAGATACCCTCTTAATACCAAGCTACCGCGCCAGTTGCCCCAACGATGATGCCACCCCTATCATTAACCAGCTTCGCAACAAAGCTATTGATGCTGTATTGCTTGGTAGCGCAAAAACCGCAGCCTTTTATGTGCAACGTATTGCCAATTTAAACCTTGCCAATACACCTGTGATTGCCGTCATGAGTCCACAAGTTGAAAAAGCCGCTGACAAATTGGGATTAAAGGTGCAGATTATCGCCAATAAACCTAGCTTTCGCGCAATGTTACAAGGTTTAAACGATTATTTTGCTACACAAGACAAAGGATAAACAATATGCCATTTGATTTAACCCATAGACCTCGCCGCCTTAGAAAAACTGCGAATTTACGTCGTATGGTTTCTGAAACGACGTTATCGGTGAACGATTTGATTTATCCCATTTTTGTCGATGAAGGTATTGATACTGCTGTGGATGTTAAAAGCATGCCTGGCGTAACGCGTATTCCATTGGCTGATGTGGCTGCCATGGTGCAAAAGGTTGAAGATGCTGGTGTACCCGGTGTGATATTCTTTGGTATCCCTACTGAAAAAGATGCGATTGGCTCTGGTGGCTGGGATGATGAAGGTATTGTGCAACGTGCTGTGCGCGCTGCAAAAAAAGCTTGCCCTGATATGATTGTCATTGCCGATACATGTTTTTGTGAATACACCGACCACGGGCATTGCGGCGTTTTACACGGTGAAGAAGTGGATAATGATGCAACGCTTTCCAACCTACAAAAAGAAGCCGTGTCTTATGCAAAAGCGGGTGTAGATATCGTTGCTCCATCTGGCATGATGGATGGCATGATTAAAGCCATTCGTGAGGGCTTGGATAAAGCTGGTTTCCAAGATACACCCATCATGTCCTATGCTGTGAAATATGCATCGGGTTATTTTGGTCCTTTCCGTGATGCGGCAGATTCCACCCCAAGCTTTGGTGATAGAGCCCAATATCAAATGGACCCTGCCAATCGCCGTGAAGCCATCAAAGAAGCATTGTTAGATGTGGAAGAAGGCGCAGATATGCTCATGGTCAAACCTGCACTAGCATATATGGATATTATTCGTGAAGTCAAAGATGCCACGCAATTACCCATGGCTGTGTATAATGTGTCGGGTGAATATGCCATGGTCAAAGCTGCGGCTGCCAATGGTTGGATTGATGAAAAACGTGTGGTTTTGGAAACCATGCTCAGCTTCAAACGCGCAGGCGCAGATATGATTCTCACATACCATGCATTGGATGTTGCCGCATGGTTAAACGAGCAATAAATGAGTGATAAACAAGAGCCCGTCATTGATGCCGATTCGGTTGAAGAAGTTCAACCTTCAACCTCAGAGCCGGATGAACAAAACAACGTAAAAACCAAGAAAAGAAACAACTCTAAGTTCTATTTTTTCTTAATACTTATCTTGGGTGTTGGTACGTGGGCTTTTTGGATATTTTCACCCGAAGCACAACAACTTCGCATGCAGTTTGAATCCACTTTTTCACAACCAAGCGCAGAAACAAACCCAGAACCTGAGCTAAGCTCAGCGCCACAAGCTGCTGCATCAACAGAAGCAACAACTGCAACTGCCGATTCACAAGAAACTAGCCCCTTATTTCAAACAGACACTGCAACACCTGAAGCTAGCCTTACACCGACAGAATCTGAGCAAACTGAAAATCCTGAACAAACCGAAATCCCTGAGCAAAATTTAGATATCGCTTTGGAAAGCAACAACCCTGAAATGACTGCCGCTCTTTTAAGCCTACAGCAGCAAGTTGATGATTTAACACAAGTCATAGGCTCACTGCAACAGCAGCAGCTACAGTGGTCGCAACAGCAAGTTCGCGCCCAACTCTTTGCTTTATTGCGCCAAGCATCATCACCACAAAGCAACCTTGATCAGATGATGATTGCATGGAAAAGCATTGGTTTCTTACCATTATTAAACCAAGATAAACGTGACATTGCAGAACAAGCATTTATGGGTCTGCAAGAAACACAACAACGTATCCAGCAAACCGAAACCAACATCCAAGGACTTATCCAAACATTAGCCAGCGAAATACACCCTGCAGCCTTACAAGACATCAGCCAAGATGTAGCAAACGTGGTTGACCCTTATCAGCAAACGGATGCTTTCGATTCATGGTTGGTCTGGCTAAAACAACAGTTTGTGATTACCAAACTGGATAAACATGCCCTAGAACTATCGAATGACCCATACGCCGACCTTAAACAACTCATCGTTGAGCTCAACCAGCTTAAAGAATCCATACACCAACGCAATTGGAGTAATATTGGTAGTTTAACCTCGCTATTATACCAACTGGAACAACGTGGGCTTGAAGCATCTTTTAGCAATGAAAGCATTACCAATTTACAAGCCAGTATTCGTCAGTGGCAAGATGAAGCCCAAACATGGATGGCACAATTATGATTCGTATTGTTATGATGTTATTACTGATTGCAGCCGTTTTTGTAAGCCTACTGGTCTTCCCTGACATTGCCAATCAACGTGTGCGCATTGAAATATTAGGTTGGTTATTTGAAACACGTACAGCCATGTTTATCTTACTGATTATTTTCAGTTTAAGCGCATTATGGTTGGTGCAAAAAACCTTTGCCTTGAGCATCAATAGCCCCAAACAACTGTGGACAAACCTTCGCAGTGGTAACAAAAAACGCCGTGAACTACGTTTACAAGAAGCATTAGACACTTGGATTGATGAAGGTGAAGGTCATAGCCAAAAACTACTCAAACGCAGCAAAGGTATTATTCCGCCTTGGTTGCATGATGCGCTCATTGTTTGGTGGGACAAACCTGAAAACCATGCACCAATTCATGATGAAAAAGACAAACCCCACATCATTGCGCTTAAAGCGCGGCTGGCAACAGAACCCAATCAAACACACCTAAGCTTAGAGCAAAGACAACAGTATTTGGATGCATGGTTAATGGTACACCCAGGCGCTTCACTTGCCCTTGAGCGCAAAGCAGCCTTGTTGGGTGAGCGCGGCGAATATGCCGAGCAAGTTGCTTTGCTGGAAGACTTATTTCAGCGCAAAAAACAAGTGCAACACATCAGGCCTCAACTTGCCACAGCGCTTCGCCACCTTGCAAAGCAAGATAGCGATAATGCGCTTACCTACTTGCGCAAATCTAACCGCATCAACCCAACTGATGTGAAAACACTGATGAACTTAGCCCAAACATTGCAAACATCAGGGGACACCCAAACGGCCTATCGTTTATTATTGGACTACCTTGCCCAACATGATGATATGCAGGTTGCAAAAGCACTTTTACCCATGCTGGAAAATGATGCTTTACAGCATTTCAAGCAAGTCGATAAAGCCGTTTACCAAACCACCGCCGCTGGCACTTGGCTACGTATGCAGCTTGCGCACAAAGCGGGTTTAAGTGGTATTGCTGATGATAGCTTATATGGCTTATTGGAAAATCATGAAAGTGCTGAACTGTGGCAATTGCGTGGTGACTGGTATGCCGAGCAAGGGCAATGGCAACAGGCAGCAGAGGCATATCAAAAAGCCAACCAGCTACACTGATTTATTTTAAAACAGCCTCAAACAGAGGTAAATCTTCAGCAACATTATGCCCTGTACGTTTGGATTCTCGGTTGGCTGCTGCAATATCTGCCAAAGGAACGCTTGCATAAGGTTTGCACGTTTTTCGTTTTTTACAGGTGCAGGCAACGCATGCCACAAGCTCAATTTTAAAGCCATGTGTGATACTTTTGCGTGTACACCAAAGTGATTTCATATTGCAAAACTAACAGCCAAGCATCATCTTGCAATATGGGTTATAGCTAGAAGTATTGAGCATCTTAAAAAAACAACTAGCCTTCGCCAATGAATATCCAAGAAGCAAACCAATATTTAGCCCCCAATTATGGACGGTTCCCCATCACGCTTGTCAAAGGTCAAGGCGCTCGCCTTTGGGATGATACAGGCAAGTCATATTTGGATTTTGTCGCGGGCATTGCAGTCAACACCTTAGGTCATGCGCACCCAGCCATGATTAAAACCATAAGCAAGCAGGCTGCCACCATGTTGCATTGCTCCAATTTATATTTTAATCCCCAACAAAATGAACTGGCGAAACAGCTGGTTGAGCTTTCAGGCTTAGATAAAGTGTTTTTCTGCAATTCAGGTGCAGAAGCCAATGAAGCAGCCATTAAAATTGTGCGCAAATATTTCCATGACCAAGGCAAACAGAAATATACCATTATCACGGCAACCCAATCTTTTCATGGCAGAACCATGCAAACCATTGCTGCTACAGGGCAAGACAAGGTCAAAGAAGGTTTTGCTCCGCTACCTATTGGTTTTAAACATGTTCCGCTCAATGATTTTGAAACACTTGAACAAGCCATCGATAACCATACAGCGGCAATTATGCTTGAACCTTTACAAGGTGAAGGTGGTGTCAACAATGTCTGCCCGCATTATTTGGCAGACGTAAGAAAGCTTTGTGATCAACACGATATACTGCTTATCTTTGATGAAATCCAAACAGGTATTGCTCGGTGTGGGGCCATGTTTGCTTTTGAATTGGCAGGTGTTTCCCCCGATATACTCACTCTTGCCAAAGGTTTGGGCGGCGGTGTACCCATTGGTGCAATGCTTGCCTGCAAAAAGGTCGCACCATCATTATCTGCAGGCTCACACGGCACCACATTTGGTGGTAATCCTATGTCTTGTGCAGCTGCACTCACCGTATTGCAGGTATTAGAACAAGAAAACATCTTGGAAAACGTCAACCAAAGAAGCAAACAACTCCAAGCTGGGTTACAAAAACTGGTGGATACTTACCCATTTTTTAGCGAAGTGCGTGGTCATGGTCTACTCTTAGGGCTTGCTTGTGAGAAAGAAGTGATGCCTATCATTCATGCTTGTCGTGAACATGGTTTATTGGTGTTAGCGGCAGGACCACATGTCTTGCGTTTTTTACCTGCACTGAATATCACAGAAGCTGAAATTGAAGAAGGCTTAACGCTATTAAACAAAAGTATAGAAGGTTTAGATTTATGAGCAATATCAGACATTTTTTAACATTGTTGGACATTTCACCCAGTGAAGCCAATGGGATTTTAGCGCGTGGCATCGAACTCAAAGCCAAACAAAAAGCTGGCGAAGCTCACCCCACCCTTGCAGGAAAAGCATTAGCCATGATTTTTGACAAAGCATCCACCCGTACCCGTGTCTCATTTGAAACAGGCATGTTTCAATTGGGTGGTCATGCCTTGTTTTTACATTCAGGCACAACCCAACTTGGCAGAGGCGAACCTGTAGAAGATTCTGCACGCGTCATTTCCAGCATGGTGGATATGGTGATGATTCGCACCTTTGACCACGCCATGGTCGAAAAGTTTGCCGAATATTCATCCGTACCTGTCATCAATGCGTTAACCGACCTAACCCACCCCTGCCAAATTCTCGCTGATGTGATGACGTTTGTAGAACATCGCGGCGCAATCAAGGGTAAAACCGTGGCATGGATTGGCGATGGCAACAATATGGCGCACTCTTGGATGAATGGCGCTGTCACCTTTGATTTCACGCTGAATATTGCTTCACCCGATGGTTATACCGTGGATGAAAGTTTATTAGCAAACGCAAGAGCCAAGGGCGCAAAAATTAACCTTTGCAGCAGCCCACAAGAAGCCGTAAATAATGCCGATTTGGTCACTACTGATGTCTGGGCATCCATGGGGCAAGAAGAAGAACAAAAAATCCGTGAAGCAGCCTTTAAAGATTATCAAGTGGACACCACATTGATGAGCAACGCCAATAGCGATGCTTTGTTTATGCACTGCCTGCCAGCACATCGGGGCGAAGAAGTCGCTGCTGATGTGATTGATGGCAAACAATCTGTAGTGTGGGATGAAGCAGAAAACCGCCTACATGCGCAAAAAGCATTGATGGAATTTTTGATGGATGCGGCTTCCTAAATTTACCACAGTACCCGCAAGGGGCAGGCTTCTTGCCTTCGGCAATTCATCACAGGACGCAGAGAAACACAGAGATTTTAAACCACGAAGAACACAAAGAGTATGAAGCTTTAGTGTGACTATCACCCCTTTGTTAAACTGCGCCGAAGTCTTGCTGTTGAAAAAGGGATAAGCGAAAAAACTTTTCGCCCCGCTTCAACTGCATAGCGAAGGAAGCGAGCAGCTTATAAAGGGCAGCTTTTTGGTTCGTTTTTGGCTGTACAAAAATGAACAAGAAACCACCTACTTTTCAACAGTCGATGCCCTCCATCCCCTGCAAACCGAATTGGGAACAATACAAACGACGTAACCTTACAGGTTGCACACTGTAACCAATAAGGTTACCATAGCGTATGATTCTTGATTTCATCCATAAAGGTTTGGAAAAGTTTTATCGTACGGGAAGCAAGGCTGGTATTCAAACCAAACATGCTGAAAAGTTGCGCCGAATACTTTCCAATCTTGATGTAGCAAGCTGCTCTGATGACTTGGATTTACCCAGTTACCGCTTGCATGAGCTTAAGGGCTCTCGCAAAGGTGTTTGGTCGATTACGGTTCAAGCCAACTGGCGTGTCACCTTTCGTTTTGTGGGTGAAGATATTGAGTTGATAAATTATGAGGATTACCATTAACGGAGGTATGCCATGCATATGTTTAACCCTGTTCACCCTGGTGAAATTCTTCGCCATGATATTTTAGAGCCAATGGGCGTAAGCATTGTAGATGCTGCCAAGTCATTGGATATAAGCCGCAAAACCTTGTCCAAAATATGCAATGGTAATGGTGCTATCACGCCTGAAATGGCTGTGCGCCTTGAGCTGGCGTTTGGTAAACCTTCTGCGCAACATTGGCTCAAGCTACAAACCGCCTACGACCTCAATCTTGTCAATCAGAAGCGACAAGAGTTACAACGACATATTCACCCGCTTGCAGCTTGAAACATACGCCTGCTGACTTGCTTCCAGAAGTGTTTGAAACACTCTTGGATAATGAACATCTCAAAATCGAACGTATTATTTCTAAAGGTCATACATCACCTGAATCAGGATGGTATGACCAAGCCCAACATGAATGGGTTATTCTGCTTGAAGGCGCTGCTACCATTACTTTTGATAATGGAAAAGAATCCAACCTAAGAAAGGGTGATTATCTCAATATTCCAGCACACGTAAAACACAAAGTGTCATGGACTGACCCTGATGTGGAAAGCATTTGGTTGGCTGTGTTTTATGGGGATATTCAATGATGTGTCATGCCGACCAAGATGAAGGCATCTCAAGATGTCTTAACTGCGCTCGACATGACAGTTAAACCAACTTAAACACTGTAATCTCTGGCTCATTGCCCAACCTAATCGGTGGCCCCCAGTACCCCGTGCCTGGGGATACATAAATCCACGTTTTGTTGTCATGCAAATGCAAACCTTTAATATAAGGATTTGCCATTTTTGCGATGAAATTCCATGGGTAATATTGTCCACCATGGGTATGCCCTGAAATCTGCAAATCAAAACCTGCCTCTGTAGCTTCAAAGATACTTTTGGGTTGATGTGCCAATAAAATTTTCACATCAGCATCAGGTGCACCTTGCATGGCTTGTTTAGGGCTGGATTGATGAGCTGAAATATATTGGTGCGCTCGATAATCAGTCACCCCTGCCAACAGCAGCTTTGCTCCTTCATATTCAATCAATTCATGTTCATTGAGCAACACCGTAAAACCCAGTCGCTTCATTTCAGCAATCCAATCTTCAGCCCCCGAATAGTATTCGTGATTACCTGTAATGAAATATTTACCCACTTTCGCTTTTAAATTTGCAAGTGGTGCGACATCCTGTTTTAACCTTGCCACAGAGCCATCCACCAAATCACCTGTCATCACAATCATATCTGCATTCAATGCGTTCATTTGTGATACCAAGCTTTCCACATCATCTCGTTTAATCATGGGACCAATGTGCAAATCGGTGAACTGTACTATCTTTAAATCATGCAATGCTTTGGGCGCACCCAAAGGTATATGTACTTCCTTGATGACTGCCCCGCCTACCGCCTGCTCAAGCCCAAAACCTGTCGTCATACCAGCAGCGCCTAACATACTGATGTGTGCAGCCGAAGATTTGAAAAACGCTCGCCGCTCAGGGTTACGTTTGAAGGGGCGCATACAGAGGTGTAACACATCCATCACCAAATACACCACCATTAATAGTGAGAAAAACCCCATATTCAAATAGACAAACCAAATGAATATATCAACCCAATCACCCGCCACATGTTGGTAGTGAAAAATAAGTGGCGCAAGCGATGTAAGCCACACAACAAACAGGTAAAAACGAACCCAAAAACGCAAGCTTGGCGACACAATATGTAGCCGCCATGCTACATAACCATACATGATAGCCGTAAGCATCATCGCGATAACAAGGAACACAATCATAAGATTAAGGTAGCAGTTTTTGCATGAATATACACTTAATGTTATGTTGCAACATGTTAACCCCACCAATCTTTGAACATATTACGCAAGCGATTGCGCAAAACGGTTATTGCATCATTGATAACGCACTCCCCGCTAATACCGCCCAAGCATTACACCAACACATGAGCAACATACCCGCAAAAGACTTTAAGGGTATGGGTGTAGGTCGTGCAAATGAGTTACATGTTGACCAAACCTATCGCAGTGATACTTCCCTCTGGTTAGACGGCATACACACTGCTGAGCAAAACTACTTACAATGGATGGAACAGCTTCGTCTTGCTATCAATCAACGTTTATTTTTAGGCTTGTTTACTTACGAGGCACACTTTGCACATTACGCGCCACAAAGTTTCTACAAACGGCATACCGATGCTTTTCAAGGCTTATCCAATCGCAAACTTACCACAGTGTATTACCTTAACCCTAATTGGGCTACTGACGATGGTGGTGAGCTGGCAATGTATGCAGATGAAAAGAGCAGCAATGCTTTTCAGACTGTAGCACCACAAATGAATCGTTTGGTGGTGTTTCTAAGTGAATCCTTCCCTCACGAAGTGTTACCTGCACACAAGGATAGGTACAGCATTGCAGGTTGGTTTAAACTAGGGAAGCACTGAATAAGCTTGGGTATTTCTCTAAAATATCTTCAAACTGATCAAACACATGCAGTGCACCTTCTGTTTTCAGAATATGCGCTGGCTCTACACCAAAAGACACGCCATACGAGCGCACATTAGCCGCATTTGCCATTTGAATATCAAAGCGTGAATCACCAATGACGGATGTATGCTCTGGCAATGCGCCCATCTCGTGCATACATTCCAAAACCATGGCTGGATGCGGTTTGGATGTGCAAATATCAGCAGTACGCCACACTGGAAAGAATCGATGTAAATCAAATGTATCCATTACCCGAATCAAACCACGACTGGATTTACCCGTAACCACACCCATGGCATATCCTCGGTTATCCAGTTCTTCCAAAGTTTCAATCACATTAGGGTACAAAGCAAGACTAGACTCCATAGCCCGATAATTGCTGCCATACGATTCGCAAAGCTTGGTTTTTAAATCATTATCCAAATCATCATCTGCCAGTTGCTCCACCGCAGCGACCAAAGATAAGCCGATAATACCTAGCACATCTTGATAATCAGGCTTTGTTAAACCGTGGTCAGTGAATGCTTTTTGCATGGCTTGCGCAATCGCACCATGCGAGTCGGTCAATGTGCCGTCACAATCAAATAAAATAAGTTGTAGGGGTTGATTATTCAGTCGAGGTATCCTTTGTAGCAGCTTTTTGTTCAAGCCACGCATCATGCGTACGTTTGACCTGCCACGTCAACACTTTATCCACCGTCACCACCATATTCTCATCTGCCAAGCGAATATAGGTGCTGGCTAAGTCGGTCGCAGGTTTACCCACGAACACATCCAGCAATACCTCACCTTGTTTGTTTTTTAAGACAACATGGTCAGTCAACACTGAAAAACGAGAAAAGTTATCTTCTGTTCTGCTTGCCACACGTTTAACCTGCATGGTTTGTAAATCTTGAAGCAGTTGATTCACCACATTGCTTTGCACATATACAGGTTTATCCGCACCTTCTACTATCCACTTATCCCCATCTCGCTTGGCTTGCAGGCGTGTTTTATCCTTGGCATAAACAGCAATACTATCCACATCTTGCACGGCAAAAGTTGGCAATTTTGGCAAGGCTTGGGATGTATCTTTAGGTGCCTGTTGGGTCACAATCAAAGCCACCAAACCCAATGTGATGATGACTGCTATCAATTCTTTCATTGGTTTTCTTCCCAAGTTTTATTTCTTCGCTTACGCAAGTATAACCAACGCCAACCTGCCAGCGTCAACAACAATGCGGGTAAAGCAAAGACCCACACCACTTTGAAAAAAGTGCGCTCTGCTTTGTTCAATGGTTCAAGTGGGCGTTGGGTCACGCCTTTTGAGCGCAGTGTAATCAAAGCTTCATCATGGCTGAGCCAATCCAACATATTCAAAATCAACACCGTGTTTTCACCATTGATAAACTCATTATCCAAAAGTGCGCTAGAGCCTGAGACCAACAAACGTCCATTGGCTACCTTGGCTATATACGTTTTATCATCCAATGCCTTGGTGAAAGCAGACTGCATCTTCCCTTCTTGCGCCAGCATCAATGTTTGGGGGCGCATGTGTAAGCCATGAAAACGCTCTTGCATGGCAAGCAATGGATTCACATCAAAAGGTGGGCCTGATTGTACAGCACTCCATTCCGAGGATTGAAGCAGTATACTTTTATCAGCACTAGGCTCACCCCATGCTAAAGGTGCTGCAAATGGCATGCTTACACTTTCCAAACCTTGGGTAATCACGCTTTGTTTATTGAGGTTTACAACGTTTGGAATAAACGGAAAATCCACCACTGAGCGGAATGCAAAACCTGCTTGCTGTTGATTCACCGTGATGCGACTGGCTTGCTGATCCATCACCAAACCTGGCTCTACGGATACACCAAGGTCAGACAATAACCAATCATTAGCATACGTATCCACGGGTAACACTTGAAATCCTGCTTGCAAGTTGGGCTCCACATTGGATGCCAATACCAACACCCCATTACCCGTCATACGGAATTGGTCGAGGTGATACCTAAACATTTCCGATGGTTTTTTATCCACGCCCGCTACAATCAAAGCTTTGGCATCACTAGGCACAACATGAGCTGCCAAATCGACATCGACAAAATTATAATCATCTTGCAAGAGTTGCTGCAATGTTTGTAGCTGTTGTGATGATTTGGCACCAAAACCTGTTGCAACGGCAATGGTTTGTTTGCCTTTACCTGTCAGTTTCTTGATTTTTCGTGTGAGTAAATACTCAAAACCCGCATCGGTTTGTACCACAGGAATAATTTCTTGTTTATCCAAGTATTCAATGACAATCGCAAGGTATGCTTGACGCACTTGCGCCCTGTCATCTTCAATCACCTGCACTTGCACTTTTGGAATCTGCAAGGCTTGTAAAGCTGCTTGAGTATTGGGGTTATCCTCAGGGTTAATCATTTCAAACCCAAGTTTTCCCTTTGCGGCATCCCTATAATTCATCAAGGTATCTTCAACAAATTGTTTGAGCTGACCATAAGGTTGCGGTAAACCTGCGGTAAAATAAGCCTTGATTTGAATCGGCTCATCCAAACTTTGAAGCACTTGTTTGGTGGATGCTGAAATGCTCGATGTTTGGTTGTCGCTCCAATCACTGCGAATATGCGATCCTTGTGCCGCAGCAAACAGCAGCACTGCAATCACCACGACAAATGATAAAGTGAATAAAGTTTTTCGACGAATTGTTGAACGTAAATCTGCCATGATTAACGCCACCGCCTACGTGCTAAAGCAAACCAACTTAAACTAATAAAAATCACTGTTAAACTGATAAACAACATTACGTCAGCCAAAGATACCACACCTCGCATCATATTTTGATAGTGATCAATCGGACCCAGCATCACAACCCAGTCTTGCATAAAAATTGGCAGCGTAGGAGCAGCTTGTGTGACAAGGAAAATCACCAACAATAAAACCAAACCAATAATATACGCAATCATGGCATGATTGGTCATGGCTGATGCAAATAAACCTATGGCAGCAAACAAAGCAGCAAGCAGCCATGCGCCCAAATACGATGCCATCACTGTGCCTGAATCAAGATTGCCCAATAATGATAAGGTCAAAGGATACAACCCCGTGAGCAACAATAAAAAGGTGATATGCCCCAACAAACTTAAATATTTACCGAGCACAATATCAATCGTACGCGTCGGCATGGTTGCCAAAAGTTCATACGTGCCATCATGCAATTCATCGGCAAGCAACCGCATGGACATGGCTGGAATAAAAAAGATAAAAAGCAACGGCAACACGGCAAACCAATGACGCATATCCGCTTGCCCATTTAAAAACAGACTACTGCCAAAGAAAAAACCTGATGCCAATAAAAATGCAATCGACACCACATAACCCTGAGGAGTGTCTAGGCTAATTCGCCATTCTTTTTGGCATAATGCCACCACTGCATTCATGCTGTTCCTCCTGTTAATTCTCGGAAGACATCCTCAAGCGAGGCTTGTTCATTGCGTATTTCTAAAAGTACCACATCTGTAGCAACAGCAGCCAAAAACAATTGTTCGGCAAGACCACAATCTGGGTCTGGATGTGATATTTCGATATGGGTAAAACCATCGGCTAATGTTTCTTGATGAACGATAGTTATATCAGACAAACTGGCTTGTAAGTGCGCGAGCAATTTATTTGCATCACCTTTCACTGTTGCCAACACAAATGCGCCACCTTGGGCTTGTTTGGAAAGTTCTTCGGATGTACCCAAAGCTTGTAACTCGCCTTTATCGATTATCATCATGCGGTCGCATACGGCTTCCACTTCGGGCAAAATATGCGAAGACAAAAGCACCGTTTTTTGTTCACCCAAGTGGCGAATCAAATGACGAATTTCAATAATTTGGTTGGGGTCTAAACCTGTGGTGGGTTCATCCAAGATAAGACATTGCGGGTCGTGCAACATGGCAGCTGCCAAACCCACCCGCTGACGATAACCTTTGGATAACTCCTCAATTCGGCGATATAACACTTGCTCCAAACCACAAGCCCGCGCCATTTCACCAATTTTATCTTTTCGAGTCGCACTGGGAATCCCATGCATTTTGCCTGTGAATTGAAGGTAAGCTTCAACATCCAAATCGTGGTAAGACGGCGCATGTTCTGGCAAATAACCCACCAAGCGGCGAACTTGAATGGATTCTGCCAAGCTTAAACCATCAATGCTTGCATCACCTGAGGAAGGGGGAAGAAAACAGGTGAGCATTTTCATGGTGGTCGATTTTCCAGCGCCATTAGGACCCAACAGCCCCATGACTTCACCACGCTTAACCTCAAAACTTAAATCTTTAACGGCAAACTGATTGCCATATTGTCGGGAAAGACTTTTTGCTTTAATCATAGGCAAAATGTATGTACTCCAAAATGAAGATTCAAGGGTGTTCTTTTATAAAAACACCC
This sequence comes from Ghiorsea bivora, assembly GCF_000744415.1. Lineage (NCBI taxonomy): Bacteria > Pseudomonadati > Pseudomonadota > Candidatius Mariprofundia > Mariprofundales > Ghiorsea > Ghiorsea bivora. Next base: position 313,244 of record NZ_JQLW01000006.1, read on the forward strand.
TTGTAAAAAAGCAATTAGTCAGCTTGCTGACGAATCCATGTTGGCACATCGTACAAATCATCATATGGTGATTCTGCTGTTGCCGTTTGTGCTTGGGCTTGCCCTGTACCACTGGTAAAACCAGGAACAGGTACATCACCCATGATTGGCATCTTAGGCTGGTGCAAAGGACGCACAGGCGCAAGTTTTGGTGTTTCTTGTTTTTGCAACCCCGTCGCAACCACGGTTACACGCAACTCATCGCCAGCATCATCATCGTAAACAAGTCCACAGTTCACATTTGCATCCTCATCCACCATATTATGAATAATACTCATCACCTCTTCATATTCAGCCATTGATAATGAATCTTCATGCGCCGTCACATTCACTAGCAAGCCTTGTGCGCCATGAATATCCACTTCTTCCAATAACGGTGAAGTAATTGCTGCTTCAGCTGCAGTACATGCTCTGTCTTCACCTGAAGCAGCTCCCATGCCCATCATCGACATACCTTGGTGCTCTGTCATTACAGCCGTCACATCTGCAAAATCCACATTGATATAACCTGGTTTTGTAATTAGCTCAGAAATACCGCGCACAGCTTGAAACAAAATGTCATCAGCCATGCGAAAAGTATCTTTCATAGATGTATTCTTTCCTGCCATCGCAACCAACTTTTGATTGGGAATAGTAATCAATGTATCCACGGCACTACCCAACTCTTTGATACCTTCTTCAGCAAAACGCATACGGCGCTTTCCCTCAAAACCAAAAGGTTTGGTGACCACACCAACTGTTAAAATACCCATCTCACGCGCTACTTCAGCAATCACAGGTGCTGCACCTGTACCTGTGCCGCCACCCATACCTGCAGTGATAAATACCATTTCTGTATCTTCAAGCAGTTCCTTGATATGCGCACGATCAGATTCAGCTGCGTCTCTTCCAATTTCTGGTTTACCTCCTGCGCCCAAACCTTTGGTACTATTTGAACCTAACTGCAAACGCATTTGTGCCAAACTACGAGACAACACTTGTGCATCCGTATTGGCTGCAACAAAGCTTACGCCAGACAAACCTTGTTCAATCATATTATTCAAAGCATTGCCGCCGCCGCCGCCAACGCCAACAACTTTAATACTTGCTACCTGCTTTTGTGTATCATCCAATGTAAATTTAAGCGCCATGACTATCTCCCTTCCTGCTATTTTTTTATTTTCTTAAAATCTTGTGTCTGTTTTGAGTAACTTCGTGCCATTAACTACCCCCAAACCATCGTCGTACGCTGCTCCATAAACTTTCAGAGCTTGTATCATCAAAATGTAAACCTTGTTCTTCGCGGTAACGTTGACCGTAATGAATCAAGCCCACACCTGTTGCATAAATTGGGCTGTTCACCACATCGGTTAATCCACCCACATTTTGTGGGCGACCAATGCGTACAGGTAATTCAAAAATTTCATCGGCAAGCTCTTGCGTGCCTTCAAGCAAACTACTTCCGCCTGTTAACACCACACCTGCGGCTACTAGTTCGCGGTAACCCGAGCGCTCCAATTCTTCGCGCACCAATTCAAACAACTCTTGCATACGCGGCTCTAATAACTGTGCCATCACTTGCCTAGGCATAGACTGGGGCGGACGACCACCCACCCGCGGTACTTCCACCGTTTCTTCTGCTGAGATGAGCGATGTCATGCATGAGCCATATCTTTTCTTCAAAATATCGGCTTCTCTGGCTGATGTGCGCAAACCAGCTACCAAATCATTGGTTAAATGGTCGCCGCCCACAGGAATCACGGCTGTATGCCGAATTGCACCATCAATAAACACTGCAAGGTCTGTGGTGCCACCGCCAATATCCACCAATAATACACCAATATCTTTCTCATCTTGGCTCAATACCGCTTCACTTGAAGCAATTTGCTCCAACACAATGGCTGACACATCCAAATCACACCGATTGCAACACTTGATAATATTTTGTGCCGATGATAATGCTCCCGTAATCACATGCACCCGTGTTTCAAGGCGTACACCACTCATACCCACAGGTTCACGAATACCATCTTGTCTATCAATGATGTATTCTTGGGGTAAGACATGTAAAATTTGTTGGTCAGCTGGAATATTCATCGCTTTGGCGGCTTCTACCACACGTGTTACATCTTCTTCGGTGACTTCTCCATTCTTGGTCGCCACCACACCATGACTGTTGTAACCGCGAATATGTGAACCTGCGATACCCACATACACTTTTTTGATGTCTACATCAGCCATCAACTCAGCTTCTTCAACTGCCAAACGAATGGATTCTACTGTGCTTTCAATATTCACCACCACCCCACGGCGCAAACCATTGGATGGGTGCGTGCCTATGCCCACAATGTCTAAGCGACCATCAGGTGCTGCTTCTGCCACGATACAGGCAATTTTGCTTGTACCGATGTCTAATCCAACAATGATTTGATTCTCTCTAGCCATTATATGACCTCCTGCTTGGCTGGTCGAATAAACCAACGTTCGGGAATGCGCGCATCCATGCGCCAGTGTCTTCTAGCCCAGCGTGGCTGGCTTAAAATATTGAGCACTTTCGGCAAATCATCTTGTAAACTTTCCTGATTCAACAGCCATTGTTCACCATGCGCAAAGTTCAAGCGCCAGTCTTGCCGCTCAACAATCACTTCACTTAATGCTTGCACACGTTCAGGCATATTCACACGCAAATGATGCAATACTGCGGTAGCTACCTTTAAGTTATCGGGCTGCAATCTAAACAAGGGTAAATCCAAATTTTCACCTCGTAATATTGGGCGATAAGCCACGCCCTGCTCATCCACCAACATCACTTTCTTATCCGCTTTGGCACTCACGTTTTCCCATAAAGCGATGGGCTTACGCGCTGAGGCTTTAATCAATAAACCATCAGGCAAAACGCGGCTCACTTCTATGCGTTGAATATCTGGAATCAACGCCGTTAAATCACGTTGTATCACTGCGGCACGCGTATGCCAAAAATCAAAGGCTTGTTTATGCGCAAAATATAAAGCAATTGGTTTTTTAATGTGCGCAGGCGAATCAATTTGCCAGTGCGTTACTGTCATTTCTTGATTGAGTTGTATCGCCGAAAAACCAAGCACGGTAATCACTGCAGAAGCAACCAACACAGCTTGTAGCGGTTTAAGCCAAGTCATGCGGCGTTTCACATGTTTCACCTTTTTCTTTCTACGCACATTTCCCACATCTTTTTTGTTTGTGCGGAAGATATTGGACAATAATTTCATTGTACCCCTCCACATTTTTTTTCTCCACGGCTTTTTCCTCTACAGTGGGCAGACATTAAAATCTGTGCACACAAGTCTTCAAAGGATACACCCTGCTCAGCAGCAGCTTTAGGCAGCAGGCTGGTTGCCGTCATGCCTGGAATGGTATTGATTTCTAAAACCACTGGCGCACCAATATCGGGCACAATCAAATCTACGCGCGGTGCGCCCGTGCAACCTGCTGCTTGCACCGCTTGTTCCGCAATATGTTTACACTTATTACTCTGACTGCTTGAAATGCGTGCTGGGCAATAATAATCCGTTGCTCCTGCTGTGTATTTAGATGCAAAGTCATACATACCTGATTTGGGTGCAACTTCCACAGGCGTTAATGCCTTACCATCCACCACCGATACAGCCACCTCAACACCGCGCACACATTGTTCAACCAACCAATTATTGAGCTCAACCAAAGCCAAGGCATCCCATACTGCTTCATCTTCAATATAATGCAGACCAACACTTGAACCTTCAGCCACAGGTTTCACAAATACAGGATAATGCTGCGGTTTACCATCGCGCATCAACACATCTTCAGGTGTGCGAATACCTATATCATCCAATACACATTTGGTGAGTTTCTTATTCATACATAATGCTGATGCACTCACATCTGAACCTGTATATGGCATTTGCATGGTTTCTAGCAAGCCTTGAATACAACCATCTTCACCATATGTGCCATGCAATGTAATAAAAGCGACATCAGCTTGGCTATGTTGGATAAGCTCAAACCACATGGCTGTATTTTTAGGCAAATCCAATGCCACCACATCCAAACCATGGCTAGTTAATGCTTGGGTTACAGCAGCACCTGAGCGCAAAGAAATTTCCCGCTCAGCAGAAGCGCCGCCCATCAAGACCACCACACGTTTCCCCTCAAAACCTTTGATATTCATAACGAACACCCCACCAACTTCACTTCAGGCTCCAAATCAATATTGGTCTGTTTTTTAACCTCTGCTTTTGCCAAACGAATCAAATGCAATACATCTTCACTACTGGCACCACCTTCATTCACAATAAAATTGGCATGCACATCTGAAATCCTAGCCTTACCCCGTTGCTCACCTTTAAGCCCTACGCCTTCAATCAAGCGAGCTGCAAAATTACCTTCGGGGTTTTTAAACACTGAACCACAATTGGGCAATGCCAAAGGTTGGCTACCACTGCGTTTACTACGCATATCACGCATAGCGGCTTTGATTTGCTCAGTATCCGATGTTTCAAGTTGCAATGTTGCCGACACAACCAATGCACCTTGGGGTAGTTTGGTATAGCGGTAACGCATATCCAAGGCATCACGCGATACACATGCCATATGTCCATCTCTATGCAATACATCTACAGATACCAACACATCAGATATTTGCTGCCCAAAAGCACCCGCATTCATCGCCACACCACCGCCCAAATCACCAGGTACGGTTGCCATAAACTCCAACCCAGTTAGCCCATGATTGGCAGCTGCTTGCGCCAACTTACTCATACGCACACCAGCGCCAACTTTGATGGTCTCGTCTGTAATATGTAATGTATTGATATCGCCCAAATCCAAAACCAAACCATCAATGCCACTGTCGGCAATCAAAACATTGCTTCCCCTGCCTAAAGGCAAGAGCATTACATCTTCTGGAATCAACGACATGGCTGCAATCAAGTGCACCTTATCGCTAGGGCGGAATAACCATGCCGCTTCACCACCCACACCCAATGTGGTGCGGGGTGCTAATGGCACATTCGCTGCCATCTTACCCATGGCTTGCAATTCTGCCTGCCAACTCATGATGGCTGCCCCAATGTTTCGCGCCCTAATGTTTCACGCCCCAATGCTTCACGAATCTGTCGCGCCATGGCACCAATCGAACCTGCACCCATAAGTAATACAATATGCCCTGCTTCAAGCTCGGCTTGCACCCAAGCAAGGGCTGCTTGTTCATCATCTATGGCTGCCACATCTCTATGCCCACGTTTCATCATGCCTTCAGCCAAACTGGTGGCATTAACACCATCGATGGCTTGTTCACTGGCTGCGTAAATAGGCAGCAAACGCACCCGTTGTGCCATATCAAAACAGCCCAAAAAGTCTTCAAACAAATCTTGTGTTCGGGTAAAGCGGTGCGGCTGAAACAACGCTGAAATGGTCTGCTCTGGCCAACACGATTGTGCAGCTTGCAATGTAGATAAAACTTCTTTGGGATGATGCGCATAATCATCCACCAGCACGCCCTGCCCAATCGGGCAACATTGGAATCTACGCTGAATGCCTTCAAACGTTAAAAATGCTTGTTTTATTTCAGCAAATGTAATGCCTAAGTCCAATAGTACGGCAACGGCAGCCAATGCATTTTCTGCATTATGTAAACCAGGCATGGGTAACATCATGGTCTGTGTCGTGCCATCAGCAAAACCAATGGTTAAATGCTGCTGATAACCTTCAATGCGCACATCTTTCAAATATAAATCTGCTTGTGGGCTGGTTCCATAAGTGGTGACGGGGCGATGTAACGCATCTCGCAACAATGCCACATTGGGGTGCTCATGATGCAATACAACACGCCCATAAAACGGTGTTAGATTCACAAACTGTTTAAATGCTGCAATCAGCGTTTCAAAATCACCGTAGTGATCAAGGTGTTCTGGGTCGATATTACTCACCACCGAAATTGTTGGCGATAAACGTAAAAATGAACCATCTGATTCATCAGCCTCAGCCACCAACCATGTCGATTCACCCAAACGTGCATTATGACTGGTGGACATCAAACGACCGCCAATTACATACGTAGGGTCTAAACCTGCGCTTTCCATACCATGTGCAATCATGGATGTAATCGTGGTTTCCCCATGGCTACCCGCCACAGCAATGCCTTGCTTCATACGCATCAATTCAGCCAACATTTCGGCTCTGGGAATTACAGGAATACCACGTTTATTGGCTTCTACAATTTCTGGGTTGTTATCAGATACCGCTGTGGTTACCACCACCACTTCTGCATCGCCTAAGTTTTCTGCTTTATGCCCTACGCTTACTGCAATGCCAATATCGCGCAATCGTTGTACATTTGGGCTTTCTGCCATATCAGAGCCTTGCACATTAAAACCTTGATTACTCAGCACTTCAGCAATACCACTCATGCCAATGCCACCAATGCCTGTGAAGTGAATACATTTTACACGCAATTTCATGGCTTCACCTCACCCACAAAAAGTTGTAGTACTTGCAATTGTAATACTGCTGCATCACCCACAAATGCTGTTTTTGCCTTTTGATGCATGTTTTCTAATTTGTTTTGGTTGCACAATGTTTTGGAAAGTTTGAGTGCCAACAATGTTTCATCACATTTATCTTGGTCCAAAATTTCAGCGGCTCCCGCATCAGCCAATACCTTGGCATTGTAATATTGGTGATTATCCGCAGCCCACGGCAACGGCACAAAGAAACAAGGCATACCTACTGCTGCTGCTTCACATACGGTCATCGCACCAGAGCGCGCCACCATCAAACTTGCTTGCGCAAATAAGGCTGGCATATCACTGGAGTATGCTTGCACATCGGCTTGAATACCCGCGCCTTTATAAATCGCTTGCACATCTTCAACACGCCCATCACCCGCACCAACCAAATGTATCACCGAAAAAGCCAAACCTTGTTGTGCAAGTTTTACACATGCCAAGGGTACGGTTTGATTTAAAAACATCGCACCTTGGGAGCCACCCATCACCAACAAACATGGTTTATCTGCAAGCTGATAAGTCACCACTGCAATATCTTGACGCACCACATTGCCTGTTACCACAGCTTTGCGTGTATGTGGCAAATGTTGCTCTGCCGAAGCAAAACCCAACATCATTTTATCACAAAAACGGTATAAAATACGATTGACCATACCGGGAATAGCATTTTGTTCATACAGCACCACAGGGATACGCGATAATAATGCCGCAATCACACCTGCCACACTGGCATAACCACCGACACCGACCAACACCTGTGGTTTCTCTTTGCGCCAAGCCTTCAAAATCTTCAATACCGCAAGTGGCAACTCCAAGCTCAATACCCGTAAACGTTGCAACCAACCTACACCCTGTACGGCATGCATATTCAATAACAACACATTTTCACCACGCTCGGGCAACAATGTTGCCTCTAAGCCACGCTCTGCACCGATAAAATTCACCTGCATGTTTGACCACTGCTTACGCACAGCATCTGCCAACGCCAAAGCAGGCATCACATGTCCGCCCGTGCCGCCGCCTGCAATACAAATCAATGGTGATGAACTACTCATGCCGTCACCTCTTGATGTTTCACTTGTTCACTGCGCCGAACCCGCTTATTGCTTGCTTTCACAGGTTGATGCCGCTGCACTGAAAAAATCAAACCCACCAAAATACATGCGCCAATCAGAGCACTACCACCATACGAAATAAACGGCATAGGCATACCTTTGGTTGGGAAAATACCCATGGCTGCACCAAGATTAATGATAAAAGCCAAAGCCAACAAAAGCGTACATCCCAACGCTAATAAACGCTCAAAAGGTTTGACTGCATGTTTGGCAATCATAAAACCACGCCAACAAAGCATGGCAAACACCAAAATCAAACTTAAAATACCAACAAGCCCCAACTCTTCACCAATTACAGCTGAAATAAAATCCGTAAAACTTTCAGGTAGATAAAACAGTTTTTGTACGCCTTGCCCTAAACCTGCGCCAGTAACACCACCAACACCAAAAGCAATTTGCGACTGTACCAGTTGATAACCACTACCAAAACGATCAGCCCAAGGATCCACAAAGGATGTTAAACGCGCTAAGCGATAAGGTGCTGCCATCACAATCACAGCAAGCAATGGAACCGCAGCCAAAAACAAACCCAATAAATGTCTAAATGGAACACCGCCAACAAACCACAAACAAAAACTTACCGTTAGCAATAATACCGCATTACCAAAGTCTGGCTGTGCCAACAACAAACCTACCATCATACTTAACATCAATAACATCGGCATAATGCCTTGTGCAAAGCTTTGCAAACGATCGGGGAAGTTAGCCAAGTAATATGCAATATACATGATAAAAACTGGTTTAATCAGCTCAATCGGCTGCACCGTCATACCCAATACTGAAAACCAGCGTGTTGCACCATTGATGCTATTGCCAAGCAGCAACACAGCGACAAGCAAAACAAAACCAAGCAAGAGCATAGGTAAGACCAATACTTCCCACCATGATGGTTGAATCCGCGAAACCAACCACATCACCACCAAACCAACTGGAATATAAAAACACCAACGCACCAAGATATGCCAAGGCGAACCATAACGTACATCGGCGACATCTAAGCTGGCACTGCCCACCATAATCAAACTAAACGATAACAATGCGACCACGCTTAATAAAAGCATGGGATCCATGGGTAAGCGGCTAACCTTAACCATCTGCCAGCTCCCGAATGCTCTTTACAAACACTTCACCACGCTCTGCATAGTTGTTAAATTGATCTTGACTGGCTGCAGCAGGCGACAATAACACGGCTTTACAATCCTGCTTGGCTGCATCTTTCACTGCCTGAGGCACTGTTTTGGACACCTTATAGGGCACACCTGCTTGTTTTAACATTTTTTCATATGCTTTGGCATCTTTGCCTACCACACATGCAAAATCCACATGTTTTTTCACCGTATCCACTAAAGAACCCAAATCCAAGTCTTTGCGTAAACCACCGCAAATCCAAACCACTTTATCAAAAGAAGAAAGTGCTGCATCTGCTGCATCTGGATTGGTTGCTTTGGAATCATTAAACCAATCTTTACCCGCAATATTGCCTACAAACTCAAGTCTATGCTCCAAACCTTGAAAGCTCATCATTGCTTCTTCAATCACGGCTTTGGATACACCATAATCAGCCGCCACTTGTGCTGCCACTGCGATGTTTTGTTGCTGATGAAACCCTTTCACCATCAATTGCTTGCAGGGAATATATTGCCTTTGCGCATCTTGCGTCCAAAACATTTTGGCTTCTTCTTGATGACCATCACGGTGTAAAACACCTGCTGCCAACCGCTTGGACTCTGCATCATTTTCATCCATCACCCCAAAATAACCGATGCTTACACCACGTTGGCTTAAATCATCTGCCAATGACTTCCACTCTATATCTAAAGACAACATAACTTTATCACCCACTATCATATGTTCAAACATACGCATCTTCGCTTTTCTATAAGCAAGTGGTGAATCATGCATATCGGCATGGTCGGGTTGGATATTCAACAAAATAGCCAAATGTGGATGCAAACCTTGCGCCCGCTCCAGTTGAAAGCTTGAAAGCTCCAATATCACACGTTCTGGCTGATGATTTGCCAACAAGTCCAACATCGGTGTGCCAATATTTCCGCCTGCATCACAACCACCAGGTAAAGTTTCTAAAAGTAGCGCCACCATTTGGGTTACCGTGGTTTTACCATTGGTGCCTGTTACTGCAATCAATGTGCCCGCATATTCGCTTAAAAACGCTTCCAAATCACCATGCACAGCTACGCCACATGCCCGCACTGCTGTCAAAGCAGGGTGTCGCCAATCAATACCTGGGCTAACAATAACGCGGTCAAATGAACCCAACAGCTCAGCATTGAGTTCACCTGTATGCAACACAATATCCTGCATATCTTCAGGCAATGTCACATTGGCTTCATCAAAACATTCACAGGCAATATGTTTGCGCTGCAAATAACGCACCGCAGACAAACCTGTTTTACCCATGCCAACCACGGCGACTTTTTGTTGTGACATATTCATTAGCGTAACTTCAAGGTGGACAATGCCACCAAGGCTAAAATAAGTGTAATAATCCAAAATCGGACAATAATTTTTGGCTCTGCCCAACCTTTAAGTTCATAATGATGATGAATAGGCGCCATACGAAATACGCGTTTACCTGTCATTTTAAATGATGCAACCTGTATCATCACTGACACGGCTTCCAAAACAAACAAACCACCTGCAATCGCTAATAAAAATTGTTGATGCACTGCACATGCTACAAAAGCCAATGCTCCACCCAAAGCCAATGCTCCCACATCACCCATAAATACTTGTGCAGGGTATGCATTAAACCATAAAAATCCAAGACAAGCACCAACCAAGGCACCACAGAATATCGCCAATTCACCTGCCCCTGGCACATAAGGAATTAACAAATATTCAGCAAAACCACTATGCCCTGCCACATAAACCACAACACCCAAAGCAGCAGCCACCATAAATGTAGGGGCAACAGCCAACCCATCTAAACCATCGGTTAAATTGACTGCATTCGATGTTCCTATCAAAACGAAAATAACAAATAAAATATACCAGTAACCCATATCCCATTGGTAATTGATGATTGGGATATCTACAATAGGGTCTGTCATTTGCATCAATGCTACAGCAGCAATACCACCGAACAGCAATTGCAATATCAGCTTCCAGCGCCCTGCCAAACCTTTAGAGTTGGCATGTTTGATTTTTAAATGGTCATCCAACCAACCAATCAAGCCGTAACCCAAAGTCACCATCAATGCCAACCAAATAAACATATTATTCAAGTCAGCCCAAAGTAGCGTACTTAAGGTGAGTGTTGAGAGGATAAGCAAACCACCCATGGTTGGCGTACCTTGTTTAGAAAAATGACTTTCAGGACCATCTTCACGAATCGGTTGTCCTTTACCTTGGTTCGATTTCAACCAACGAATAAAAAGTGGTCCAAACAACCAACTTAAGACCAATGCCGTAATCAAAGCATACGCCGCACGGAAAGTAATATACTGAAAAACATTCAAGAATGAATATTGGTCAGCCAGTGGGTATAAATAATTATATAACATGCTGACCCCTCTCTTTTAACTGCGCTGCAATGCGGTACAAACCCGTACCATGTGAAGCTTTCACCAGCAGCGTGCTACCCAAAGGTGGAAAATCTTTGCTTTCCAACCAAGCACTTAATGCTTCTGCATCCCGAAACACACGAATACGATGTTTTGGATTTTTTGCCTGCAAACTTCCCATCAACGTACCGACGGTTAATACCTCATCAATATCATGTAAATCCAATTGTTGGTGAATACACTCAGCTTGTTCACCCAACTCCAACATATCGCCAATAATGGCAACACGGTGACCTGGTAGACTTGCCAAGGTATCCAATGCCGCTTGCATAGAAGCAGGATTTGCATTGTAACTATCATCGATAAGCGTAAAACTATTGGCTGCTGTAGAAATATGCATACGCCCTTCAACAGGTCGCCAGCTTTGCAAAAGCTGCGCGATTTGCTGCAGTCTCCAGCTTTGTTCTAAGTCTTGTGCCAAGCGCAGTACTGTTTGTGCCACAAGTGCCATATCTTCTGCCCAATGTTTGGCAGGTAAAAGCAAATCGAATTCTGCTTCTTGCTGTTGATAAGACAGTGTTAAACGCTGCCTATCCAAAGACCATGTGACGGCATATTGATGATGCATATCCACAGTTTCTTGCGTGTTCAGGGCATCAATTTTTGCAAACTGTTCTGCCACACCCAAACCCAACACACACCAACCTTGCGGTGATAAATGTGTTAACAACTTGGCTTTTTCTTGGGCAATACCAAGCTCACCACCTAACCCTTCACCATGGGCACAAGTTAATCCCGTCACAATGGCAATATCAGGCTGCACAATGGCCGATAAACGCTCCATTTCACCCACTTCGCTGATCCCGCACTCAATAATAGCAACATCGGCATGCTCGGGTACTGCCATCAATGTTTTAGGTACACCAATTAGATTATTGAAATTCTCTTGTGTTGACGACACTTCCAAACCTAAACCACTTAACACATGCTGCAACATAGAGCGAACGGTTGTTTTACCATATGAACCTGTAATCGCAATTACTTTACTTTGCACAAGCGTGCGGCGGTGGCATGCCGCAATATCACCCAAAGCTTGCAAAGTATCATGTACTTCAAGTTGCGGTGTATCCAACAACGCCGACCAACCCGCAACACCTTGTACATCTCCAATCAATGCCGATGCCTTATCTGCCACTTGTGCTGCATGTTGGTGTCCATCAAATGTTACACCCCGCAGCGCCAAAAAGGCATGTCCTGCAATAAACTCGCGACTGTCCGTACCAATACCAGAAATCAATGAGGGAACCTTATCTTGCACCCATCTACCATGGCTTGCTATTGCCACTTCATCACCCGTCAAGCGCATGGTACCACTCCGAATTGTTTCATCGCTGCCAAAGCTTGTGCCTTATCGCTCCATGGCAGTTTTTCACCTTCAATTTCCATATATGACTCATGCCCTTTACCCGCAATCACCAATACATCACCACAAGCCAGTGATGCAACAGCCTGCGCAATGGCTTGCGCTCTATCATGAACAATATGCACTTTATCTTGGACATCACCCATGCCTTGTAACACATCCCTAGCAATATCTTCCTGCTTCTCGCTACGTGGATTGTCAGCGGTTAACCAACATTGATCAGCATAAGTCACTGCCACCTCACCCATCAGTGGGCGTTTACCTTTATCTCTGTCGCCACCACAGCCAAACACCAATAACAACTGTTCTTCTGTTAAATCACGCGCACTTTGTAAACACCGCTTCAAACCTTCTGCTGTATGTGCATAATCAATAAATACAACAGCTTCATCGTTCACCGGTTCAAGGCGACCCATGGGTGTACTGATTTGACCATCCCAAGCTGAAAAAGTTGCCAAAGGTACTTCAAATAATGATTGCATCAGCAACACAACTGCCGCTAAATTTTCTGCATGAAAGTCTGCAACAGGCACATGGTTCAAACACACTTTTTCTTGCTGCACCGCAAAACACACCGCTGTATTTTCTCGTGTCCAGCATATATCAGCAGCATCTTGACCATACCAATACACAGCCCCTTGCACTTGCCCCAAAGCTTGTTGAATCAAAGGGTAGTCTGCATTACAAACCGCAACACCTTGCTGTTCCACAACATGTTTCACAAAACTTGCCTTGCAAGCCAAATATGCATCAAAACTACCATGATCTTCCAAATGATCCTGACCTAAGGTTGTCCAAATTGCCGCCGTAAACGGCAACGCTGCAATGCGCTCTTGTGTAATACCATGTGATGAAACTTCCAATACCAAAGCCCCAATATTTTGTTGGCATGCCAACGCATAAATACGATGTAAATTCATCAATGAGGGCGTGGTATTGCCCAAATCTGTAATATTATCTTTCGACTTCATCCAACCCAATGTACCGCAAGACCATGCCGAGCCGAAATGTAGCGCCAATACTTCGCGCAGCATCCAAGCTGTGCTGGTTTTTCCATCCGTACCTGTGATACCAATACATGGTACTTGCGCTGACTCTGTTGCAAACCAACGGCGCAACATTTTCCCAGCCGCCGTCATATCGGGTAGACAAGCACAAACAAGGGGTAAACGCTGTTCTAGCTCCCCTATCACAATCACAATACTTGCACCCTGTGCCAGCGCTTGTGCAATCAAGGCATCTTTATCTTGCACGCGAGGCATACACAAAAAAGCATCCCCTGCCTGTAATTGACGCGTATCATCACAAATACGGGTCACCATCATATCTTGCGAATATACACCCAAACCTGATACCAAATCAGAAAGTAATTGCGGCTGTATATGAAGATTCATGTCATTCACGAAGCCACACCTCCAACGCATCACCAGCTTCTAAACCTTGCAACACAACAGGTTCACTTTTTACAACCCAGCCCTCACCATGTACACGCAACTGAATATCATTAAGCAAAGCAAAGCGGCGAACCTCTCGCAGTGACAAGCCATAAAGCGATTGCATATGCTCAGCTACCGTTGGTCGTTGCACACTGGCCTGCATGACTTTCCAGTCTGAAGGATTGCTGTCCATTGTGGGGGCAATGCCCAGCACAGGCAAAGCTGCTGCCGCAATTTGTTTAAACACAGGCGCTGCGGTTGAACCACCGTAAATACTGCTTTCAGGCTCATCCAAGACCACAACAATCACCAATTCTGGTGCTTCAGCAGGCACTAAACCTGCAAACACAGCAGTAAACTTATCCTTGGAGTAACCACCTTTCCCATTGGGTTTTTGCGCAGTACCCGTTTTTCCTGCCACCGTATATCCCAAAGGTACGGCTTTTGTACCCGTACCACCTGACTTTGTCACATCTGCCAACATGGACAATACATCACGAGCAACCCGCTCAGAAACCACTTGGCGCCCTTTTACAGGTTGTCCTTCTTGAACCAACTGCGGTGGATAATATATACCACCATTGGCAAACACTGAAAATGCCGCTGCAAGTTGAATTGGTGTTACAGCAACACCTTGCCCAAACGCAATATTTGCCGTTTCAACGGGCCCCCACTTCTGCACAGGGGGCAAAATACCTGCCGACTCACCACCCAAACCTATACCTGTTTTATGATGAAAACCCACGTCTGTGAGCACACGGTTTAAATCTTCTTTACCAATGTCCAATGCAAGTTTTGCAGCACCAATATTACTCGACACCACTAACAACTTACGCAAGTCAATCCAACCCTCAGGGTGATCATCTTTAATGGTTTTATCAGCTACGGTAAACTTACCATTCTCACAATAAATCAAAGAGTCCATGGTATACTGACCCGTTGATAATGCCGCTGCCACGGTAAATGGTTTAAGCACTGAACCTGGCTCAAATACATCGGTAACTACACGGTTGCGCCAATCTTTGGGTCTATATTTACCAAACGAATTCGGGTTAAATCCAGGCCAGCTGGTCATTGCCAACACATGCCCATTATGCGGGTTCATAATCACAACAGAACCGCCCTTGGCACCTGTCTTCGCTATACCATTTGCCAATGCTGAGTAAGCAATACTTTGCACACTCACATCAAGATTGAGTTTTAAAGACTCACCCATCACAGGTTTTTTTAACCACGTGCTTCCAGGTAAACTATAACCATTGGCTGCCCTACGCAATTGTACCCGTCCTGGTTTGCCAGACAGCTTACTATTAAATGCCAACTCCAAACCTTCTAAACCATGATTATCCGTACCCACGAAACCAACCAAATGTCCTGTTTCTGGACCAAACGGATGATACCTGCGCCATTCTTTCTCAATACGCACACCTGCCAAATCCAATGCTTGCACAGCTTTAGCTGTTTGCGGCGCAACACGCCTAGACAACCAAACAAAACCTTTTCGCTTACCAATGCGTTGTTTTAATTGATGCAGCGGCATATCCAAAGCTTTCGCCAACGCGGGCAAATCTTCCGTCTTAATATCCGAGGCAATAGCCGCAATAGATGGCATCTCCACACTTTCAGATAAAACACGCCCCGTACGATCCAGAATAGGCCCGCGCGGCGCATCGACATCATACTGACGTATTCTCTGATTATCCGCTTGTACCGATAAATCATCAGCTTGCAGCCATTGTAAATCTACGGCTCGAATCACCATTAATGACAATCCCAAAATCACCAAACCTATCACCACATCAATACGGCGATGCTCTACGACTTGCGGCTCAACCATACGCTTTTGTCTCATGGCCGAACCACCTGCATGGGTGTAGGTGCTTGCATACCCAGCTCATCATGTGCCAATCGGCGCAGCATATTCGGGCGCATCAAACTTGCTATTTCCAATTTTAAATTCTGTACATCTTGCTGTACAATCCGTTGCTCCTGCTGTGCACTGGAAACCTGCTGCGCAACGGCAACACGCAAGTGTGATAACCACACCTGCCCTGCAGACAACACACCAATCAATATAAGTAATAACGGTATCATTACCCCATGTCTTAACATGGTTCACCCACTTTCTCCGCAATGCGCAACATTGCAGAACGACTGCGTGGATTCAGCGCTATCTCTTCTTCACTGGCACGAACAGGTTTCTTTTGCACCCAACGCATGGTTGGTTTGATACCACATACACAAATTGGAAACTGCGGTGGACACGTACAACCCCGCACTTCTTTTTCAATCAAATCACGAATACGCCTATCTTCACCAGAATGAAAAGAAATGATTGCCAACCGTCCACCAGGTTTTAACAGCTGCATTGCTGATTTAACGGCAGCGTCAATTTGCCCCATTTCATCATTCACCCAAATACGTAAAGCTTGAAAAGTGCGGGTTGCAGGGTGTGCTCCGCCGTGTCGCATCTTTTTCGGTGTTGCATGAAAACATACATTCTCAAGGTCTTTGGTTGTGTTCATTTTACCTTGATGCAAAGCTTCTAAAATAGCACGAGCAATACGCCCTGCAAAACGCTCGCCACCATACTCACGGATAATACTTACAAGCTCAGATTCTGACACTCGCTCCAACTTATATGCTAGTGACTCGCCTGACGCATTATCCATACGCATATCCAGCGGGCCATCTTTCATAAAAGAAAAACCACGCTCTGCATGGTCAAGCTGTGGTGATGACACACCCAAATCAAAACCTATGCCACTAACGTTATCCCAACCTTGCGCGCGTACGGCATCTTCCAAACCTGCAAAGTCGGTATAAAACATATGAAACCTTGAATCTTGTGCAGCCAAAGCTTGCCCAACAGCAACAGCCTCAGGGTCTCTATCCAGACCCAAGACTTCACCTTGAGCGGAAAGTTTATTCAATAAAAGTTGTGCGTGCCCCCCACGCCCAAACGTTGCATCAACGTAACGACCATCCTTATCCGCACACAAACCTTCAATATAGGGCTCCGCCAATACTGAAATATGCGCTGACGTAACCATCAGAAATCCAAGTCCATATCTTGAAGTAATGATAATGACGATGCGAGTTGCGCGTCCCATGCACTCACATCCCATATTTCAAACGTATCCAACGAACCTGCAAAAACAGTGCCTTTGCTAATATTTGCATAGTCACGAAGGTTTTGCGGAATCAATACACGCCCTTGTTTGTCTGGCGCATATTCTTGTGCCGAACTTATCACAGTGCGCTTAAAGGCAATCACTGTACGATCATTGCTTGGCCTTGCCAAAACTTTGGTGAGTAAACGTTTCCATTCGCGTTG
Organism: Ghiorsea bivora; assembly: GCF_000744415.1. Classification (NCBI taxonomy): domain Bacteria; kingdom Pseudomonadati; phylum Pseudomonadota; class Candidatius Mariprofundia; order Mariprofundales; genus Ghiorsea; species Ghiorsea bivora. The sequence continues at coordinate 330,618 of NZ_JQLW01000006.1, forward strand.
TGGGTAGGCACGGAGGCAAGATGCGTATGGATCACGCGTTACAACAATAGAGGAGTCATCATAGTTTTTAAGCAGCACATCACGGAAAGGCGCGGGTATGTTCACGCGCCCTTTATCGTCCATGTTATTGGTATATTCACCTTGAAACATACGCTACCACTTAACCTCATTTAGCCCAGGCACTCAAAATAAGCTACCCACTTTTACCCACTAACCGCCAATATCGACCACAAAATACCCATTGTCAACCACATTAAACCTTGTATTCCCCTTACTGTGACATTTATTACACACGAAAAAGCATTGTCAGACACACAGAGAACATCTACATTGCGTCTATGAAAATTTTGATTGTTGAAGATGAAGTTCAAGTTGCCAAAGTATTACAAAAGGGATTGCGTGAAGAAGGACACGCCGTTGATATATCCCATGATGGGGAAGACGGTGGTTTTCTTGCCGAAGTCAATGATTATGACCTCATCATTCTAGACTTAATGCTACCGAAGAAAAATGGCATCCAAGTTTGCAGAGAGATTCGCGACCGTGGCGTGAATACACCTGTGTTGATGCTGACAGCTAGAGACAGTGTTGAAGATAAAGTCCGCGGTTTAGATGCTGGCGCAGATGACTACATGGCCAAACCTTTTTCTTTTCAAGAATTACTGGCTCGTGTTCGCGCATTATTACGCCGCACATCCGATAGCAAAACACCGACGTTAACCATGGCAGACTTAGAGCTCGACCCTATCAGCCGTCAAGTCACCCGCGGAGAAAAGAATATTCGGTTAACCACCAAGGAATACGCTTTGTTAGAGTACCTCATGCGCAACCCTTACAAGGTTCTTTCTCGGACTTTGATTGGCGAACACGTTTGGGACATGAACTTTGACCCTGAAAGTAATGTGATTGATGTATATGTCAGCCACTTAAGGGCAAAAGTTGATAAAGACTTTGATGTCTCTTTAATCCACACCTTACGTGGACAAGGTTATATTTTAAGCGACAAGTATCAGGAAGGCGCATAAACCACTTACCCCCATGAAAAACTGGTTTTCTTCACTTTACAACCATTTCTTCCGTACTTTTCGCGGCAGACTTGCTATGCACTATATCGCTGTGGAATTCGCTATCTTGGTGGTGGCAGCAGGCCTTATTTACTGGGTATTATCCATGCAAATCTACCAAGAAGTGGATGAAGATTTATTCCGCGATGCCCAGCAACTGGTACACCAACTTGAAGAATCACCTACCGCCCAATGGGGGCACCATTTGCGCGAGTTTTCCACTTACTACCGTGGCGTAGTTCAGCTCGTCAACCGTGATGGTCTGATTTTGTTTAGCGTGGGTGAAGAGCTGGTCGGTCATGAAAAACATGACATTGCCCATGCTGTTCACGGTGCATTTGAAGGTAATGCTACTATTTTTGTCTCCACTCGAAGTCTGCTAAGGGAAGATAACCTTCGCGTTGCCGTCATGCCGATTCGAGCGGGAACCCAAGTGGTCGCCGTGGCTATTTTGGCTCGAACCACACGCGATATTCAAAAGTTCTTTAAGCTTCTTTATGTTTTAGGAAGCATACTTGGGCTTTTATCCATGCTTATTAGCGGCCTTGTTGGCTACCGCATGGCAAGACGCTCTCTGCGCCCCATCAATGATATTACCGATGCTGCACATGCTGTTGCCCACGGAGACCTAAGCCGCAGACTCAATTCATCCGTGCATGACCAAGAGATTCGAGACTTAATTCATTCACTCAATCAAATGTTTGAATGCTTAGAAACCAACTTTAACAGCCAAAAACGTTTTGTATCCGACACTTCCCACGAACTTCGCCACCCTATTACCATTCTAAAAAGTGAAATCGAAGTTGCGCTGATGCAAGACCGTTCTCCCGAAGAGTACAAAGCACTACTCAAACAACTGTTTTCTATCAGCGAACGCATGCAACATATTGTCAATGATATGCTGACATTAGCCCAAGCCGATGCTGGCACATTAGAAATACCCCAAGAACGTATCGACTTATCATTGCTACTCCAAGAAGTAGGGCAAGACCATCTGATGCTGTTCGCCAAACGAAATATCAACCTTGAAATGGATATTCAAGATGACCTTGAAGTCATGGGAGACCAACGTCGTTTAGAGCGCGTCTTTTACAACCTACTCAACAATGCATCACGTTATGCTCCAGATGCCTCTACAGTCACTTTATATGCTCGCGCAGAAGGTGAAGAAGTGATTATCAGAGTATCCGATCAAGGCCCAGGTGTACCACTAGAAGCACAACCCCACTTATTCGAGCGTTTTTTCCGTGTCGATGATGCGCGCAACAACCAAAAAGGTGAAGGCGCGGGACTGGGTTTAGCCATTTGTAAACATATTGTCTTAGCACACCAAGGCAGCATATCCGTACACAGCGAACCAGGACACGGCGCCACCTTTGAGGTCAGGCTACCACTATCCTCTGCCAACCCAGATTATTCAAAACGTCTGCAAAACGTCCTTCAAGACACCTTATAAATCCAAGGCTACCTTGGTTACCACGCTAATATCCACACCCTTATTTTCTAATGTCACAAGTGTTGATGCTGGCACAAAAGCATGCGCAAATGTATAGAGTTCATCATCCATCAACTGATTATTAAACATAAGAATATCTAAATCTAACGTACGCGGTCGCCACGACCCTTGCGCCCGATCTCTAAGGCGCACATCTTCTTGCCGCTTACACCACTGACTCAAATATTGAAGGTTAAAGTCCCCATGTATCAAACAACATGCATTAAGAAAATCATCGCCTTGCATGCCCACCGCTTTTGATTGGTAAACAGGTGAAAACAACACACTCTCAAATTCATGACGCAAAACATCAGATGCAAACATCAGATTATCTTTGGGTTGAATATTTGAGCCTATACCAAGCAATGCCGAGCTCACGTAGGTTTACTTCCTCTTTCGATTAACACAGCCACATTCTCTGAACCGCGCACGGCACCAGGTTTAGACATTTTTAAACGCAACCAAGGCACACTAAATTCATCACGTATAATTTGTGCGCAATGTTCTGCCAATGACTCAATCAAACCAAACTCCGATGCTTCCACAAAATCAATCAAACGTTTGGATACCGATTTATAATCCAGCGTATCTTCGATGTTATCGGTTTTACCCGCTTTGGAAATATCCCAAGCCATTTCAAGGTCTAGGCGCACGGTTTGCCGAATCTCACGCTCCCAGTCGTAAATACCAATCACAGTACGCACTTCCAAACCTTCGATTAATACCAAATCCATACTCACCCCTTACTTTAGTCCTTGGCGCACAACTTCAAACAATGCCACACCTGTTGCCACGGACACATTCAATGATTCCACTTTACCTGGCATAGGGATTTTCACCAATTGGTCGCAGGTTTCTCGCACCAATCTACGCATACCCTCGCCTTCTGCACCCATGACCAACGCATTTTTTCCTGAAAAGTTAATGTCGTGAATCAATGTGTCCGCTTCACCCGCCAAACCTGAAATCCAAAAGCCTGCTTGTTGTAACTCTTTCATGGTGCGTGCCAAATTGGTCACGCTAAGCACAGGAATCCTCGCCAATGCACCACATGCTGATTTAGATACAATCGGCGAATGCAAATCTGCGGCATGATCTTTGGGAATCACCACACCAGCGCAACCCGATGCTTCCGCCGTGCGAATACATGCGCCCAAATTATGCGGGTCGGTCACTTGGTCGAGAATCAACACCAAAGCTTCATCTTGCTTGGACACCTGTTGCAACCAATCTTTGAAGTTTACAGCACCTTTAGCAGCCATTTTCGCCACAACACCTTGATGCGGCACGCCTTCAGCCAATCTTTCCAAGGCTTCTTTGGGCGCAAACGATACGCGAACTTTGGCTTTTCGCGCCAAATGAATCAGCTCATTTAATCGCGGATGTGTTTTGCCTTTGAGCACCACCAATTCATCAATGGTTTCACCAGCGTCCAGCGCATGTTTGACGGCATGTATGCCTGCAATTCTACTCATGAATATGTATCCTTAAATGCCGTTATAAAATCATCCAACATAGCTTTAGGCAAATCATTGATGCCCGCCGCAGCCTTACGCCCACCACCTGTAGGGAAAGACATACAAAGCTCATCTGCACCTATTTTGTTGGATAGCGGTGCGCGAACACTCACCCGATAATTTCCATTATCCATCACCGTCACTAAAGCATGGGCTCGGTCTGTATAAATCCTAGCTAAAGCATTACCATACACGCCCGAAACACGTCGCGACCATGCTTCATCAGGCATCATAAATGCTGCCACTTTCTCATCCAAATACACAGCCTCAGAGACTTCCGCCTTCTCCATGTCATCGGCATAACCATCGCTTAACACCTGATACGCAGGCGACGCTGCAATAAAATCAAATGGATTTTCAAAAGGTTTCATTTTTTCATACAAATCTTGTGGGGTGAAATACAAATCATCCAAAGTCACCCCATAACCATTGTAATTCAATAGCGTGCCCAAATGTTCAAGCTGATTTAATTGTTCATCTTTTAAGTTTAATGGCTGTGCCGCGTTCCTCGCTGAGTCAAATAAGTTATCACCAAATGCCGCCGCCACAGCCCAAGGCAAGTATGCACTTTGAAGATAAGCGTTAACCAACAAGCTGGTGCAAACATTGGCATCAGTATTGATAAACGCCTCAAAGTTTTCATGCTGCGGCATCTCACCTGCAAAATGATGGTCAAAATAACGCACCTTCGCCCCAGCATCCAAAGCAGCCAACAAAGCATCCCTGTTTTTATCCAGTGACACATCCAGCACCGTGATTTCATCACCTGCTTGCGCATTCACCCGCTTAAGCAAAGCAATATCTCGCTTCACCCCCGTCACCAATTCAGAATCCACAGGGTTTTCCAATCGTAACTGGTGCAATGCACACAAACCATCTGCATCACCATTAAAAACATCAATATAATTCATTTACTATCCTTTTCCTTTCCTTCCTGAATCCAACTCAAAAGCACACCGCCAGCTAAAAAACAAAAGCATAAAAGGAACTAGAATAGCATGAGGTTACTAAAACAGCTTGACCCACCAGAGGAATCCTTCCATACCCTATCAGCATTTTAGCAAAAACTAACATGATGTCATCTACCCATTTAAAACAGTATGATTTAAACTTTCAAGAATTTGGGCGCACTGCGGTCATATTCACATCAATATCAGAAGTAATCCTGTCTAGCCTTGAATTATACAAGTACTTAGCCATCATTATATCATTTCCCTTATCTTCTGTAACACTTCAGTTTTGCGTATTTTTAATCACTTCAGCGGCTACCTTCAAAGCAGGCATCCTCATACTAAGCAATAAATACAGATTAATATATTGCTAACATTGTGCCAAAAGTTACTTGCATCACAGATTGAAATGATTTAGCAATTCGCTTACGATTTAAACGAGGAGAGTAAAATTATGAAAAAAGTACTATTGATTGCTGCGGCTGTATCGGCTGTATCATTTGCAGGTCTAAGCACAGCTACTGCTGGTGATTTGACTAAAAAATGTAAATCTTGCCATGCAACATCTAAGGATAAGGTAGGTCCATCTTGGAAAAAAATCCAAGCAGCATATGGTGATGCAGCAACATTGGCAGCAGTATTTGAAAGCGGTTTCGCTGTAGGTGATCGTAAAATTGCTGGTAGCGATGCTAAATGGAAGAAAAAAGCGAAAGTAATGTCTGGTCAATACAAAAACTTGATCAAGAAAAAAGTTGCTAAAGGTAAATTTACTTATAACGAACTTGCAGAAGCAATTTTCGCTAAATAAATTGGTTTAATTTTTCAGAGCTGCCCTAGATAACTAGCGCAGCTCTGGATAACCAATCTGTATAGGGTCTAAGGTCAGAAAAGCCATGGAAAATGGCGCTTAATTAACAAACACCTTCGAGCATCCTCATTTTATGCAGAACACAGTATTTTTCTGTGTTCTGCATTTTTTTGACATCAAAAGAAGCTTTAGCCCTAATCTATACTCTTTAAAACTTGACCGTCTTTTGTTCCCCACAATGTTAAACCATTAGCTGATTATATAGCAATCGGCGCACGAATGCCTGCATGGTATTCATAACCTTCTAAAGTAAAATCTTCATATTTAAAATCAAAGATATTTTTTACATCAGAATTAATCGTCATGGTTGGTAATGCATATGGCTTACGAGCAAGCTGGGTTTCAACTTGTTCAGAATGGTTGGAATACAAATGTGCATCACCAAAGGTATGCACAAAGTCACCCACTTCTAAGTCGCAGACTTGGGCAATCATCATGGTGAGCAATGCATAAGAGGCGATATTGAAGGGGACGCCTAAGAAAATATCGGCACTGCGCTGGTATAATTGGCAAGATAGTTTGCCATCTGCCACATAAAACTGGAAAAATGCATGACAAGGGGCAAGCGCCATTTTGCCTTGTGCCACATTATCCAGTGGGGAAATAGATTCATCGGGTAAGTCGGCAACATTCCACGCGGATACGATGAGGCGGCGTGAATTGGGTTTATCTTTGATTTGTTTAATCAACTCTGCAATTTGGTCTATGCTTTTACCGTCAGGCGTTGGCCAATTCCGCCATTGGTAGCCATACACAGGACCTAGCTCTCCATCTTTTGCCCATTCATCCCAAATCTTTACGCCGTTTTCTTTCAAATAAACCGTACTGGTTTCACCCTTGAGAAACCACAATAATTCATGGATAATAGATTTCAAATGCACCTTTTTGGTGGTCACCAATGGGAAGCCTTGGCCTAAATCAAACCTAAGCTGCCTGCCAAACACAGACCGCGTACCCGTGCCTGTTCTGTCGCCTTTAACCGTACCATTTTCATACACATCACGCATAAAATCCAAATATTGTTGCATAATCCCCTCGTCAGCCGATAAAATCACGGCTATGATGCCGACTTTTGTTAAAGGGTAAACAGTTTACCTACACGACAGAGGTGATTTTATGCGTTTTACTTTATTTTTTTTGGCTTTTATGGGTTTGATGATGCCGCAAACCGCCACATCTGAAATCTTGTCTGCGACTGACAAAATCGTTGAAAAGTTTATGGAACTCGACTTTGATGAATCCGAAGGCGTATCACTTGAAGAGTATGAAATGATGGTTTTACAACGTATGGGCGAACGTTTTTATGAAATGGACACCAATGATGACGATGAAGTGTCCGCCGAAGAATACCGTGCCTTTTGGAAAGCCAAAAAAGCGCAATACTACCGCCCACGCCGTTAATCCTGCATATTAAATTAAAAAACATCTAAGGAACACACACATGACTGTTAAAACACGTTTTGCCCCATCCCCTACAGGTATGCTACATATTGGCGGCGCACGCACTGCCCTATTCTCATGGCTTTATGCCCGCCATTTTGGTGGTGAATTTGTGCTTCGCATTGAAGATACCGATAAAGAACGCAGCACCGATGAAGCCACCCAAGTTATCCTTGATGGCATGAAATGGTTGGGTTTGGATTGGGATGGTGAACCTGTATTTCAAGGTGCGCGACAAAACAAACATATTGCGGCTGTGAATAAACTTTTGAACGAAGGCAAAGCTTATAAATGTTATTGCAGCAAAGAACGTTTAGACTGCATGCGCGAAAAACAACGCATTGAAGGCAAAAAAGCCATGTATGATGGCACTTGCCGTAATTTGACTGAAGAACAAGACACCCCATTCGTAGTTCGTTTCAAATCACCTGAAGATGGTGAAACTTGGGTCAAAGACTTGGTGCTGGGTGATGTCTGTTTTCCCAATGAAGAAATTGATGATTTAATCATTATGCGCACCGATGGCACACCCACTTATAACTTAGCAGTAGTTGTGGATGATGCCGATATGGGCATTACCCATGTAGTGCGCGGCTCAGACCATCTAAACAATACACCGCGCCAAATTCAACTCTATAACGCCCTTGGTTTGGATGTACCACAATTTGCCCATATCCCACTGATTCATGGCGCTGATGGTGCAAAAATGTCTAAACGTCATGGCTCAGTTGCGATTACTGAATACCGTGAAAAGGGTTATTTGCCACATGCAGTGAACAATTATTTGGCACGTTTGGGTTGGTCACATGGTGATGATGAAGTCTTTAGCCGTGAACAACTGATTGAATACTTTGACTTGGCACATGTAGGTGCAAGCCCATCACGCTTTGACCAAGATAAACTCGACTGGCTGAATGCCCATTGGATTAAAGCATCCAAACCTGCGGATTTGGTGGATGAAGTGAATTATTTCCTAAAGTTGGACACTTCAAATGGTCCTGCCTTGGTTGATGTGATTCCTGCCCTTCAAGAGCGAAGCAAAAACATGATTGAACTTGCCGATGGTGCACGCATGTTTTATGTCGCACCAACAGAATACCAAGAAAAAGCAGTGAAAAAGAATTTTAAAGAAGGTACTTGGGCTTTGTTGGATACATTCATTAGTAAAGCTGAATCTGAAAACTGGTCTGGCGAAGCAGCACACCAATGGATTGCTGATATTTGTGAAGCTGAAGACGTAAACATGGGTAAACTTGCGCAACCCATTCGGATTTTGATTGCAGGTGTACCTGTATCCCCACCCATTGATGTGACCTTGGGTTTACTTGGCAAAGATGAGACCTTAAAGCGCATCAAAACTGGCATCGCAGCCCTTAAAAGTTAAGCTTAGTCGCATGTACGCAGACACCGCAGTAAGAATCGTTGATTGGCGCATTGATAAGCGAAAGCTTGTCCTTGCGTTACTTGCATCACTTGCTGTGCACCTATTTTTAGCTTGGTTGATTACATTCAACAAAAATGAAGCCCCTATAAGCAAAAAGAAAACACCACCCATCATGGATGTTGTGTTGCTTGATGACAACCAAACCTCGGCAAAAACATCACCATCGAATGCCAAAACAATTTCCAATAAAAATAGTACAGGGCAACAAATCAATGCCCACGATGATAGAACAAGGGCTGCCCGTGCACCCAGTGCCGCAGTACAACATAAACCAAGGCAAAAACCTCGCCCTTTAACACCTCAACAACCGCAAACACCTGCCATTCCACAACAACAAAACAAACGTAATGCGCGTATTTTGAGCCGCGAAAGCGATGTACCTTCATTATTAACACCCCATAAAACACCTAAAACAGCCAAGAAACCAACAACTAAACCCACTCCTTACATTCCTTTAGCCAACTTGATGCCTGCCTCGGCAGCACTTACCCAATTTTCCCGCGAATTCGACCGCGAACGGCGCATGAAACAACTTTTATCCAAAGAAGCAGACATTGGTATCAATACCCGTGAAGCCAAATATGCACCTTATGCTCAGGGTTTGGTGCGGGCATTGGAAGAACAATGGCAACCTGCAGGTCAGCATATGAACCAGCTTAGCCAGAATGAACGACGCGTTTTAATGCGCGTATCAATCAACAACAATGGGGAGCTTGCTGGCATTAAAGTCGTACAACCCAGCCCCAGCCGTGCATTGAATGATAGTGCAGTCGCCGCCGTACACGCCGCAGCTCCCTTCAAACCATTACCAAGCTCTTGGGGATTGGAACGCGCCAACTTTTTCTTTGTGTTCGAAGTAGTGGAAGATCGTGCTGTATTCCGCCGTTTATAGTTGAAAACAAACATTCACAACCTGCTTCATTGGTACCAGCACAGTGCTCGTGATTTACCATGGCGACACAGTAAAGACCCCTATCACATCTGGATTTCTGAGATTATGTTACAGCAAACACAGGTCAAAACTGTATTGCCTCGTTATACCGAGTGGTTTGAAGTTTTTCCTGATATAAAAACACTGGCTGCTGCACATATCGATGATGTATTCAAACAATGGGAAGGTTTAGGTTACTACCGTCGCGCCCGATTTATCCATGAAGCAGCTCAACATATTACAAAACATTTTAATGGCGTGTTTCCTGCAAACTTTGAAGATATTTTAAGCCTAAAAGGTATTGGACGAAGCACGGCTGGTGCGATTTCTTCGTTTTGTTTTCAAACAGCAACACCTGTATTGGATGGCAATGTAAAACGTGTGCTATCAACTTGGCAAAAAGATGATTTAAACGAAAAAGCATTGTGGCAATTGGCACAAAACTATATCGACCAATGCAATCAACCTGATACATGGAACCAAGCCATGATGGAGCTGGGCGCAACCCTTTGCCAAGCTAGAAAGCGCAACTGTGAAACCTGCCCTATGACTTCCACATGCCAGTCTGCATTTACTGAGCCACTGAAAAAAACATCCACCATCAAGATGAAAGATGTATATTGGCAAGTGTTTGTACATCAACATCAACAACACGGCATTTGGCTGGAACAACGCCCGGAAAACGGCATCTGGGCAGGGCTTTGGACACCACCCATTATTGAATTAGCTGCAAAACCCAAACACAAACCAAACCTTGTTCATCAACTCACCCACCGCCGTATTCATTTGTATTTAAAGGATGAACAATCTGAACCAACAGGTCATGGTCAGTGGTTTACATCTTGGGAAGGTTTGGCTGTACCCACAGGTATTCACCGATTATTTGAGCAACGGGTTACAGATTGAACCGTAGAGTACGCAAAGTTACGCAGAGGGTTTTGCAGCGATTAAGGTGCAATAAATATTGGTGCAGCTACCACATAGTTGATTCTTTCACACCATTCTTAATCAATAAACTTTGCGTACTCTGCGGTGAATAAAAAATGCTAAGCGGCATCACACCTTTTCACTTTCCAGGGCTGAATTGCTTCGTCAAACGTGATGAATTGATTGACCCACTGCTCAGTGGTAACAAATACCGCAAGCTTTATACCCTACTACAAACACCCCCTGAAACTTATAACACTATTATTTCCTATGGTGGCACGCAATCCAATGCCATGTTATCCATTGCCGCTTTATGCCAACAGAAGGGCTGGAAGTTTGAATATTATTGCAAACCACTACCAAACAAACTCAAAACACAACCGTTGGGAAACCTGAAAATGGCATTGCATTTGGGTATACGGCTCATAGCAACCGAAGATTACAAACAAACCATTAACCAACTGCAAAGCCATGGTAAAACATTACTCATTCCTCAAGGTGGCGCTGACCCATTAGCTGAGCAAGGCATCACAGCCTTGGCAGACGAAATCAAACAATGGCAAACCCATCAAGGCGTACAAGACTTACATGTCGTCACCCCATCAGGTACAGGCACAACAGCTTTTTATCTCGCCAAACACCTGTCCGATTGCCGAGTGCTGACCACCGCGTTGGTGGGTGATAATGTATATTTACAACAGCAAATGCAATTGCTCGGCACTATGCCTAACAACCTCAAATTACTTGAACCCAAACATAAATATCGCTTTGCCAAACCCTACCCTGAATTCCTAGAAACTTACCAATCACTCAAACAAGCAGGCATTGAATTTGACCTGCTTTATGCCCCACTCATGTGGCAAACCCTGTTAAACCACAAGCAAGAAATTCAAGGCACTATATTATATGTGCATAGCGGCGGCTTATTGGGCAATGCCTCCATGTTACAGCGATATACCTGAGTCTTCATCAATCTCTACCCCCCTTTTTTCAGACTGCGCCGCAATGAAAGCACAAAAAAGAAACATACCAAACACAATATCTGTCACCCTGAGCGTAGTCGAAGGGCCTGAGATTTCTCCACTTCGGTCGAAATTACACCTTTCCTCTTGAGTTTCCACTAACATCATAGTTATATCACCCCTATGAAAACACTCATCATTATACTTATCCTAGCATGTTCACAAGCAGCCTACGCAACCACCTTACCCAAACAAAACATGGTTGCATCAGCCCACCCCCTCGCCACCCAAGCTGGCATTGATATACTCAAACAAGGTGGCAATGCCTTTGATGCCGCTGCTGCTTTGGCACTCACCATTGGCGTTGCTGAGCCAACAGGTTCTGGTATTGGTGGCGGTGGATTCTTTTTATTGTATATCGCCAAAGAAAATCGGTATGTCATGTTAGATGCCCGAGAAATGTCACCCACCTTGGCAGGCAATGGCGAAATTTATAAAATCCAATCCAGCATTAATGGTCCCCAGTCCGCAGGCGTACCTGGTTTGATTGCAGGCATAGACCGCTTAATCACAACATACGGAAACCTAGATAGAAAACGTGATGCTGAGGCTGCTATCCACATTGCTAAACATGGGTTTAAAGTGAGTAAACACTACCAACGGGTTGCCCTGTGGCGAAAAGATGTGTTAGAAACCAATGCTGCCAAAAATATTTTTCTACATCAAAGCAAAGTGCCCAATATAGGAAACCTTATTCAACAGCCTGAACTTGCCAGCACATTAGAACGATTTACCCAACATGGTGCTGATGATTTTTATCGCGGTGAAACGGCCAAACGCTTGGTTGCCGACATGAAAAAAGATGGTGGTTTGATTCGATTGGACGACCTCAAAGCATATCGTGTGATTGAACGCGAGCCTGTTCACTTCCAATACCAAGGTTTTCAGTGGATTTCAGCAGCCCTTCCTTCATCGGGTGGCATTACGCTCGCAGAAACCCTTGGTATTCTAAAAAATGATAAGCTCAATAAACTTTCAGAAGAAGCACGGACACACCTCATCATCGAAGCCATGAAACTTGCTTACAAAGACCGTAACCAATATTTGGGTGATCGTGATTTCGTAGCTATTCCTGACCTACGCAATGAAAAGCGCCTACAAAAACTGCGCACCCAAATCAGCATGAAAAGAGTAACACCATCCTCAAGCTTTACTGCCGACCCCTCAGGCAACGGCGTGGATACCACCCACTTTTCTATCATTGATAAAGAAGGCAATATGGTCGCCGCCACACTTTCGATTAACTATGGCTTTGGCTCGGGTTATGTATCCCCAAGAACGGGTATCTTGCTCAACGATGAAATGGACGACTTCGCCACCCAAGTCGGCAAACCCAATGCCTACGGTTTAGTCCAAGGCAAAGCCAATGCCGTTGCCCCGCACAAACGTATGTTATCTTCCATGAGCCCTACTTTTATCTTAGATAAACATAGAACATTTATTGTCGGCACACCTGGCGGCTCTAGAATTATCAGCATGGTATTGCTTGCAGGTTTGGAATTTATGCAGGGTGGCAGCAATGTGAGCGCATGGATAAATAAACCGCGTTTCCATCATCAATATTTACCTGATGTCGTGCAACACGAACAAGGTGCATTTACCCCCAAGCTACTTAAACAATTACAAAACAAAGGACATAAGTTCAAAGAAATCCGCAACTATGGCAATATGCATGCCATCATGTGGAACACCAAAACAGGACAAGTCATTGGTGCATCAGACAAACGGGGCGAAGGCATAACGCTCTCCACCCCGTGAATCTTATTTAAGCGGTAAATAAATATCCGTCACCAATTCATGTTCCTGAACATCGGGAAACCGTTTTATATAGTGAAAGACAATAGGACAATCACATAGCTCCTACCCACTTTGTGGCAACCAATCACAATAAAATGTATCTTGAGCAATCTTGCGAACTAAACTTTCCCCACATAGGTCACAATCGTTTCTTGTTTACCTTTAAGTTTTAAAGGCTCACTTAAAGTGAAATACTTTTGATATTGCTTGTCAAGCTGCTGATAAACCACATCACTGATAATCACCTCACCACCTTTGGCTGCACCACAAAAACGTGCGCCTGTATTGACGATATTACCAATCACTGTGTAATCACGGCGGTCATGCGTACCAATCGAACCAAGCAGGGCTTCACCATAATGCACACCCACACCCACATCAAAATTTACATCTTGGCTATCTTTGATGGCTTGTTGAATCTCTAACCCTGCTTGCACAGCATATTGCGACTTATCTTTAGGGAACATCGCCATGATTTCATCACCCACAAATTTATCAATCACACCATCATATTTATGAATAATATCAGCCTGCAACTCAAAAAGTTTATTCAAGTTTTCAACCACAACTTCAGGTTTTTCATGCTCTGAATAACTGGTGAAACCACGAATATCCGAGAAAAATATGACAATATCTTGTATTTCACCCTTAAACAACTCTGTTTCTTCTGTAACCGAGTTATAAATTGCTTCTGTGGTTGACTTGGATAAGTATTTTTCCATGTGTTCACGCACTTTAATCAGCAAGCAAGTATTCATTGTAATCACTTTATCAGCCTTAAACACAATCCAAAACAGCATGATATTAAACAGCAGAAAAATTAAAGTCGGAATAACCAAGGCCTCCTTCAATGCCTCATACACCATATCTTCAAAGCGGGTCACATCTTCATAAATTTCCATCACGCCGACCACTTGCTTTGTATCCAAATCAAATGCAGGAATATATACTTCTATAAAACGCTTGCCGTCCTCCTCCTCCTGCTTAGAAAAAGTTTTACCTTGAAGCGCTAACTGAAAACCCTCACCACCAATATCATCATACAAGTCACCCTCATTTGTTTGATTCTCATAGTCATATAGAATCACGCCTTTTCGATTAAACACATTGACTTTAGCAAAACCAAAATCAGTCGTAATCAGTTCTTCCATTTTATCTCTAAGCTTGTGTCTTACGTCATCCGACTTAATAGTTTCAAAACTAGAATGGTTTTCTTCCAATACATCGCGGTACACATCACGATAAAAGGTGCTCCCTTTTTCAACCAAGTTCTTAATATATTGCTGATGCAGGGCATGACGTTCGGCATGGATAAAGAATGAAAACAACATGGCATAAAAAACAATACCACCAATACCCGCATATAAAATGTAATACCTTTTCAGTGGAAAAGGTTTGTTATTCATCACTGCCTTATTCGGATTGCTCAAAATCATTCACCTGTTTTAATCTAGATTTAACACCTATAACCGTAGCAAGCCACGTATTGATGTGAAATGGTTATAGTCATAGTTTGCATGGGCTTGAATTCCCAGTATGCAAACCATACATTACTACACATTAAGAAATTATAAAATTAAAAAGGAGTTTCACACATGAAGTCATTTAAAGGCATAGCCTTATTGGTGATTACCAACATTCTTATCATGGTCACCTTGGCAATCAGCGCCAATATTTTGGTGTATTTTATCTTGCCCATGTTCGGTATCGATGTCCGTGGAAGTTTTGAAGCTCGTCAATTGATGTTTGCTGCTGTTTTTGGTTTTGGTGGTGCATTTATTTCACTATGGATGTCCAAATGGTTTGCCAAACGTGGCTATAAAATGCAACAAGTAACCAACCCAACAACCCCCAAAGAAAAACTAGTCTACAATACTGTAAAAGCATTGGCAGAGCGCGAAGGCATTAAAATGCCTGAAGTTTGGGTATATTGGGATGATGTGCCCAATGCCTTTGCCACTGGCCCTAGCCGTAATAATTCCATGGTGGCTGTTTCCTCTGGTTTAGCAACCAGTCTAAGTGATGCAGAACTTAAAGCTGTGTTGGCGCATGAAGTTGGACATATTGCCAATGGCGATATGGTTGCCACCACATTATTACAAGGGCTGATGAACACCATGGTATATTTTGCAGCCAGCATTATTGCACGTTTTGTTGCCAATGCTGTAGCGCGTGATGGTGAGCCAAGTCATATGGTGTATTTCATTGTGGATATCGTGTTACAAATTATGTTATCCATTCTTGCATCTATTGTTATTTTTGCCTTTTCACGTAAACGTGAGTTCAAAGCTGATGCCTATGCCGCTGATGCTTTAGGTGCAGATGCCATGATTAGTGCATTGCAAAAAATTGATGCTTTATCCCGTCAATCTGTGGAATGGCAACAACGCGAAGCACGTGAAGATGCACTTGCAACCATGAAAATTTATGGCGCACATGGTGGCATGAAAGGTTTGTTTGCAACGCACCCAACCATTGAAGATCGTATTGCAGCATTACGTAACCGCCGCTAGGCTTTAGGCATGCCTCATGCCGAACACAATACAACCTCGTTTCAATCCGTTGCCATTCTTATTATTGGCAACGAAGTATTATCAGGGCTCACACGCGAAGCTAACGCTTGGTTTGCAGCTAAAACATTATTTGATGTAGGCTGCAAACTAAGCGAAGTTGCTATTGTTCCTGATATTCAAGAAACCATTATCAACACCTTACAACGCCTACATCAACAATATGATGCAGTCATCACCAGTGGCGGTATTGGCCCCACCCATGATGACATTACCATGCAAAGTGTCGCCGATGCTTTTGATGTGCCATTGCTTGAACATGCAGAAACCATCCAATTGATGACAAACTTCTATGGTGAAGACGCGCTCACTGAAGGTCGCCGCCGCATGGCGCGTTTACCGCAAGGTGCAAAACCTATCATCTGTGAACAATCGATATGCCCTGGTGCATTGATTCAAAATGTTTATGTCTTTGCAGGCATACCCCATATTTTCGCCTCACAATTGGAATCCGTATTAACCCACTTCACCACAGGTAAAACATTTATACGCCAAGAAATTGAAGTTAGCCTGCCTGAAAGTAGCTTTGCGCGAGAACTTGGTAAAATTCAAAGCAGTAATCCTGATATTGAAATCGGTTCATACCCTGGTCGGTGTGGCAAACAACCAACAGGAAAAATATGCATTAGCGGGATTGACAAAAAAAGAATAGCAAGCGTAAGAAATCAAATTGAACACATGTTAAAGGACAAAAAAAACCATGAAAATCAGTAAACGTGATACCGTATTTATTGTGATTGTAGCCATTGTCATCACCTTTCTCACCTTGGGTGCCAAAGAGCGAACCACCAAAGCTGTCCCTGATGATGTTATGCACGATAACGTAACATCACGCGAGCAATGCATGACATGCCACGGTGTAGATGGCGTAAAACCTCAACCACTAGGACACCCCAAAGCAAACCAATGTTTCCAATGCCACAAACAACCTGACCACTGGGTTGGCGGCGTAGTGACAACGAAATGAAACGTATTGGCATTGTTGCCAAACGACATGATGACTTTGCACTAAAAACAGCGTGCGAACTAAGCACGTGGTTACAAAAAAAAGAACTGCACGTGTTTGTTACCCCGCAAATTGCCAATCACAGTGATGCACAAAGTGTTCCACTTGTGGATATGCCAAAACATGTTGAGCTCATGGTTGTACTCGGTGGTGATGGCACCTTACTACAAACTGGGCGCTGTTTTGTCGGCTCAGGTGTACCTATTCTTGGTATCAACCTTGGTCGCTTGGGTTTTTTAACCGACACACCTTTAAGCAATATGTTTGATGTCATGGATGAAGTCTTGGCAGGTCAGTTTAAAGTAAAAAAACACTTTGCTTTACAAGTTGATGTCATCCGTGATGGAAGCACCCTGAGCTCAGGGCTGGCGATGAATGATGTAGTCTTACAACGCAACGACCACCCACGCATGATTGAGTTTGAAATGTATGCCCGCAAGCAGTTTGTTTTTCGTTTACGCGCCGACGGTTTGGTTTTGGCAACGCCAGCAGGCTCAACAGCTTATGCATTATCCGCAGGTGGTGCGATTGTTCACCCTGAAATTGAAGCCATTAGCGTGGTTCCCATTTGTCCACATACCGTATCCAATCGACCGATTATTTTACCGTCTTATGATGAAATTAAACTGAACCTCATTGATAGCCCAGCACCAGCCGCCCTCAACTTGGATGGGCAAGTCCACTCCACCTTAAACTTAGGTGATCAAGTATGTATCAAACGCACAGGTGATATCACACTGGTTTATTTGGAACATTGGCATTATTTTGAGGTATTACGCAACAAATTGGGTTGGGCGGGGCAACAATCATGATTGTTTCACTGCATGTACGCCAGTTTGCACTTTTTGAACGCATCGAACTCGAGCTGAATAAAGGTATGACTGTATTTACAGGCGAAACAGGTGCTGGAAAATCAATTCTGGTGGATGCTTTGGGTGCAGTATTTGGCGCACGTGCCAATGCGGACTGGGTGCGCCACGGTGCAGAAAAAGCTGAGGTCATTGCTGAAATTGACTCCCAAGATACGCGTCTACTTCAGCTACTCAAAGAACAAGATATTGATGCCGATGATGGCATTATCATTCGCCGTGTCATCACTGCTGAAGGTCGCTCAAAGGCATGGGTGAATGGCATACCTACTGCTGCTGGTGTATTAAAACAAATCGGTACCATTTGCTTTGATTTACATGGGCAACATGAGCACCAAACCCTGATGCAACCTGAGTTCCAACAACAGATTATTGATGCACGCGTTGAACCGACAGTAAAACAGGCAGTGCAAAAGGCATATACACAGCTCTCTGAAATCAATAAACGACTACGCGACTTGCATGGCAATCGTGATAATGCACTTGAAAAAGAAACATGGATGCGCGAAGAAAGTGAACGTTTATTAGCATTAGATATTGAAGATGGTTTAGAAGACAAACTAGAAACCGAATGTGAAGCAGGGCGCAACATTGAACAAGTACAACAGGCTGCAGCAACCGCCCTTAATTTATTTGATGAACAAGAAGTAACTGTACGTAACCTGTTGGGTGAAATCATTCACCAAGTTGAATCCATTGCAGAGCATCACCCTAGTTTACAAGAAGCCTATGCTTTACTCACGCAAATGGATGCGCTTGCCAGCGAAGTATCACCCTATTTACAAGAGGTTTTGGACAGCCACGTTGATGCCATAAGTTTACAGCAAGCCGAAGATAGACTTGCCGACTTAAGAGCTGCCAAACGCAGGCATGATACCGATGAGAATGGGCTCTTAATACTCGTCAACCAGTGGCAAGAAGCTCTGAGCGCCTTGGATACAGCATCTTGGGATGAAGAAGCCCTACTTGCTCAACAAAAAACACTGGAAACAGCTTATCAAGAAGCAGCAAAAGCACTTCACCAAGCTCGTATTCAGGCAGCAGACAAACTTGTTCAAAACCTGCGCCCTTTTTTAAATCAATTGGGGCTTAAAAATATGCAGTTATCTGCAAGCATTGAACCACGTAGTGATAAAAACACATGGAAAACCGATGGTTGGGATGATATTCAATTGCTTGCCGCTGCAAATATTGGCGAACCATTCAAAAGCTTGGCAGATACAGCATCGGGTGGCGAGTTAAGCCGTTTAGTTTTAGCCCTCAAAGGCTGTGGAGCATTAGAAAATGAGCCTGACACCGCTATTTTTGATGAAGTCGATGTCGGTATTGGTGGTGAAACAGGCTGGTGTGTAGGTGAATTGCTGCGTAATATGGGTAGCGAGCGCCAAGTATTGGTTGTATCACATTTACCGCAAGTTGCTGCATGTGCCCACCATCAGGTTGCCATTGAAAAATCTGTGAAAGACAACCGCACACGTACCAATTTAACATTACTTACAAACGAACAACGTACATCCGAAATTGCACGTATGTTGGGTGGTGTGAATGATGAAAGCCTTAGCCATGCCGCAACCATGCTTAAACGCGGGCAAACTTGATGCGAAGCCCAACAATTGAAGTGCGCCCTGCACAAGCCCAAGATGTTGAACAAATTTATGCTTTAATGCTGCCTTTCATGCACGATAAAACACTGATTAGCCGTGACTTAGATGATATTTTCGAACATTTGCAAGAGTTTGTCGTAGCGGTTAAAGATGAGGTGGTATTGGGCGTTTCTGCACTGCATGTTTATGACTCAGATTTGGCTGAAATCCGTTCGTTAGTGGTCTCGCCCAAGGCACAACGTATGTCCATTGGTCACCAGTTGGTCAAAACATGTGAAGCCATGAGCCGCAAATTGGGCATTACCCGAGTATTTGCCTTAACTTATATCGATAAATTCTTTCTATCTCAAGGTTATACCGTGGTCGCCAAAGAAAGTTTACCGCATAAAATTTGGACAGTTTGTGTGCATTGCCCCAAATTTAGCCATTGTGATGAAATCGCGGTGGTTAAAACATTAACCTAAAGAGATGCTTATTTATTGGTATTCTGCCAAAAGTCAGTGCTTCCCTAACAGCGGGTCTCTTTTCCCCAATGCAGCAAAACCTTGGTTTCTAAAATGACATGAATCGCAATGTCCGCAAGGGCTACCATCTTCTTTAGGGTCATAACATGAGCGGGTCATGGCATAATCTACCCCCAAGGCTAAACCCATTTGAATAATTTCTGACTTATCCAAATGTAATAAGGGAGCAACTACTTCAAAATCAGCGCCTTCTACCCCTGCTTTGGTACCTAAAGCAACCGTTTTCGCAAATGAATCAAGAAATTCAGGTCTACAATCAGGGTAACCTGAATAATCCACCACATTTGCACCTATCACCAATTTGTTTGCACCTACAGTTTCAGCAAATGCCGAAGCAAGCGACAGGAAAATAAGGTTACGTGCAGGCACA
Source organism: Ghiorsea bivora (assembly GCF_000744415.1). Lineage (NCBI taxonomy): Bacteria > Pseudomonadati > Pseudomonadota > Candidatius Mariprofundia > Mariprofundales > Ghiorsea > Ghiorsea bivora. Next base: position 351,016 of record NZ_JQLW01000006.1, read on the forward strand.
TAAGTCGAGGGTATGCTTTGGCTTTCAACTTGATCTTTAGGTACATCCATTTCACTGGTTAAGGCTGAGCCCCCAATCGCATGTAAATCCACAGCAATCACCTGATGTTTTTTCACTGCAAAAGCTTTTGCAATATCTGCCGATGCTTGCAGTTCAATGTGATGCCGCTGCCCATAATCAAAAGCGATGCTATAACATTCCCAACCCTGCTTCTGTGTTGCCCATGCCAATGCCGTAGCTGAATCCAATCCGCCTGATAATAATACCACAGCTTTCCCTGTCATACGCCTGTTGCCTCCGCATCCCAAATATATTTATGGAGCTGCAATTGCAATCGCACTGGCAAGTTGTCTTCAACAATCCATGCAGCCAAGTCTTTAGGCTCAAGCGAACCCCAAGTGCACGACATTAATACTGTGCATTGCTTTGCCAAGTCATAAGTCGCCATTATATCTTTTGCCCATACATAATCTTCTCGATTTGTGAGCACAAACTTAATTTCTGTATTCTCTCGTAAATGTTGCATATTTTGCCAACGGTTACGTTTCACCTCACCACTTCCAGGTGTTTTTATATCCAAAATAATTGCCACCTGTTCAGGAACTTTGGATATATCATGAGCACCCGCAGTCTCCAATTGCACATGTTTATACACGGGAAGCAACGCTTCTAACAATGCAATACAATACTTTTGTGCCATCGGTTCCCCTCCTGTAACAAGGGCAATGGGTGTTAAAGGCTGAGGTAAATCTTTCAAAATAGTGTCTAAGTTTATGTTTTGCCCTGAATCTAAAGGAATCGCTTGGGGCGTATCACAGTACACACAGCGCAAGGGGCATCCCGCAAGGCGAATGAAAGTACATGGCATACCCGCCAATGTACTTTCTCCTTGTACACTTTGATAAATTTCATGGATGCGAAGTGATTTCGCAAGTGGACTATTTATTTTTCACTCCACTTTTCTTAGCTAAATTATCCAGTTGAATACGCGCTCTTTCTGCTGAACGGCTATCAGGATGTTCTTTAATCACACGCTCCAATGCAGAACGTGCATTTTTGGGTTGATGAAGTGTTATGTATACCGATGCCAACTTCAATAATGCCGCAGCATGTTTTGGACTCTTTTTATACTTATTTGCAACAAGCTTAAAAGCATCAACCGCCTCTTTATCCCTATGTTGCGCAATTAAACTTTCACCCAACCAGTAATAAGCTTGGTCAGTATATATACCTTCAGGATGTGCTTGAATTACAGCACTAAAACCATAAGACGATTCATCATAACGCCCACTCTTTAATGCCAAATAAGCTGCTGTGTAAGCATTTTTTTCTGCCAAGGCTGCAGCATTGGCTTCAACAGGTTTCACCACTGCTGGATTAAGCTTAGCTGACAATTTATCTAACTTATCATTCAGTATTTTGGATTGTTTTTTAACTGCTTTCTTTTTCTTCGCTTGCTTTTTGGCATGTTCTTTTTTTGCCAACGTTGCTTCCAATGCTCGAATTTTACTATCTTGCTTCGCCTGCTCTGTTTCCAAATAAATCACACGTTGATCCAAAAGCTCAACGTTTTGTTTGAGCTTAGCATTATTGGTATGTGCATCTTGTAAAGACTGTATCACCAAATCTTTATCCGCCAACCATGCATCAGGTTGTTTATCAACCATACACCCTGTCAACAACACCAACAACAAAGCCACCGACAAAATCGGTGGCTTTAATCTAATAAGAAACAAAAGCTTCATCTTAAACCTTAAAATTAACGGTTAACAATATCACCGTGACGATTTTGTGCCCAACAAGCTTCACCAGACCGTGTGCATACAGGGCGTTCTTCACCAAATGAAACTGTATCAATGCGCATAGGGCTTACACCATTCGCAACCAACTCAGCTTTCACAGCTTTCGCACGTTCTTCACCTAGTGCCAAGTTATATTCACGGCTACCGCGCTCATCACAATTGCCTTCAACTGTAACCTTCACATCTTTGTTCGCTTTCAGCCAAGCTGCATATTCTGCCAACACAGTTTTTCCAGAACTATTTACTTCAGCACTATTAAAAGCAAAATAAACAGAATTTGTTGCAGGTTTTGCAACCAAGTTTCCTGCTGATTGTGTGCTACTTGAACCATTTGCACCATTCATATCCGAAGACATTTCGCTGCTAGACTTGCCAGCATGCCCGTCCATAGTCACATCATCTTTTTTTCCACCACAGCCTGCAAATACCAAACTTGCTGCTGCAACAGCCACCAACGCCATTCTTGAATAATGTTTTGAAATCATGTTATCCCCTCTACTTATTAATAATACTGAGTCTGCTCAAATCTATATCTGTGTCAAATTGAACAACAAAACAGCCTCACTGTCCAGCACTTATCACTAAGTAATCCATTTGCGCACACTATATACATACCTTTTAGACACTTTTGTGACATCTGTCATGTTTTCTTAAAATTTGTCCGCTAAGTTTCACCATTCAAAAATAATATTCAGTTTAAATTACAATACATTTAAAGGAGAAATATCCATGTTAAGGACAACACATATACTGACAACTGGTGTTTTACTATCTAGCACTCTGTTTGCAACAGTTACCACTGCAAAACCATATTACCCTGCAGCTGCACCTGCAACCTACCATGTAGGAGGCACATTAGTTGGCGTGAATATGATTTCATGTTCAACCTGCCACTCAAGCTCCCCCGCAACTGAAAACAATGTCACAACTTCATTTGGTGTTGCTTTTGGACAACGTTCTAATGATGACTTAGCAGGTTCACTACTTAATGCTTACAATAGCTTGGCACCTTTAGATTCCGATGGCGATGGTTTTAGCAATCAGCAAGAAGCTTTTGCAGGTTCATTACTTAACTATAAAACATCCACTCCCGCGTTAATAACACCTGATCAAACAGCCACTGGCATTACAGCCAAAGCGGTCACGGGCGGTCCCGTAAGCACTCTTTCTTTACAAGCAGGTACACCAGTGATCGCATTAGGCGGCACCGTTGATTTTATATCACCATACAACTCTATAGCCCCTGCACTTAGCACCACAGAGTTTATGTTTAAAGATGGTGGTGCTCAAGCTGACGCTGTTATCACCTTCTACGACAACACAGGCACTGTTATTCCTCAGTTGCCTGCAAATAGTGCAGATAGTGGTTTCATTGCTAACATTTCAAATGGTAGCGTAAATATCACAATTAATGATGAGGGTGTTTTTGACCTATACAGCACCGCAGTTTTTCAACAAGAAGCTATAACTAAATACACCAATAGCCCTATCTCCATCGGTGGTGCTACAAATGTACCCGTAACTGCTACCGTTGATCCTTACGCAAAAGTAAGTCCACTGGCAATCATTGAACCTTATGCGCAAATTGATGCTTATGCTGTTGTTGATGATTATGCCGTTATTGGGGCTTATGCTCAAATTGGAGCTTATGCATATATTGGAAATGTTGATATTTACACAGGTATTGATATTTATACTAATGTTATTGTTGATACTTATGCTTCAGTAGACACATATGTTACAGTGCCAACACGTATTACAGCTAAAGATGGTACTGGTTACGTTGCTGGCAAATTCTCGGTAACAACAACCCCTCCAACCCCGTTGATTTTAGGAGCAGCTGCAGCCACTGGTGACTCAGGAACAGCGGGAGGTCTACATTGCATGACTACAGGCTTGGGCACACAAGGTTTGATGTTCCTTGGTTTGCTAGGTACTGTATTTCTAGTACGACGTAAGCTAAATTAAGCACGTAACACAATATTACAAAAGGCTACTGTATTTCTACAGTAGCCTTTTTATGTTAGGTCTGTTAATTTCCATCGTGGATTGGCATCCCAATCATTTGTTATTTTATCATTTTGTTGAAAGCGCAAGGCACCCGCATAAGCAATCATTGCAGCATTATCAGTACAGTATGCCAAATCAGGTACAAAAACATTGATATCTTGCGCCTTAGATGC